>NZ_JBEXYR010000014.1:0-177281 GCF_040631005.1 Micromonospora sp. NPDC005707
GGCATGTCCTGCCAGCCGTCGACCTGCTTCAGACCCTTCTCAAAGGCCAGGGTCGAGTACTCGGGGTCGGTGATCTGCTCCGGCGTACCCCAACCACTGGACGGGCGCTGCTGGAACAGACCCAGCGAGTCGTGATCATTCTTGTCGCCGAGGTGGCCCAGGTTCTCCAGCTTCGACTCCTGCAGCGACGTGGCGATCGAGATCACCGCGGCCCGCTCCGGCAGACCGGCCTTCTTCGTCGCCGCGATGATCGCCTTGGCGTTGGCCAACTGCTCATCGTTGAGGTCGATCTTCGACTGGGCGCCCTGCACACCGTGCGGGATCAGCTTGTCACCCTGCACCGCCACGGCAGCCGGCTTGCCCTCGACCGGACGGGCATCGGCGTGAGCGGCGACCGGACCGGCGAAGATCCCACCGGTGAAGGCCAGACCAGCAATACCCAGCACACTCTTACGCAGCATCGTGTTCATGGGAGTAGCTCCATTCGGGGGTTGGCGCACACCCGGGCCGACGGGGATCGGCTCTAACTGGCGTGCGCAAGCACCGTCAGGCGCTCAAGGAAAGTCTTGGGGGATCATCCAGCGCGCGGGGCGAAGCCACTTCGTCGCGCCGGGACCATGTACAACGACCACCGGGCCACCGTCATTCCCGGCCGGGGCAGTCCCGCCTCGGCGGGCTGTCACGCGGGGGCGGGCTGTCACGCGGGGGCGGGCTGTCACGCGGGCCGGTCACCCCGTCGGGCGGGCGCGGTCCTCGTGCGGGCCAGTCACCCCGTCGGGCGGGGGCGCGGTCCTCGTGCGGGCCGGTCACCCGTCGGGCGGGGCGTGCTCCTCGGTCGTTCACCCGGATACAACGACCCCGGCCCGCCGGCCATTCCGCCGCCGGGATGCCGCCAGTCACTTCACGAAACGGACATCCCGCCCACGTCGGGGCGGTCGGTGGAACGGTATGGAGGTATCCGGGCACCGGAGACCTACATGAGGTTCCACTCAGCGGCCGAGGCCGCCGCCGAACCGGACATCCACTCCCGGATGACGCTGCCTGTGTCGGCGGCTACGAACGTGATGACGTGAACGGATCGGCACGGGCGGCCGTCAAGGGCGGCTGGGGGCGGAACAGCGGGGTCAGTGGCGGCCGTGGCGGGCGCGGAGGTAGTCGGAGACGACGTACTCGCCGAGGTCGTCGAGGTCGGGGGTGAACATCCGGCCCTTGGAGCGCCGGGCCACCGCGTCCACGAACCGCCGCAGCCCCGGGTCGTCACCGAGCATGAACAGGTTCAGCGTGGCGCCGTACCGGGTCAGCTTGTCCACCTCGCGGATGGTCGCCTGGATGGTTTCCGGCAGCGGCGGCCAGTGGAAGTACGCCTCGCCGTCGGACGGGTCGAGGTGGGCGGTGGGCTCACCGTCGGTGACCACGAGCACGACCGGCTCGGCGCCCGGGTGCCGGCGCAGGTGCCGTCCGGCCAGCCGCAGCGCGTGCTGGAGGTTGGTGCCCTGCTCCATGTCCGGTTCCACCGCGGCCAACTCCTGCTGGGTCAGCGGCATGGCCTCCCGGCCGAACCCGATGATCTGCAGGGCGTCCTGCGGGAAGCGGGTCGCCATGAGGTGCGACAGGGCCAGGGCGGTCTGCTTCATCGGCCCCCAGCGCCCCTGGGAGATCATCGAGTACGACAGGTCGACGCAGAGCGCCACGGCCGCCGACGCCCGCCGTTCGGTCTCCATCACCTCGAAGTCCTCGACCGCGAGCTGCACGGGCACCCCGGGGCCGGCCCGGCGGACCGCGCGGGTGAGGGTGCGCACCACGTCGAGGGGCTGCTCGTCGCCGTACTCCCACTGCCGGGAGGCGCCGCTCACCTCGCCGGCCGCGCCCGCGGAGCGCAGGTCGTGCTGGCCGCGCGGGCCGGCGGTCAGGTCGGCGAAGACCCGCCGCAGGGCGGTGCCGGCGAGCCGGCGCAGCGCCTTCGGGCTGAGCGTCAGCCCCTCGGCGTCGCGCGTCACCCAGCCCTGCCGGCGCAGCTCACGCTCCAGCTCCCGCAGCCGGCGTACGTCGTCGGCGGCGTCCCGGCCCAGCGTCCGGGCGACCGCCTCGACGTCGACGTCGTCCAGGGTGGCGCCGGGGTGGTCCTGGTCGAGAGAGTCGAGCAGTTCGTCCAGCTCGGCGATCTCGCCGAGCGCGCCGGTGGCCTCGCCGTAGCCGAGCGGCTGGTCGCCCCGGACCCGCTCGGAGCGCCGCCAGTTGAGGTCGGGGCGCAGCGACCGCAGGTGGTCGTCGAGCTGGGACAGCTCCCCGGCCAGCTGCTCGCCGAGGGACTGGCGCATGAGCCCGGCCAGTTCCTCGCGCTGCCGGTCCGACAGCGACCGCATGAGCCGCTCCCCGGCCGCCGAGCGGCGGGCCAGCACGTCGATCAGCTCGTCGACGTCCTTCGGCTGTTCCGGGAAGAACTCGCCGTGCCGCCGCATGAACTCGGCGAACGCGTCGGTGGTGTCCTCCGACCGGGCGTGCCGGGCGAGCAGGTCGTTGAGGTCGCGCATCATCTCGGCGAGCTGCCGCTGGGTGGCCGGGTCGGCGGCGGCCCGCGCCGCGTCGCGCAGCCCGGCGAAGCGCTGCTCCAGCACCTCGCCGCGCAGCCCGTCGAGGATCCGCTGGTAGCTGGCGCGTGCCTCGTCGCTGGCCCAGTCGTACCCGGACAGCTCCTCGACGGCGCGGGCGGTCGAGCGGGGCAGGTTGTCCAGCACCGCCTCGGCGAAGCGGGCGTCGTCGCCGTCCCGCCCGCGCAGTTCCTCCCGCTCGGCGGCGAGGGCCTGGTCGAGCAGCGCCTGAGCGCGGGTCACCGCGCCGTCCAGGTCGCCCCGGCGCAGCGCCTCCCGGCGCAGCCGGCGGGCCCGGGCGGCCAGGTCGTCCAGGCCGCCGCGCCCCTGCGGGCCGCGCCGCAGCAGGTCGCGCAGCGCCTCCCGCAGGCTGCCGCCGGCGAGGACCTCCGAGCCGACCGCGTCCACGGCGGCGCGTACGTCGTAGGGCGGGGCGAGCGGGTCGGGCCCGCCGCGCCACTGCCCGTACCGGAACCGGTTGCCGGCCACCGTCAGCCCCGGCCGCCGTAGACGGTGCGCCCGGACTCGGTGACGTCCTTGCCCAGCCGGCGGGTGAGGTGCAGCCCTTCCAGGACGAACTCGATCCCGGCGGCGGCCTCCTCGGGGGTGGGCGCGTCGCCGAGGCCGAGCCGGTCGAGGACCTTGGCCAGCCCGGGCACGGTGCCGACCTGGCGGAGCAGCTCGGCCGAGGAGACCAGTTCGCCGGTCTCGATCTCGGTGCCCTCGGCGACCAGCGCGGTGAACCCGGAGAGGTCCAGCCCGGCGAGCCGGGCCCGGAACGTCTCGGCGGTGGCGGTGCGCAGCAGGTGGCCGAGGACCTCGATCTCCCGGCCCTCCTCACCGCTCTCGAACTCGACCTTGCCGCGCAGCGTGGAGGTCACCGATACGGCGTCGCCGACCCGGGCGACCGGGGCCTCGTGGACGGAGGCGCCGAGCAGGCCGGCGCGGCGCAGCGCGGCGGCGGCGACGGTTTCGGCGGCGGCGATGGCGAACCGGGCGGAGACGCCGGAGCGCGGGTCGACCGACGGCGACTCCCGCACGGCGCGGGCGAACCGGGCGAGCACCTCCAGCACGTGCTCGGGGACGGTGGCGACCAGGTCGGCCTCCTGCTGGATCAGGGCCAGCTCCAGCTCCAGGTCGAGCGGGTAGTGGGTGCGGATCTCCGCGCCGAAGCGGTCCTTGAGCGGGGTGATGATCCGGCCCCGGTTGGTGTAGTCCTCCGGGTTGGCGCTGGCGACCAGGAGCAGGTCCAGCGGGAGCCGGAGCTGGTAGCCGCGGACCTGGATGTCCCGCTCCTCCAGCACGTTGAGCAGCGCCACCTGGATGCGTTCGGCCAGGTCGGGCAGCTCGTTGACGGCGAAGACGCCGCGGTTGGTGCGCGGCACCAGTCCGAAGTGGATGGTCTCCGGGTCGCCGAGGGTACGCCCCTGTGCGAGCCGGATCGGGTCGACGTCGCCGATCAGGTCGCCGACGCTGGTGTCCGGGGTGGCGAGCTTCTCGCCGTAGCGCATCGAGCGGTGCAGCCAGCCGATCGGCAGGTCGTCGCCGCGCTCGGCGACGAGGGCGCGGGACGCCGGGGTGAGCGGGTGCATCGGGTGTTCGTTGAGCACCGAGCCGGGGATCACCGGGGTCCACTCGTCGAGCAGCGCGCCGAGCGAGCGGATGAGCCGGGTCTTGCCCTGGCCGCGCTCGCCGAGCAGCACCATGTCGTGGCCGGCGAGCAGGGCCCGCTCGACCTCGGGCAGCACCGTGTCCTCGTAGCCGACGATGCCGGGGAAGCGCTCCTCGCCGGCGCGCATCCGGGCGAGGAGGTTGTCGCGGAGTTCCTGCTTGACCGTGCGGTGGTGGTGGCCGGAGGCCCGCAGCTCGCCGAGCGTGCCGGGCAGGTCGGCGGGCGGGGCCGGGGGAACCTGGTTGGGCGCAGTCACCCGACCAACGCTAGCTCAGAAATCGGGCGCCGCCCGGAGAGCGCCGGAGGCCGGCCCCGCCCCGTGCCGGGACCGGCCTCCGGGCCGCTCAGCCCCGGCGGCGGAGCTGGTAGGCGTACGTCGCCGCGGCCAGCGTGACCGACCAGACGGGCCAGAGGGCCATGGGCAGGGCGGCGGAGTTGCCCTCGCGGATCAGGTCGGCGAACTCCGGGGCGGCGAGCAGGTCGAGGCTGGCCGCCAGCACGGCGAGAGAGACCAGGCCGGCCGGGATCACGGCGAGGAGCACCGGCACCCGGCGCCCGGCCAGTCCGGGCAGCCAGCGCGGGAACCGCTCGCCCCAGCGGGCCACCAGCCCGAGCGTGAGCACCGCGCCGACCACGGCGAACGCGCCCAGCCCGGCGCCGGCCCAGATCGCACCGTCGGCCCGCATCTCGGCGAGCGTCTCCCGGGACATGCCCAGCGGGATGCCGGCCAGCCAGGCGAACCGGGTGAGCGCGTAGAGCACCGGGATGACCGCCGCCGTCCAGGCCGCCCACCGGCCCCAGCGGGCGGCCGAGGCGGGCGCGGTCCAGCCGGGGCGCGCCCCCTCGGCGGTCCGGCGCCGCCAGCTGAGCAGCGCGCCGGCCAGCAGCATCCCACCGGCGAGGGCGGCCAGGCGGGCGAACAGCGGCCAGTCGAAGACCTCGGCGTAGTCCACGGGAGGCCAGCCGAACGGGGCCCCGATGATCAGCATCGGGGCGTAGCCGAGCAGGGCCAGCACCCGCATCCCGGGAATCACCACCGCCAGCGCTAGGGCGACGGCTGCGGCGTATCCGGTGAGCAGGACGCGCAGCGGCCGGGACGGCCGGCCGGCGGCACCGGTCATGGCGAGGGCGGCGACAGCCGCGGTCAGCAGCACCGCCGCGAACAGGGGCGGGCCGACGGAGACCGGCACGTGCCGGAGCAGACCGGCGGCGTCGCCGCCGTGGGGATCGTTGGCGCCGAACGGGTAGCCCGCGCCGGTCAGCGTCGAGAGCAGGGCGAGCACGCCCCAGCCGCCGAGCCAGGCGGCGGCGAGCGGGGCGGCCAGGTCGAGCCGCGTCCGGGCGGCCCGACGGGGTGGGGAATCGGTCGTTGTCGTCATGCCCTCAGCCTCGGCCGGACGGGCCCCGGATCCCTCCCGCGCCGGGGTGGACCGCCTCCCCCACGGGAGGGACCGGTCAGCCGGTCGGCACCACGAATCCCGACTCGTAGGCGGCGATCACCGCCTGGGTCCGGTCGCGCACCCCGAGCTTGGCCAGCACGTTGCCGACGTGCGTCTTGACCGTCTCCACGCCGACCACGAGCCGGTCGGCGATCTCCGGGTTGGACAGGCCCGCGGCCATCAGCCGCAGCACCTCGCCCTCCCGCTCGGTGAGCCGGGCCGCGCGCAGCCCGTCGCCGCCCCGGCCGCCATACGCGCCGACGAGCCGGCGGATCGCCGCCGGGAAGAGCAGCGACTCGCCGGCCGCCACCACCCGGATCGCCTCCACCACCTCGGCCGGGCGGGCCCGTTTGAGCAGGAAACCGCTGGCCCCGGCGCGCAGCGCCTCGTAGACGTACTCGTCGTTGGCGAACGTGGTGACGACCAGGACCCGGGGCGGGTCGGCGGAGGCGGCCAGCAGCCGCCGGGTGGCCTGGATGCCGTCGATGGCCGGCATCCGGACGTCCATGAGCACCACCCGGGGGCGCAGCCGGGCCACCAGCGACGGCACCTCGGCGCCGTCCGCGGCCTCGCCGACCACCCGCAGGTCCGGCTGGGCGTCCACGATCGCCCGCAGGCCGACCCGGATCAGCTCGTCGTCGTCGACGATCAGCACGTCGATGGTCACCCGGTCTCCCCCCTCGGCGCCGGCAGGGTGACCCGGACCCGCCAGCGGTCGCCCTCCGGGCCGGCGGTGAGCTGCCCGCCCAGCAGCAGCACCCGCTCCCGCATGCCGTCCAGCCCGCGCCCGCCGCCACCCGGCCCGGTGGTGCCGCGCAGCCCGTTGACCAGCTCGATCTCCAGGCGACCATCGGGTACGGCCACACGCAGGCGCACCGGCCCCCGGCCGTGCCGGGCCGCGTTGGTCAGTCCCTCCTGCACGATCCGGTATCCCTCCCGGGACACCACGGCGGGCAGCTCACCGAGCGCCCCGCTGACCCGGGACTCCACGGCCAGGCCGGCGGCGCGGGTGTCGGCGACCAGCCGGTCCAGCGCGACCAGCGTGGCCTGCGGCGCGGTGGGCGCGGGCACCCGCCCGTCGTCGTTCTCCCGGAGCAGACCGAGCACGTGGTCCAGGTCGTCCATGGCGCGGCGGCTGGTCTCCTCGATGGCGCGCAGCGCCCGCCGGGTGAATTCCGGGTCGGTGTCGAGCAGCTCGCGGGCGGCCCCCGCCTGGAGGGTCGCCACGGTCAGCGCGTGCCCCACGGAGTCATGCAGCTCCCGGGCCAGCCGGTTGCGCTCGGCCAGCCGGGCGGACCGGGCCTCCAGGGCGGCGATCCGCTCGGCCTGCGCCGGGCCGAGCAGCACCGGCGCCATCGAGGCGGCGACCGCGCCCAGCCCGGCGACCGCGTACGCGAGCGCGACCAGCAGGGCCAGCCCGGCCAGTCCCGCCACGACCGGGCGGCCCGGGTCGAACGGGCCGAAGCCGTCGCCGGGCTGGGCGCCGGTGTCGACGCCGACCAGCCCGGCGAGGAAGATCAGCGCCACGGGGAACGCGCTGATCGCCGCGAACAGCACCAGCGCGCCGGTGAGCAGGTGCAGGGCGATCCAGAGCGCGGCGCGCAGCCGGGTCTCCCGGTCGATCCGGTGGCCCGGGGCGGGCTCGGGCAGGTCGACCGCGAGCAGCGCCCGGGCGGCGGCGATCTCCAGCGCCCGGCTGCCGGCGAGGAACACCGGCACGGCGGCGAGCACCGCGCCGACGAGCAGCAGCCCGGCGCCGATCGGGCGGGGCACGTCGGCGCTGCCGAGCAGCTGCGCGAACGCCGCCGCGAGCAGCGCGTACGGCAGGGCGAGCACGCCGCCGAGGAGCAGGAACACGGCGCGCCGCCAGGTGCTCCCGCGCACCAGCGGCGCCAGCACGACCGGGACCGTCACCCGGTCATTCTGCCGCCTGACAGCGGCCCGCCGACTCCCCCGCGACGGGGAGATCGGGTCAGCGGTGGTCCTGGACGTACTTCTCCGGGTCCTTGTCGCGGAAGGGCAGGTTGCGGCCGTTCTTGTGCTCGCCGTAGAAGGTGAGCCAGCGCTGTCCCAGCTCGGCCCGCAGCTCGACGCTGGCGTGCCGGCGGAAGTCCGGCAGCGCCTCGTCCTCCTCCTCGGCCAGGTGCTCGCTGTTCTCCCGGCGGGCCCGCCACACGGCCGCCCACCAGGCGTCCGAACCCACCTCGTGCAGCCTGGACTCGGCGACGGCGTCACGGATCTTGTTGTGGTCGCCGATGGCGTCCTCGGTCTCCTCCGCGCCGTCGTCGCCGTGCTTGACGAGGTGCGGGTAGAGGATGGCCTCCTCGGCCTCGGCGTGGATGTCCAGGTGCAGGGCGAGCGCCTCCCAGACGGCCAGCAGCTCGGCCGGGTCCCGGGCGTCGTCGAGCCGGGCGAAGCCGCGACGGAAGGCGGCGTGGTCGTCGAGGATCAGTGCGGTGATGTCGTCCATGGTGGTCACTTCCGGGTGCGGGCGCGGATCAGCTTGGGTACGGCGGCCAGCCCGGTGACCGGGCGGAACGCGTGGGCGGCGGTGGCCAGTGCGGCGTGCTCGTCGTCGGCCAGGTCGATCTCGGCGGCGGCCGCGTTGCGCTCGACCTGTTCCACGCTCGACGCGCCGGGGATGGCCACCACGCTGGGGTGGCGGAGCACGTAGGCCAGGGCGATCTGGCTGGGCGTGGCGTCGTGCGCGTCGGCCACCTCCCGCAGGGTGGCGATCAGTTCGGTGCCCCGGTCCAGGTTCTCCGGCAGGAAGTACGGGTTGGCTCGCCGGACCGCCCCGGCGGGCGGGTTCCGCGCGTCGTACCGGCCGGAGAGGAAGCCCTGCCCCAGCGGGCTGTACGCGATGACGATCCGGCCGGCCTGCTCGGCGTACGGGATCAGGTCCTCCTCGGGGCCGCGGTCGATCATGCTGTAGCGGACCTGGTTGCTCAGCACCCGGCGGCCCAGCGCGGCCTCGGCGAACCGCCAGCGGCGCAGGCCGTAGTTGCTGACCCCGACCTCGCCGACCAGCCCGACGTCCTGGAGCGCGCGCATGCCCCGCATGGTGGTGGTGTCGGCGACCACCGGGTTGGGCTGGTGCACCTGGTAGAGGTCGATGCCGGTGACGCCGAGCCGGGCGGCGGAGGCGACCGCCCGCTGCTGCACGACCGGGGCGAGCGGCAGCACCGGGAAGATCTTGCTGGCCACCACGACCTTGGCCCGGTCGTCGGCAAGCGCCGCGCCGAGGATGCGCTCGCTGCGGCCGAAGCCGTAGATCTCGGCGGTGTCGAAGAGGGTGACGCCCAGGTCGAGCGCCCGCCGGACGATCTGCGCCGCCCGGCGTTCGTAGTCTGGGCCGTAGCCCCACTCGCGGGAGCCGAACTGCCACGTGCCGAGGCCGATCTTCGAGATGGGCTTGGGGGTGTCGAGCGGGACGTAGCGCATGGACTCGAAGCTACCCAAGCGGGCGGGGCCGCACGCCGGTTCCGCCGGCCCACCTCCGCCCCGACCTGGGCGTCGGGCCCGGACTAGGGTCGGAGGGGTGACCTACCTCGCCAGCGAAGACCGTTACGACTCGATGATCTACCGGCGCAGTGGCCGGAGCGGCCTGCGCCTGCCCGCCATCTCGCTCGGGCTGTGGCACAACTTCGGGCCGGACCGCCCGTACGAGCGGCAGCGGGACATCGTCCGGCGCGCCTTCGACCTCGGGATCACCCACTTCGACCTGGCCAACAACTACGGCCCGCCGCCCGGCGCCGCCGAGGAGAACTTCGGCCGGCTGCTCGCCACCGACCTGAAGCCGTACCGCGACGAGCTGGTCATCTCCAGCAAGGCCGGCTATCTGATGTGGCCCGGCCCGTACGGCGAGTGGGGCTCGCGCAAGTACCTGATCTCCTCGCTGGACCAGTCGCTGCGCCGGATGGGCCTCGACTACGTCGACATCTTCTACTCCCACCGGTTCGACCCGGACACCCCGCTGGAGGAGACGATGGGCGCGCTGGACGCGATCGTCCGCTCCGGCAAGGCGCTCTACGTCGGCATCTCCAACTACAACTCCGACCAGACCGCCCGGGCCGCCGAGATCCTCCGCGAGCTGGGCACGCCGCTGCTGATCAACCAGCCCTCGTACTCGATGCTCAACCGCTGGTCGGAGGCCGACGGGCTGCTGGACACCCTGGAGCAGGTCGGCGCTGGCTGCATCGCCTACAGCCCGCTGGCGCAGGGCCTGCTCACCGACCGCTACCTGGGCGGCATCCCCGCCGACTCCCGGGTGCGCACCAGCGTCTTCCTCAACGAGAGCGACCTCAGCGAGGAGAAGATGGCCACCATCCGCGGGCTCGCCGCGGTGGCCGAGAAGCGCGGCCAGAGCCTGGCCCAGCTCGCGCTGGCCTGGGCGCTGCGCGATCCCCGCATGACCAGCCTGATCATCGGGGCGAGCAGCGTCGCCCAGCTGGAGGGCAACGTGGCCGCCCTGGACAACCTCGACCTCGGCGTCGAGGAGCTCGCCGAGATCGACCGGCACCTGGGCTGAGGACTACCAGATCCGGCGGCGGCCGGCGCGGTGGCTGCGGACCCCACACGGCCGGCCGGCGGGCACGGTGCCGGCCCGCCGCAACCGCAGCGCCACCAGGGCCGCGAGCAGCACGGTGACCCCGGCCGCCGCGCCGACCACGAGCGGCCGGGGAAACGTGCCGGTGTCGGTCACCGCCGCCACCGGCACGCCCGCCGCCGGTTCGCCGGCCCCGTCGCCGGTCGCGGCCCTCGGCACGGCACGCGGGGTCGCCGCGCTCGCCGAGGGCTTGGTACGCGGCGTGGACGCCGCCCCGCCGGACGGTGACCGGAACACCACGTCGGAGCACGAGTAGTAGGTGTCCTGGGTGTTGGAGTTCTGCCAGATCGTGTAGATGATGTGCCGGCCGGTGCGCCCCGCCGGCAGCCGCCCCGGCATCTGGTAGGCGCCGTCCCGGATCGGCGGGTCGGTGACCGTGAGGAACGGCTTCTCCTCCAGGTCCGCCCAGGTCAGCCGCCGGCTCGGCGCGTACGAGGCGGTGGTGGCGTAGAACCGGAACGTCCCCTTGTGCGGGATCGTGGTGCGGTAGCGGAAGGTGTGCCGGGCCCCGGCCGTGAGCGTGGTGGCCGGCCAGTCGGTCCGGGGCAGGTCCAGCCCCCGGTACGCCGACAGCCCGCCGCTGCACAGCTCCCCGTCGGGGATGCGCTCCCGGTCCCGCCCGTCGATCCGGGCCACCCGGATGTTGTCCCACTCCCGCACGGCGGCGCCCTCGGCGATCGCGGCCCGGCAGGCCGGCGTGTCCGCCCGGCCACCCTCCGGACCGCAGGCCGCAGCCCGGCTCAACGGGCTGGTGGGGGCGCCGTGCGCGCTCGCCGGCACGCCGGTGAGCAGCACGGCCGCGGCGACGGCGGCGAGCGCGGCGAGCGTGCGGCGTACGGCCATGTCATCGACCTCCCGCGCACTGGTACGGGCCCGGGGCGGCAAAGGTTCGATCGGCGCGCGGGTGTGCGGGAAGCACGGCCGGCTCGGGTGTGCTGACCGAACGGCCGGACGGGGCGGCGGCGGAACGGGGTGGGGCCCTACAGTGACGGCACCCCGCGATCAAGGAGCGAGCCGTGTCCGAGCCGCCACAGACGCCAGATGCGCCCCGACCCGCTCCGGCGGCCGGGTCCGACATCACGCCGCACCTGCTCGTCGTGCCCGACGTGGCGGGTGCGCCGCCCGCGATGCCGTGGCCCGGCCCGGAGGGGCAGCCGGCCTGGGCGATCCCCGTGCTCGTGCCGCCCGGCACCCGCGGCTACGCGCTGTTCGTGCCGCTGGTGCCCACGGCCGAGGGGCAGCCGGCCACCGTTCCCGGGCCCGCCGCCCCGCAACTGCTGGTCCCCGCGCCGAACGTGCCCACCCAGGCCGCCGCGCCGGCCGTCGAGACCCCGGCCGGCCCTGCGGCGATTTCGTCGGAGGACGACACCACGGGTGCCGCACCGCCCACCGGCGGGGCCGAGCCGGCACCGGCCACGAAGGCCGAACCCGCACCCGCGGGCACCGCCGAGCCGGCACCGGCGGCGAAGCCCGAGCCCGCGCGGACCGCCGGGGCCGAACCGGCACCGGCGGCGCAGGCCGAACCCGCGCCCACCGCCGGGGCCGAGCCGGCGCCGGTCACGAAGGCCGGACCGGAGCCGGTCGCCGACGCGCCGGCTGCCCCGGCCCCGGCCGCCCCAGCGGGCACGACGGCACCGCCGGCGACCGCCGCGCCGGTCCAGCCGGCCGTCGCCCCGCCGTATGCCGGGTACGGGGCCCAGCCCTGGGGCGGCTACCCGCCCCAGCCCGGCTGGACGCCCCGGCCGCGCACCCCCCGCACCTCGTTCCTCGGCGCACGCTGGCCGGGCCCCAAGCAGGCCACCGGCCGGGCGGTCCCCCTCGCCGTGCTGGCCGGGGCGCTCGGTGCCGCGTTCTTCGTGCCGCTGAGCCGGGTCGGCATCGGCTGGTTCCTGGGCTGGCTCACGCTGACCCTCGGCGTGCTGGTTGCGGTGCGCCGGCGTACCGCCGAACTGCCCCGCGCGGAGCGGCTGATCCGCGGCGGGTGGGCGGCGGCGGCGCTGGTCCTGCTCGCCGTGCTGGCGTTCCGCAACGCCTGGTGGCTGGTGACGTTCTGTGTGCTCGGCGCGCTGGGGTGCGCCACCCTGGCGATCGTCGGCGGCCGGCTGGTCCGCTCGATCCTGTTCGGCCTGGCCGCCGCGCCGTTCGCGGCGTTCCGCGGCCTGCCCTGGGTACGGCGGCACGTCACCGCCTCGGCGGAGGCCGGGACGGTCCGCAAGGTCACCGGCTCGGTGGTCGCCACCGTGCTGGTGCTGCTGGTCTTCGGCAGCCTGCTCGCCTCGGCCGACGCCGCCTTCTCCGAGGTGCTCAACGCGATCGTCCCCGAGATCAACATCAGTACGGTGTTCCGCTGGATCTTCCTGGCCGCGCTCGGCGGCCTGATCGCGGTCGCGGCGGTCTACACCCTGGCCGCCCCGCCCGACCTGTCCACCGTGGACCGGCCGGGCACCCGCCGGCTCGGCGTGCTGGAGTGGGCGCCGGCCATCGGCGCGCTGACGCTGCTCTTCGCGGGCTTCGTGATCGTGCAGTTCACGGTGCTCTTCGGCGGCCAGCGGCACGTGCAGAAGGTCGCCGGGCTGAGCTACTCCGAATACGCCCGCAGCGGCTTCTGGCAGCTCCTCTTCGTCACCCTGCTGACCCTGGCCGTGCTGGGCGGGGTGAGCCGCTGGGCCAGCCGCGAGCGGCCGCTCGAACGCATGCTGCTGCGCGTCCTGCTGGGCCTGCTCAGCGCGCTCAGCGTGGTGATCGTGGTGTCGGCGCTGTCCCGGATGTGGACGTACCAGAAGGTCTACAGCTTCACCGGCGAGCGGATCTTCGTGATGGCGTTCGAGCTGCTGCTCGGCGCGGTCTTCCTCATGATCCTGGCGGCCGGTGTGCGGTGGCAGGGCCGATGGATCCCGGGCACCACGGTCGCGCTGGCCGTGGCGATGCTGCTCGGCCTGGCCGTGCTCAACCCCGAGGACTACGCGGCGAAGCGCAACATCCTCCGCTACGAGCAGACCGGCAAGATCGACGCGTGGTACCTGCGGGCGCTCTCCGCCGACGCGACGCCCGCGCTGACCCGGCTCCCCGACCCGGTGCGCCGCTGCACGCTGAGCTGGATCGCCGACGACCTGGAGGAGTCCGACCCCTGGTACGCCTGGAACCTGGGCCGGCACCGGGCCCGCCAGGCCCTCGACCGGGTCGGGCCGGGCGCGATCGGCGGCCCGAAGGACTGCCGCCGGGCCGACCAGTTCGACCTGCCCAAGTCCCGCCGGTGACGCCGCCGGCCGGGCCGCGGCGTGCCGCGGCCCGGCCGGCGCACCCCGCGCGTCCGCGAACGTTCACCGCCCCCTCACGTCAGGGCCACGGCGGGCACCGACCCCGCACCTAGCTTCGGCTGCGCGAACGTCAACCGAAGGTAGCGGAGGTTTTTCCATGTCCGTCCGTCAGCTCATGACGGTGCTGGCCGCCGGGGCGGTGCTGGCCGTGCCGACGGCCGCCCACGCGGCCCCCGTCGCGGGTCCCGGCGTACTGCCGCAGAAGACCCACTTCGACCTGCAGGCACACCGGGGCGGGATCGGGCTGACCACCGAGGAGACCCTGGCCGGCTTCGCCAAGGCCATGCGCCTCGGCGTCACCACGCTGGAGCTGGACACCCAGGTCACCCGGGACGAGAAGGTGGTCGTCACACACGACCGGCAGGTCAGCGCGCAGAAGTGCCGCGACACCGGCCCGGCGACCCCGGGCGACCCGATGTACCCGTACGTCGGGAAGTACATCAAGGACCTGACCCTGGCCCAGATCAAGACCATGGACTGCGGCTACCAGCAGCTGCCCGGCTTCCCGGAGCAGGAGCAGATCGCCGGGGTCCGGATGGCCGAGCTGCGGGACGTGCTGGGCCTCGTGAAGAGCTGGCGCGCCCACCAGCTCACGCTGAACATCGAGACGAAGGTGGAGGCCGGCGCGCCCGACCAGACGGCACCCCGCGAGCTGTTCGTCCGCCGGGTCTTCGAGGAGATCCGCGCCTCGGGCATCGAGGACCAGGTCACCATCCAGTCCTTCGACTGGGGGGCGCTGCGGGTGATGCACCGGCTCGCGCCGCGGTGGCCGCTGGTGGCGCTGACCAACTACGACTTCCTCCAGGTCGGCAAGCCCGGCGCCTCACCCTGGCTGGGCGGCCTGGACGCGGACGACTTCGGCGGCGACTTCGTCCGCGCGGCGGCCGCGATCCCCGGCGTGACCGCCCTCTCCCCCAACTACGGCTTCCCGCAGAACGGCACGGTGGCCGACCCGGCCTTCCGCATGTACCCGGACGCGAAGATGATCGCCGACGCGCACGCCCGCGGCCTGAAGGTCGTGCCGTGGACCTGCGACGACCCGGCCACCGTGGCGGCGCTGATGGACCTGGGCGTCGACGGGATCATCACCAACTACCCGAACCGGGTCCGGCAGCTCATGGCCGAGCGGGGCATGCGCCTGCCGAAGGCGTACCAGCCGCGCTGAGTCCACCGGCGGCGTCCGTCCCCGCCGGCGGGGCGGGCGCCGCCACCGCGCGGCCCCGGTCAGGCCGGGCCGCCGCCGAAGCCGATCTCGTTGCCGTCCGGGTCGCGGAAGATGGCCTTGCGGACCCCGTTGTCGTAGGTCTCGCTCTCGGCCGGCGTCAGGCCGCGCTCGGCGATCCGCGCGAGCCGGGCGTCGAGGTCGTCGACGAAGACGGTGTGCATGCCGTGGCCGGCGTGCTCGGGCCGCACCTCGATGTACAGGTACCGGTGCTCGGCGAGTTCCCACACCGCCTCGGTGTCGTTCGGCAGGAACGAGGGCGGGCCGCCGAGGAGCCGCTCGTACCAGTCCGCCGCCGCCCGGTAGTCGCGGACGGGAAGGCCCGCGAACAGATCTACGGTCATGTGGCCATGCTAGGGATCAGCGGGCTTCTCCCGCGGGACGCGGGCTTCCCAGCGTGCGCGCAGCCGGCACGGGCGGTGGTCATCGTCGCCAGAACAGCAGGTGGGTGACCCCGCTCGGGCTCGGCACCGACTCCAGGTGGAAGCGGTCGAGAAGCTCGGTGCGGCTCTCCCACAGCCGCTCGCCCCGACCGAGGTCGACGGGCGCGACGGCGACGTGCATCTCGTCGACCAGGTCGGCCTCGAGGAATTCGCGGATCGTGGCGACTCCACCACCCAGGCGCACGTCCCGACCATCGGCGGCCTGCCTGGCGCGTGCCAGCGCCTCGGCCGGGCTCGCGTCGAGGAAGTGGAATGTGGTGTCGGCCAGGGTGAACGACGGGCGCTCGTGGTGGGTGAGCACGAAGACCGGCACGTGGAACGGCGGGTTGTCCCCCCACCACCCCTGCCACTCGTGGTTCTCCCAGGGGCCGCGCTGCGGGCCGAACTTGTTACGACCCATGATCTCCGCGCCGATGTTGCGGTCGTAGTCGCGAACGATGTAGTCGTCCAGGCCGCGGGTGCCCCCAGGCTCGGTGCGGTACACAAAGCTGGCGGTGGCGGCACGCCAGGAGAACAGGGCGGTGGGATCGGCGTGGCCGAAGGGGCGCTCCAGGCTCTGCCCCTCGCCCGTGCCGAACCCGTCGCGCGACACGTTGAAGCTCTGCACCCTCAACAGCTGTGGCACGAATCCTCCTCGATGCGATGGGCACCATCTGCCTGCAACTTACAACCGGTAGATCGGTGGAGCCTGGTCGTGTTGCGGGACGTGATGTTCGGCGTCACCGGCACTTCCGCGAACTGCCGCCAGAAGATCGACTACTGCCTCACCGAGGCGGCGATCGAACTCGTCCCGCTCATGGCGCACCTCGGCGCCTGGGGCTCCCGATGGCTCCCCACCTCGCCCGCGCTGTCGATCCGCGCCCACCTCCTCGCCGAGGGAGGCCCCGAGATGTGGGTTGAGCGCGCCTCCGCAGGGATCATCGCGGCGCGGAGGCGCGCCCAGGGACGGGCCGGCTGGCAGAGGAGCCCTCACGAACGCCGTCTAGTTGCCATGTTTCCGTAGTTGCCATGACTTTGCAATAAGGCATACTGGCCGGGACGATCTCGATCACGCGGGAGGGTTCCGTTGGCCGTCTACACGCTTCCTGACATGCCCTACGACTACGGGGCACTCGAACCCGCCATGAGCGGGCAGATCCTGGAGCTGCACCACAGCAAGCACCACGCCGCGTACGTCAAGGGCAGCAACGACGCCATCGACCAGCTCGCCGAGGCCCGAGACAAGGGCGACTACACGGCGCTCGTCGGCCTGGAGAAGACCCTCGCCTTCAACCTCTCCGGACACGTCCTGCACTCGATCTTCTGGAACAACCTCTCCCCCGACGGCGGGGACCGCCCCGACGGCGAACTGGCGGCCGCCATCGAGGAGCACTTTGGCTCCTTCGACAGCTTCGCCGCCCAGCTCTCCACCGCCACCAAGAGCGTGCAGGGCTCGGGCTGGGGCGTCCTGGCCTGGGAGCCGCTGTCCCAGCGCCTCATCGTCGAACAGGTCTACGACCACCAGGGCAACGTGGGCCAGGGCAGCATGCCGATCCTGGTCTTCGACGCCTGGGAACACGCCTACTACCTGCAGTACAAGAACGTCCGCCCCGACTACGTCGACCGCCTCTGGAACCTCGTCAACTGGTCCGACGTCATGCGGCGGTTCGAAGTCGCACGCGCGACTGGCAACCCCATCCTCGTCACGCCATGACGAGCGCCGACCCGACGTCGGCCTTCACCGCTGCGCAACGCGCCGCCGGGGTCATCGCCGCCAAGCACCGCGGTGACCTCGGCGGCGCCGAACAACTGCTCGCAGCCTTCCCCGACGAAGCCGCCCGCACGCGCGGCTTCATGCTCCTGGCCGAACTCGCCCTCACCCTCATCCGCACCCAGACCGGCCAGACCATGGACGACCTCGTCCAGGAGCTGGCGCTGCACATCGCAGCCGCCAACGCGGCGCCGCCCACCGGGTAGACGCCGACGGCCGGCCAAGCGTCCGACGTCCGGGAGCTTCCCGTTCGGCCCCTTGAAATCAGCGAGGCCAGTGCGGGTCGCGTTGCCCGCCCCCCCTCCAGCCCCTGCCGGATCAAGGGTGCCGGCCAGGACAAGGCAGAGGAACGGCCCACCGCCACACTGCAACAGGTCTTCGCCATCGCCGAGGCAATTCAACCCCGCTACCGGCTACTTGTGCTCCTGGCCGCGTTTGCGCAATTGAGGTTCGGCGAGTTGGTGCGCTGCACCGACGTGACATCGATCTACGGACGATGGAACTGCGAGTACGCAGGGCAACGGCGGAAATGGAAGACGGCACCCGCCCCAATGTCTGTTACCATGCATCAGCTTGCTCGACAAGATAGTGCGAACTGCGAAAAGTGGGAAGGGGCTATCGTGAGTGAGATCGGCAGTCCGAGGTTTGACGCAATATTGTTCGACCTCGGCGGCGTGCTGATGAACAACCGCGGCCTACAACGGCTAGCCGAACTGACCGGCGAGGAAAACGGCCCGGCACTAGACTCGAAATGGGTTACATCGAAGTGGGTACAGGCCTTCGAGCGTGGCAAGTGTGATGCCGACACCTTCCGTGAAGGTGTTGTGACGGACTGGGGACTGGATCTCACGCCTGCCGAGTTCGTGGATGACTTTGCTCGATGGCCGGCCGGGCCGTTTGCGGGAACGATCGAATTGGTTCGAAGCCTTCACGGGACTATCCAGATGGCATGCCTCAGCAACACAAACCCGGTTCACTGGCAACAGCATCTCGACCGTTGGGGTGTGGTCGACTACTTTGACTGGACCTTTGTTTCGCACGAGTTAGGTTTGATGAAACCTGATCTGGCGATGTTCCGCCACGCGATCCGCACGATTGGTACGACTGCCGACCGGCTTCTGTTTCTTGATGACCACAACGAGCATGTCATGGCCGCCAGAGAGTTGGGCATACATGCAGTACAAACTCGAGGCGTGGGCGAGGTGTACGAGGCGCTGGTCTCCCTTCTTCCTGCGGACTCGAGTGCGGGCCGCGCCCTCCGGTCCATACCGTCTGCCGTGCTGGCGTCCGCCTTTTAGCCACTATTGGGCGAACATTCGCAATGATGACCGGCCGGGATCTGGCACGCAGCGACCCGAAAAGGTCAGAAACGACAAGCGCCCTGGCGGGGGAAATGATCCCTCACCAGGGCGCTTCGCTTGGGTGGAGCCGAGGGGACTCGAACCCCTGACCCCCACACTGCCAGTGTGGTGCGCTACCAGCTGCGCCACGGCCCCTTGCGGTTGTCCCCGGTCGCCCGGGCACGCAGAGAACTATACACACGCCGGTCGGCATGGTCATCTCGCGGGGGTCCCCCGGCCAGGCCACTCAGTTCAGGGCCACATCCGGGGGGAAGTGGGCGACCGCCGCCATCATGCCGCCCTGCCGGCGCAGCACCATCGGCCAGAGATCGTCCGGGCGGTCGACGAAGGCGTCACCGGGGAGGGCGTCGAGCACGAACCAGGACCCGTCCTCGATCTCCCTCTCCAGCTGGCCGGCGCCCCAGCCCGAGTAACCCGCGAAGACCCGGATCCCGCCGACGGCGTCGCGCAGCTTCTCCGGGTCGACCGAGAGGTCGATGGTGCCCACCGCGCCGGACACCCGGTGGAAGCCCTTCACCGGCTTGATCGGGTGGCGCATCCGGGCCAGGCAGATGGCCGAGTCGGGCTGGACCGGGCCGCCCTCGAAGAGCACCGCGGGGTGCCGGGCCAGGTCGCTCCAGTCGCCCAGGACGTCGGCCACCGGCACCTCGGTGGCCCGGTTCAGCACCACGCCGAGGGCGCCGCCGGGCTCGTGGGCGACCAGCAGCACGACGGTACGGTCGAAGTTCGGGTCCTTCAGCGCAGGCGTCGCGACCAGCAGCCGCCCGGTCATGGAATCCATGGCTCGGCCACCGATCGCCTGTCCCTCACCCTGCATGTCCGACACCCGTCAGCCGTACGCCGCGACCAGCCGCGCTGTCAACGCCATGCAAGGCACCATAGCTTGCGGTCCGCCCCCTGGCTAAGGTCTGACCGGCGGGTGATCGTGGCGGGATCGAGGGAGGGTCGGATGGCGGCTACGGCCGAACTGGCGGTGATCGGCGGGTCGGGCCTCTACGCCCTGCTCGACGGCGCCACCGAGCACGTGGTGGAGACCCCGTACGGCGCGCCGTCGGATCCGGTCACGATCGCCGAGGTGGCCGGCCGGCGGGTGGCGTTCCTGCCCCGGCACGGGCGCGACCACCGCTACCCGCCGCACCTGATCCCCTACCGGGCCAACCTCTGGGCGCTGCGGTCCCTGGGCGTACGCCAGGTGCTGGCGCCCTGCGCCGTCGGCGGGCTCCGGCCGGAGCTGGGCCCGGGCACGTTCGTGGTGCCGGACCAACTCGTCGACCGCACCAGCGGGCGCGTCCAGACCTACTACGACCGGGGCGCCGTGCACGTGTCGTTCGCCGACCCGTACTGCCCGGCCGGGCGGCGGACGCTGCTCGACGCGGCGGCCGGGCGCGGCGTGCCCACCGTGGACGGCGGGACGGTGGTGGTGGTCGAGGGGCCCCGCTTCTCGACCCGGGCGGAGTCGCGCTGGTACGCATCGATCGGCGGCACGGTGGTCAACATGACCGGCCACCCGGAGGCGGTGCTCGCCCGCGAGCTGGCCCTCTGCTACACCTCGATCGCCCTGGTCACCGACCTGGACGCGGGCGTCGAGGCGGGCGAGTCGGTCACCCAGGAGGAGGTCTTCCGGGTCTTCGCGGAGAACACCGACCGGCTGCGCGGGGTGCTGCTGGACGCGGTCGCCGCCCTGCCCGCCGAGCGGAACTGCCCCTGCGGGCGGGCACTGGACGGAATCAAGCTCCCGTTCCCGCTACCCTGAGCCGGGAAGCGCCCGAAAAGTCCCCCTCGGCCCGATAGATTCGGCTGGTCGGGGAGCTGATCACCGGGCCGTCCCCGGCACGCGGGGGACGGGAGGCAGCCGGCGATGGCAACGGTCCGCGACACGACCTACGACCTGCTCCGCGCGCTGGGCCTGACCACCGTCTTCGGCAATCCCGGCTCCACCGAGGAACCGTTCCTGAAGGACTTCCCGGCCGACTTCCGCTACGTGCACGCGCTGCAGGAGGCGTCGGCCATGGCCATGGCCGACGGCTACGCGCAGGCCACCGGCCGCCCGGCGCACGTCAACCTGCACACCGCCCCGGGCACCGGCAACGCCATGGGCAACCTGGTCACCGCCTGGCACAACCGGACGCCGCTGATCGTCACCGCCGGCCAGCAGACCCGGGAGATGCTGCTGATCGAGCCCCGCCTGGCCAGCCCCCGGGCGGTCGAGCTGGTCCACCCGTACGTCAAGTGGGCCCACGAGCCGGCGCGCGCGCAGGACATCCCGGCGGCCTTCATGCGGGCGTACGCCTCGGCGGTGCAGCCACCGACCGGGCCGGTCTTCCTCTCCCTGCCGATGGACGACTGGGACCGGCCCGCCGACCCGCCGCCGCAGGTGCGGACGGTGGCCACCCGGATCGCCCCGGACCCGGACCGGCTGCGCGGTTTCGCGGCCACGCTGGCCGCCTCCCGCGCTCCGGTGCTGGTGCTCGGCGCGGCGGTGGACCGGACCGACGCCTGGCCGGCCGCGGTGGCGCTGGCCGAGCGGCTGGCCGCGCCGGTGTGGGCGGCGCCGGCGCCGGAGCGGGCCGTCTTCCCGGAGGACCACCCGCAGTTCCGGGGCGTCCTGCCGTACGCGATCAGCCCGCTGGCCGAGGCGCTGCGCGGCCACGACACGGTGCTGGTGGTCGGCGCCCCGGTGTTCCGCTACTACCCGCACGTGCCGGGCGACTACCTGCCCGGCGACGCCCGGCTGCTGCACGTCACCGACGACCCGGACGAGGCGGCCCGCGCCCCGGTCGGGGAGAGCCTGCTCGGCGACGCCGGGCTGGCCATGGCCGGGCTGGTGGAGCTGCTGCCCCCGACGGACCGGCCCCCGCCACCGGCCCGGGACGCCCCGGCGCCTCCCGACGCGGCCGACCCGCCGAGCGCCGACGTCCTCTTCGAGGCGCTGGCCGGGCAGTGGCCGGCCGACGGGGTGCTCGTGCAGGAGTCACCGTCCAACCTGGCCGCGCTGCGCCGGCGGCTGCGCACCGCCCGGCCCCGGTCGTACTTCACCATGGCCAGCGGCGGCCTCGGGTTCGGCCTGCCGGCCGCGGTGGGCATCGCGCTGGCCGAGCGGGACACCGGGCGCGGCCGGCCGGTGGTCGCGGTGATCGGCGACGGCTCGTTCCACTACTCGGTGCAGGCGTTGTGGACCGCCGCGCGGCTCGGCCTGCCGCTCGCCGTCGTGGTCCCGGTCAACCGGCAGTACGCGATCCTCAAGGCGTTCGCCGAGCTGAAGCACACACCCGGCGTGCCGGGGCTGGACCTGCCGGGGCTGGACGTCGCCGCGGTGGCGCGCGGCTACGGGTGCGCCGCGGAGGTGGTGGAGTCGCCGGACGGGCTCGGCCCGGCCCTGGCCGCCGCGCTCGCGGCCGACCGGCCGACCGTGCTGCCGGTGCCGATCAGCACCGACGTGCCCCGGATCCTGTAGCGGTCAGCGGCGCACGACGAGCGGGGTGCCACTGGCCACGTCGAGCACCGCCCGATCGCCGAGGGGCGCCTTCAGCGTGACGGTCACCGGCTTCAGCACCAGCTGCATGGTGCACATCCCGGTCGAGCGGACCACCCCGGCCCCGAGCACCACGACGTCGTCCCGCTCCAGCACCAGCGGGGTCGGTTGCCCGTCGCAGGCGCCCGTGCCGACCCGGTAGTCGATCCGGTTCCCGTCCACCACCCGCAGGTCCGCCGCCCCCACGACACCGTCGTCCGCCGGGCGGCTCGGCGCGATCCCCTCGGGCGCGGTCCCGATCGCGCTCGGCGCCACGGCGAGCCGGGCCACCGGCACCCGGAGGCCCTCCACGGTGAACAGCCAGGCCGGCACGGTGGCCTCGCCCCGGCTGGTGCGCACCGACGCGCTGCCCAGCGTCACGCCGGTGACCGTCAGCGGCACGCACGGGCTGGGCGCCTGGGTGGCGACCATGCCGTCCGGGCCGGGCTCGATGGTCGGGCCGCCCTTGGGCCGTCCCGGCCCCGGCGTGCTCGGCCGGCCCTCGCAGGGGGGCGGGTCGCCCTGGTCCAGCTGGGCGTACGCCTCGGCGGCGCTGACCAGCGGGACGCGCAGGGTGCCGTCCGGGAAGCGGATCGTCCCCTCGGCGGGCCGGGCGGTCGGGAGGGCGATCTGCTCCCGGTACCAGCCGTTGAGGAAGGCCTGCTTCGTCTCGCCGTCGAAGCCCGGGTCGCCGGCCAGCACGGTGGCCTCGTCGAGCGGGACGTACCCGCTGCGCCACGCGGGCCCGGGGCGCCACGCGTCGGCCACCTCGGTGGCCCGCTGGTCGAACGCCTCCCAGCGGTGGTCGGGGCCGGAGACCGGGGAACCGCTCGGGCCGGCGGCCGGCGGGCCGGCCGGGTCGGCGCCGGGTGCGGCGCAGCCGGCCAGGACCAGGAGCGGTAGCCCGAGCAGGGCGAGAGAGCGACGCATGCCGGTTGGACGCGGCACTCCCCCGGCCGGTTCCCGCCGGGTCAGTCCTCCCCGCCCAGGTCGGCCTGGTATGCCTCCCAGAGCAGGTCCGCGCCGCGCTGCCGGTGCCGGTCGAGCGCCCGCAGCAGGTTCCGGACCTGCTCCCGCAGGTCCTCGGCCGGCACCGAGGGGAGCCGCACCGCGTGCTGGAGCGCGGCGATGGCCGCCGCGATGGCGGCGTGCTCGCCCGCCAGCAGGCGTACGCCCCGGTCCAGCCGGGGGGCCTGGTGGAGCAGTTCGGCGTAGAGGCCGGCCGGCCCCTCGGTGAGCCGGACGTGCTCGGCGAAGCCGGACCGGACCGGGCCGAGCCGGCCGACCAGGTGTTCCCGCCAGCGCGGCTCCGCGGGCGCCGTGGCGAGCGCCCGGGTGAGGCCACGCAGGTCGCCGGGAAGGGCGGGCCGGGGGCGGGGCACGGCGGTCGCCGTGGACGGCTGCTGGATCGGATTGGTGACCATGGCACCTCCCGCGCTGCTGCGCTACCGCGTACAGCGATGGTGAACCCGGGTTCCCGAGCTGTCCAGGAGGGGTGGGGGCCTCATCTGCCCCATCCGCCCCACCCGTCACAATGGCCTCTACAGCCCCAGCGGATCAGCCGCCATGGCACGAAGGCGGTCGGCGAGGGCGTGCGCGTCGGCGTCCCGGCCCTGGTCCGGCCGGCCCGCGGTCATCGCCTCGGCGAGCGCCCGCAGCTCGTACGGGGGCAGGTTGCCCAGCCCCGGGCCCTGCAACGGGATGGTGACCCGCCGGCCGGTGTCCCGGTCCCGGGCGATCAGGCTGGGCACCCGCACCACGCCGTCGTCGCCGACCCGGTGGGCGATCGTGCCGCCGCGCACCTCGGCGGCGGCCAGGTCGACGGTACGGGTGCCGAGCGCGCCGCGGACCGACGCCCGGGTCCCGTCCAGCCAGGCGGCCGTGCGCAGCACCCGCAGCACCAGGTAGAGCCCCAGCAGCACGAACGGGAGCCCGCAGAGGCCGGCGTAGCGCAGCGGCGTGGGCGCGGCGGTGGCGCCGTCGTGCAGGTCGGGCGGGAGCAGCTCGGGCGGCAGGTCCCGGACGTCGTCGTACGAGGGGACCGGGTCTCCGAAGCCGGTGACCCGGCGCAGCAGGCCCTCGGCGACCAGCGGCAGCAGCACGAAGGCCGCGCCGAAGGCGGTGAACAGGGCACCCACCACGACGGCCATCGCCCGTTGGCCGGAGGCCGCGCCGACGGAGAGTCGGATCCGCTCGTTCGTCACAGCCGGAGCCTAGAGCGCCGGCGCCACCGGCCCGGCAACCCGGGTCCGGAGACGACTGTGCGCCCCGGTCCGGGTGGACCGGGGCGCACAGGTCAGGTGGTGGAGGTGCCGGGAATCGAACCCGGGTCCTTCGCCGCCTTGTCAGGGCTTCTCCGAGCGCAGCTCGCTGTGCCTCTACTCGGCCCCTCCGATCACGCGAGCGAGTCGGTGTGACGGGCCCAGTCGCTGATTGATCTCGCCGCACGGACCCCGCGACCGGGTCCGGTTGGCCAGCCTTCTAGCTGATGCCGGCTAACTGGGTCGAAGGCGCTCCCAGGCCGACAGACTTGCTACTCGCCTCAGGCGGCGAGAGCGAAGTCAGCGCGATTGTTCTTGGCGCTTATTGGTTTCCGACGAACGATTCTCGAGACGACGTCGGCTTCCTCGGCTCGCTTCCCCTGCCGCAACGTACGAAGTCGAAACCAGTCACCCCCTCGACGGGCTGCCCCTGTCGGCAGCAACACCAAGCCTAACGCCTGGCGCAACCGGATTCATTCCGAGGTCGGCCGGAAGCCGACACCCGGACAAACCGAAGTTTCACTCAGTCATGCCCTTGCCGCGCCGGCCCACCACCCGGGCGATCTCCCGGTCGGCGTCCCGCTTGGCCAGGTCCTGGCGCTTGTCGTAGGACTTCTTACCCCGGGCCAGGCCGATCTCCACCTTCGCCCAGCCGTCGGAGAAGTAGACCTGCAGCGGCACCATGGTGAGACCGCTCTCCCTGGTCTTGCCGACCAGCCGGTCGATCTCCAGCCGTTTGAGCAGCAGCTTCCGGGTCCGCCGGGGCTCGTGGTTGGTCCAGGTGCCCTGGGTGTACTCCGGGATGTGCATGCCGTGCAGGTAGAGCTCACCGTCGCGCTCCTGGGCGAACGCGTCGACCAGCGACGCCCGCCCGGCCCGCAGCGACTTGACCTCGGTGCCGGTCAGCGACATGCCCGCCTCGTAGGTGTCGAGGATGGCGTAGTCGTGCCGCGCCTTCTTGTTGGAGGCGACCACCTTGCGACCCTTTTCCCGTGGCATCGGCGCCACCTCCCTTCCGCTCGCGGAGCGCGGATCATGCTACCGGAAACACAAGGACCCTCCCGCGCGGTTTATTCCGCGCGGGAGGGCCCTCGGAGAGCCGTACCGGTAACTAGACCCGCAGGTAGAAGCGGAGCGTGACCCAGGCGGTGACCGCGCTGACCACGCCACCGACGGCGGCCATCAGCGGGAACGTCAGGAAGATGTCGGACCAGGAGATCGGGGTGATGAGGCCCTCCAGGGCCGACATCGAACTCCCCGCCGCCAGCGTCTTCAAGGCGATCAACGCGATGAGGCCGAGGATCGAGCCGATCAGACCGGCGACCACCGCCTCCAGCACGAACGGCGCCTGGATGAACCAGTTGGAGGCGCCGACCAGCTTCATGACCGCGACCTCACGCCGCTTGCTGTACGCGGCCACCTGGATGGTGTTCGCGACCAGCAGGAGGGCGGCGACCGCCATGACGATCGCGATGGCCAGCGCGCCGTTCTGGAAGCCGGTGAGCACGCCGAAGACCTTGTCGAGGAGTTTGCTCTGGTCGACGATCGTGTCGATGCCCTCGGAGGTCTTGTACTCGTCGTAGATCTTCTTGTACTGCTCCGGGTTGACCAGCGTGAGCCGGAACGACTCGGGGAGCTGGTCGGGCTTGACCGCGTTGACCAGGTCGGGCGCGTCGGCGTACATCTGCTGGAAGCGCTTGTACGCCTCGTCCTTGTTGACGTACGTGACGTCCTTGATCATCGGGTCGGCCTTGAGCTTGGTCTCCAGGTCGGTCCGCTGCTGCTCGTTGGCGTCGGACTTCAGGAAGATCGAGACCTGGACGTTCTCGTAGTAGAGGTCCTTCATGTCGCCGACCTTCTGGTACAGAAGGCCGCTGCCGCCCAACATGAACAGCGACACCGCCATGGTGATGATCATGGCGAGAGTCATGGTGACGTTGCGCCACAGTCCGACCAGTACCTCGGACAGGACGTATTTCATCCGCATCGGGAAATTCCTCCGGCTCTCCGGCGTGAGGTGTTCGTCGTCAGGGGCTGCGGGTCGTCAGCGGCTCAGCCGTAGACGCCGCGGGCCTGGTCGCGCACGATGCGGCCGCTCTCGATCTCGATGACACGGCGGCGCATCTGGTTCACGATGTTGGAGTCGTGCGTGACCATCACGACGGTCGTGCCGGTGCGGTTGATCCGGTCCAGCAGGCGCATGATCTCGATCGAGGTGTCCGGGTCCAGGTTTCCGGTGGGCTCGTCCGCCAGCAGGATCAGCGGCCGGTTCACGAACGCCCGGGCCACCGCGACACGCTGCTGCTCACCACCGGAGAGCTCGTGGGGGTAGCGGTGCTCCTTCCCACCGAGACCGACCAGCTCCAGCACCTCCGGAACGACCCGGCGGG
Source organism: Micromonospora sp. NPDC005707 (assembly GCF_040631005.1). Lineage (NCBI taxonomy): Bacteria > Bacillati > Actinomycetota > Actinomycetes > Micromonosporales > Micromonosporaceae > Micromonospora > Micromonospora sp. NPDC005707. Next base: position 26,564 of record NZ_JBEXYR010000014.1, read on the forward strand.
CAACCGCCTTGGTCTTGCCGATCACCTCCAACGCGAACGCCACGTTCTCGTAGGCGGTGCGGTTCGGCAGGAGCCGGAAGTCCTGGAAGACACAGCCGATGGAACGCCGGAAGTGGGGTCGCTTCCAGGAACGCATCGACGTGACGTCCTTGCCGTTGACGATGACCCGCCCCTTGTTGGGGGTGACCTCGTGCAGCAGCATCTTGATGATCGTGGACTTGCCGGAGCCGGATGGACCGATGAAGAAGACGAACTCGCCCTTCTCGATCGAGACGGACACGTTGTCGAGCGAAGGCCGGGACGCCTTCGGGTACGTCTTCGTCACTTGCTCAAGCTGAATCACGGGTCGAGAGTCTACGCGGTGTAACCGGAGAGCCAAGCCCCCCGCCCCTCCGAAGCGAGTCGCGTCATCGATTCAGCCGGTCAGAAAGAGATCGATGACGCGCTGCGTTCGAGATCGATCACGCACCGTCAGCGGAGATCTGCTGCTGCTTCCGCCAGCGGATACCCGCCTCGATGAAGCTGTCCAGCTCGCCGTCGAAGACCGCGGACGGATTGCCCGTCTCCTGCTCGGTCCGCAGATCCTTCACCATCTGATAAGGGTGCAGAACGTACGAGCGCATCTGGTCGCCCCAGGAGCCGGCGGCGTCGGTCTTCAGGCCCTGCATCTTGGCCTGCTCCTCCTGCCGCTTGCGCTCCAGCAGCCGGGCCTGGAGCACCCGCAGCGCGGACGCCTTGTTCTGCAGCTGGGACTTCTCGTTCTGGCAGGTGACCACGATGCCGGTCGGGATGTGGGTGATCCGCACCGCCGAGTCGGTGGTGTTGACGCTCTGCCCGCCCGGGCCGGAGGAGCGGTAGACGTCGATCCGCATCTCGTTCTCGGGGATGTCGATGTGGTCGGTCTGTTCCACCACCGGCAGCACCTCGACCCCGGCGAAGCTGGTCTGCCGGCGGCCCTGGTTGTCGAACGGGCTGATCCGGACCAGCCGGTGGGTGCCGGACTCCACGCTCAGCGTGCCGAACGCGTAGGGCACCTTGACCGTGAAGGTGGCGGACTTGAGGCCCGCCTCCTCGGCGTACGAGGTCTCGTAGACCTCCGTCGGGTAGCCGTGCCGCTCGGCCCAGCGCAGGTACATGCGGAGCAGCATCTCGGCGAAGTCCGCCGCGTCCACGCCGCCGGCGCCGGCCCGGATGGCGACCAGCGCCTCCCGGGAGTCGTACTCGCCGGAGAGCAGGGTGCGGACCTCCATCTCCTGGATGGCCTTGGTCAGCCCGGTGATCTCCGCCTCGACCTCGGCGAGGGCGCCGGGGTCGGACTCGTCCTGGGCCAGCTCCAGCAGCACCCCCGCGTCGTCGAGCCCGGAGCGGAGACTGCCGAGCTTGGAGATCTCGCCGTTGACGTACGACAGCTGCGACGTCACCTGCTGCGCCTTGGCCTGGTCGTCCCACAGGTCCGGCGCGGAGGCCTCCTGCTCCAGGCGGGCCTTCTGCTCGCGCAGCTTGTCGAGGTCGAGCACGGCCTCGATGTTGCGCAGGGTGGCGTCGAGTTCCTTGAGCTGTTCGGCGTAATCGGCAGCGGTCACGACAGACAAGCCTACTGCGCGTGCGAGGAGTGAGCTTGCGAGCCCCGCAGTGACGCGCGAAAAGTCGCGCTGCCTACGTCGCCCGAGCTGCGGCAGGTGGTCAGCCGACCGGGGCGCTCTTGAGCCAGGACAGCGCCGCCCGGTGGTAGGCGACGGCGAACTCCAGCGCGCTGGCGTCGTAGTCGTCGCCTTCCTTCTTGGCGTTCTTGACCTGCTCGCGCACCGCCGCCAGGGCCTCGGTGTGGTACTCGTTCGCCGACGCGTAGAGGTTCTTGAGCTGGCTCGCCGAGTGCAGGTTGCCGAAGGCGATCCGTAGCGCTATCGGGTTACGGATGGTGTCCCGGCCCGGGTTCTCCGTGAGCCAGCGGGAGAATGTCCGTTTTCCGGCCGCCGTGATCGCATACGGCTGGCTCAACCGCGGCCCGGGCTTGCCGAGCCGCACCAGACCCTTCTCGGCCAGGACCGGAAGCTCGCGGTAGACCTGGCTGCGGGTCATCGACCAGTACGGCGCCAGCCGGCGCTCGGCGGCGGCCATCAGTTGGCCGCCTGTCATCGGGCCGTCGTGCAGCAGGCCCAGCAGGGCCGCCGCCGTCGGGTTGACTCCGGATTCCGCCATGCCCTCTAAGCTGCCACTTTGTCGGACCTGGCGTCCAGGATTTGCCGTTTTCGCCACCCGTTGGGTCGTCCGATGTGCACTGTCGGCCGACGACAGTCCGCCGGGGACGTCCGGACCCTCCCCCGCCCGGCCGGTCGCCGGTGACGCTGGGTGCGCCACCGGCGACCGCGCGCAGGTCAGCCCATGTGCGGGTAGCCGTGCTCGGTCGGCGGCACGAAGGTCTCCTTGATCGTCCGCGGCGAGGTCCAGCGGACGAGGTTGTGCCAGGAGCCGGCCTTGTCGTTGGTGCCGCTGGCCCGGGCGCCGCCGAACGGCTGCTGCCCGACCACCGCGCCGGTCGGCTTGTCGTTGATGTAGAAGTTGCCGGCCGCGTACCGCATCTTCTCGGCCACCTGGTCGACCACCCGGCGGTCGGTCGCGAAGATCGACCCGGTCAGCGCGTACGGCGCGATCGACTCGGCCTGGTGGACCACCTCGTCGAAGCGGGCGTCGTCGAAGACGTGCACGCCGAGGATCGGGCCGAAGTACTCGGTGGTGAACGTCTCGTGCGCGGCGTCCGAGCACTCGAAGAGCGTCGGCCGGACGAAGTAGCCGACCGAGTCGTCGGCGGTCCCGCCGGCCAGGATCTTGCAGCTGTCGTCGCCCTTGATCAGCTCCAGCGCGGCGGCGTGCCGGCCGAACGCCTTGTCGTCGATCACCGCCCCGCCGAAGTTGCTGAAGTCGGTGACGTCGCCGTAGGTGAGCGAGTCGGCGGTGGCGGCCAGCCGGTCGCGCAGCCCGCCCTCCCACATGGACCGGGGGATGTACGCCCGGGAGGCGGCCGAGCACTTCTGGCCCTGGTACTCGTAGGCGCCCCGGATCAGCGCGGTGTGCAGGGCGTCCACGTCGGCGCTGGTGTGCGCGACCACGAAGTCCTTGCCGCCGGTCTCGCCGACCAGCCGCGGGTAGCCCCGGTAGCGGGCGATGTTGTCGCCGACCGTCTTCCACAGGTGCTGGAAGACCTTGGTGGAGCCGGTGAAGTGGATGCCGGCCAGGTCGGGGTCGGCGAGCACGACGTCGGAGACCTCCTCGCCGCGCCCCGTGACCATGTTGATCACGCCGGGCGGCAGGCCGGCCGCCTCGAACAGCCGCATGGTGAAGTGGGCGGCGAACTGCTGGGTCGGGCCCGGCTTCCAGACCACGGTGTTGCCGAGCAGCGCCGGGGCCGAGGGCAGGTTGCCGGCGATCGCCGTGAAGTTGAACGGGGTGACCGCGTAGACGAAGCCCTCCAGGGGCCGGTGGTCGAAGCGGTTCCACACGCCCGGTGAGGACATCGGCTGCTCGGCGAGGAGCTTGCGGGCGAAGTAGACGTTGAACCGGAGGAAGTCGATCAGCTCGCACGCCGCGTCGATCTCGGCCTGGACCACCGTCTTCGACTGGCCCAGCATGGTGGCCGCGTTGAGCGTGTCGCGCCAGGGGCCGGAGAGCAGGTCGGCGGCGCGCAGGAAGATCGCGGCGCGCTCCTCGAACGGCAGCGCCCGCCACATCGGCGCGGCGTCCTTGGCGGCCTTGACCGCGGCACGGGCGTCGTCGTGGGTGGCGTGGCCGGTCACGCCGAGCACGTGGGCGTGCCTGTGCGGCTGGACCACGTCGATCGGGTCGCCGGCGGCCATCCGCTGCTCGCCGGCGATGGTCATCGGCAGGTCGATCCGCTCGGCGGCCAGGTCGGTGAGCCGCCGCTGGAGCCGCTCCCGCTCGGCGCTGCCGGGCTCGTAGGTGTGGACCGGCTCGTTGCGCGGCTCGGGTACGGAGAACACGGCGTCCATCACAGGCTCCTGTGCGATCTCGACGGCGGTGGCGAAACCGGACCCGCGGGCGGCCGGCCGGGTGGCCGGGCCGCCGGGCGCCGCGCGCGGGGTATCGGTCGCGGCGGCGGGACCTCGGCCAATTCTTCCATGCGGAGGGGCCGGCCCCGCCTCCACCGCCCCGGTTCGGGCCGCCTCGGCCGGCGCACCCGGACGCAACCCCGCACACCGGACCGTAGGCGACAAGCCGCCCGCCCCGATGAATCCTCGGCCCATTCCGACGCTCGCCTGCGATCCGTCACCGTGCGCCCGGCGCGCCCAGGATCGACAACGCCGGCCCGCCGGGCCGGGAGGGGTACCCGGCGGGCCGCGTACCCTGGATGACCGGTGACCTGCCCGGCCGTCGCGGCCGATCCGGCGTCCGTCGAGAGGGAGACGATGAGCAAGCAGCCCGGCAGCTCCACGGCCGCGGAGCCGGACCAGCCCGCCACCGAGCGGACGGTCACGCCGGCCGGATCCCCCTCGGACGGCACCGCCGGGGCCACGCCCGCGGGCGGCCGCCTCGCACCCGCGCCCGGCGCCCTGGTGCTGGCCGTGCTGTCGCTCGGCTGGCTGGCCGCCATGCTCTGGTCCACCCGGGCGGCGATCACCTCGGCCGCGGCCGGGGTCACCGCACTCAGCCTCTCCGCGTACGCCCTGCCCGGCGTGATCACGGCCGCGCTGGTCGCCGGCGCCGCGGTCGCCCTGGCGGCGACCAACCGGCTGGACCGGGCCACCCTGCGCTTCCTCGTCGCCGTCGGCGCCGGCCTGCTGGTCGGGCTCGCCGCCGCGGTCGCCGTCAACCTGACGTACGCCGACAACGCGACCACCAACACCATCGCCGGCACCACCGCCGCCGCCGCGATCATCGGTGGGGCGGCGGCCGGGGCGCGCAACGCCCGGGTGGTCGGCGCGGTCGGCGCCGCCACGCTGGGCGCGCAGGTCTTCGTGGTGCTGTTCAGCCGTGCCCGGGACCCGCTCTCCGACCTGTTCGGCGCCGGGGACACCCAGCAGTCGATGCTCGACGCCGCGAAGTGGGTCTCCCGGACCGAGTCCCTGCTCGCCGGGCTGATCGCCGGCCTGGTGGCGTACCTCTACCTGGCCTGGGCCCGCCGCCGCGCCGAGCGCCGGGACGGCACCGTCGCGGAGCTGCGCTGGCCCGCGTACCTCGTGGCCGGGGCGGGCGCGGGCCTGCTCCTGCTGCTCACCGAGGTGATCATCCGGGTCGGCGGGCGCGGGCTGCTCGACCTGGCCGCCGCGCTCAGCGAGGCGGACCAGGTGGCGCAGACGGCGCTCGGCACCTCGCGGGTGGACAACGGCATCTGGGTGCTGTTCGTGGGGGCGCTCACCGCGCTCGTCCTGTTCGGCCGCACCCTCGGCCCGCGCGCCGTGGAGGACGAGGACGAGTCCGGCTCCTGAGGCCCGGGGGCGTCAGGAGGCCTGGCGCAGCAGCAGGTCCAGCTCGGTCACGTCGTACCACTCCAGCTCGTGGTCCTCGGCCCCGTCGACGGTGAACTGGGCGTCCGGGTCACCGGCCTGCGCCTCGGCCACCACCTCGGCGGCGGCGGCTACGTCGTCGACCGCGTCGCCGCCGTCCACGTGGATGGCGGCGACGGACTTCACCGGCACCGGCCCGGCGAGCCGGACCACGCTGGAGCCCAGCTCGCCGCCGACCCGGCCGACCGCTCGGGCCGGCAGGTCCACCGAGACGACGACCCGCCGGCGGGGCGCGGCCGGATCGGCCCGGAGCAGCAGCAGGGCTTCCTGGGCGGCCCGGGTGAAGGCCACGTACTCCAGTTCCTCCTCGTCGCCCTCGGCGTACCACTCCCGCAGCTCCGGGGTGACCGCGTGCGCCTCCTCGCCGGCGAGGCCCTCCTCGCGCAGCCGGGCCAGCATGGGGACGGTCGCCGGCACGTACACCCGGACAAGCTCGTCGGTCACCGGTCTCTCCCCGCCCTCAGGCCGCCGGCCGGCGGACGCCGGCTCCGGGCGCCGATCATGCCGTACGCCGTGACCGTCATACACCCGGCACCCGCCGCGGAGAAGTTCCACGCCGGTGTGTCCCCCGGTCGGATTCGCTGCGCCGGGCCTGGGGCGATCCGGCCCGTGATGGCAAACTGAAGCAAACGTAGCCAACCCCGGGAGTCACCGTGGAGCCGAGGTTCCTGCTGCTGTCCGACGTGGCCGCCGAGCTGAACGTCTCGGACTCGCAGGTCTACCACATGGTGCGCAGCGGAGAGCTGCCCGCCATCAAGATCGGCGGCCGGGGGCAGTGGCGCGTGGAGCGCGCCCAACTGGAGGAGTACATCCAGCGGAAGTACGCCGAGACCGCCGAGTGGGTACGCGGCAACCCGCTCACCGATCGCGACGTGGAGTAACCGCCGGATGGCACACCGGCATTGACGGCGGGCGTTGCCTGCCCGAGAATGAGGAACTATCGGAGGCAAACGAAGGCAAACGCAACGAACAGGGGTTGAGGATGGTCGACACCCGCCGCCCGTCGGCACCGCGTCCCCCCGTCCGGCTCCGCCCCGCGCCGCCGCTCGATCCGCCCTGCACCGACCAGGACCCGTCCTGGGGCGACACCTGGGGCCACGTGGACCAGCTCGCCCTCGACCTCTTCGACCCGCGCCGCCGGGATCCCGACCGCCCCGCCGGCCGGGGCGCCGACGTCCGGCCGGTGCCGGCCGGGCCGGGGCGCCCGGCCGGTCCTCCGCCGGCCGCCCTGGTGACCGCGACCCCCGAGGCGGCCCGGGCGGCGCACCGGTTCGTCCGCACCTTCCTGGAGATCGTCAACGGCTACCGCCCACCCGGGCAGCTCCGCCCGCTGTGCCTACCCGAGGCCGCCGCCCGGGTGACCGCCGAGCTGAGCCGCGCCGCCCGCCGGGTCGGCCCCGCACGCCGCCGCACCGGCCGGCCGGTCCTCCACCTCCGCCGGCTGCGGGTCTGCGAACCCCGGACCGGCGCGGTCGAGGCCGCCGCCGTCCTCGCCGGCGCCGGTGGCGCGAGCTGGGCCGTCGCCCTGCGCCTGGAACACCGCCGCGGCACCTGGCTCTGCACCGTCCTCGACGCCCTCTGATCCCTGCCCGCCCCGTTGGGGTGCAGACGGCGACGGGCCCCGGCCGGTGGCCGGGGCCCGTCGGGGCTGCTGCGGAGCGGGTCAGTTGCCGCCGTTGGGGGCGCCGTGGCAGCGCTTGTACTTGCGGCCGGAGCCGCACGGGCAGGGCGCGTTGCGGGACGGGCCCTCGCCGGCGCCGTCGACCTGGCCGGGCGCGGCCCGCCGGGCCGTGCTCGCCGCGACCGCCTGGCCGCTCATCCCGGCCGTCGACCGGCGCGGGGTGGAGGCGGCGGGACGCTCCGACGTCTCGGGGCGGCCGATGCCGAGCGCCGGCGCCTGCTCCTCGGCGCGCTCGAGCACCGGCGCGCCACGGCCGGCCTCGCCGTCGACCGAGGGCGCCGAATACTGCAGGCCCTGCTGCTGCGGGGTGCGGTTGAGACCCTTGGCCCGGATCTCCACCGGCTTCTCCAGCAGCTCCACCTCCTCGGCCTCCGGCGCGGGCTCCTCGACCTGCACCTCGAGGTTGTAGAGGAAGCCGACCGTCTCCTCCTTGATGCCGTCCATCATGGTGGCGAACATGTCGAAGCCCTCGCGCTGGTACTCGATGACCGGGTCGCGCTGGGCGTACGCCCGCAGGCTGATGCCCTCCTGGAGGTAGTCCATCTCGTAGAGGTGCTCGCGCCACTTGCGGTCGATCACCTGGAGCAGGACCATCCGCTCGAGCTGGCGGACGGCTTCCTCGCCGAGCTGCTCCTCGCGCCGGTCGTACGCGGCGTTCGCGTCCTCCTTGAGGCGGGCGAGCAGGAAGTCCTGGTCGAGGCCGGCCCGGGAGCCCACCTCCTCCTCCAGCTCGTCGACGGTGATGCCCACCGGGTAGAGCTGCTTGAGGTTGGACCAGAGCTGCTCGAGGTCCCAGTCCTCGGCGTAGCCGTCGCTCGTGGCGCCCACCACGTACGCGCCGACCACATCGTCGATCATGTTGCGGACCTGCTCGGAGAGGTCCTCGCCGTTGAGCACCCGGAGGCGCTCGGCGTAGATCACCTGGCGCTGCTTGTTGAGCACCTCGTCGTACTTGAGGACGTTCTTCCGGATCTCGGCGTTCTGGCCCTCGATCTGGGCCTGCGCGCTCTTGATCTGGCGGGTGACCATCTTCGACTCGATGGGCACGTCCTCCGGGATGTTGAAGCGGTCCATCACCGCCTCGACGGCACCGGCCCGGAAGCGCTTCATCAGGTCGTCCTGCAGCGAGAGGTAGAACCGGGACTCGCCCGGGTCACCCTGCCGGCCGGCGCGACCACGCAGCTGGTTGTCGATCCGACGCGACTCGTGCCGCTCGGTGCCCAGCACGTAGAGGCCACCGGCGGCGGCCACCTCCTCCGCCTCGGCGTCGCAGGCCTGCTTCCACGTGGGCAGGACCTCCTCCATGGCCTTGGCGTACTCCTCGGGCTGCTCGACCGGGTCGAGGCCGCGCTGGCGCAGCTCGTTGGCCGCGAGGAACTCGGCGTTGCCGCCGAGCAGGATGTCCGTGCCGCGGCCGGCCATGTTGGTGGCCACGGTGACCGCGCCCTTGCGCCCGGCCTGGGCGACGATCTCCGCCTCCTTGGCGTGGAACTTGGCGTTCAGCACCGAGTGCGGGATGCCCCGGCGGCGCAGCATGTGGGAGAGGATCTCGGAGTTCTCCACCGAGACCGTGCCGACCAGCACCGGCTGGCCCTGCTCGTGCCGCTCGGCGATGTCCTCGACCACGGCGTTGAACTTGGCCTTCTCGGTCTTGTAGATGACGTCCGCCCGGTCGAGGCGGACCATCGGCCGGTGCGTCGGGATGGTCACGACGCCGACCTTGTAGACCTTGTTGAACTCGCTCGCCTCGGTCTGGGCCGTGCCGGTCATGCCGGACAGCTTCTCGTAGAGGCGGAAGTAGTTCTGGAGGGTGATGGTGGCCAGGGTCTGGTTCTCCTGCTTGATCTCCACCCCCTCCTTGGCCTCGATCGCCTGGTGCATGCCCTCGTTGTAGCGGCGGCCGTGCAGGATGCGGCCGGTGAACTCGTCGACGATGAGGACCTCGCCGTCGCTGACGATGTAGTCCTTGTCGCGCTTGTAGAGCTCCTTGGCCTTGATCGCGTTGTTCATGTAGCCGACGAGCGGGGTGTTGACCGACTCGTAGAGGTTGTCGATGCCGAGCCGGTCCTCGATCTTGGCGACACCGCGCTCGGTGATGGCGATCGTGCGCTTGGCGTGGTCGACCTCGTAGTCGCCCTCGCCGTCGGTGCCCGGCTGGAGGCGGGCCACCACGGAGGCGAACTCCTGGTACCAGCGGGCGGAGTGCTCGGCCGGGCCGGAGATGATCAACGGGGTCCGCGCCTCGTCGATGAGGATCGAGTCGACCTCGTCGACCACGGCGAAGAAGTGGCCGCGCTGGACCAGCTCCTCCCGCGACCACGCCATGTTGTCGCGCAGGTAGTCGAAGCCGAACTCGTTGTTCGTGCCGTAGGTGATGTCGCACTCGTAGGCCGCGCGGTGCTCGCTGGCCGGCCGGTTGGGCAGCACCACGCCCACGGTGAGGCCGAGGAACTCGTGCACCCGGCCCATCCAGGCGGCGTCGCGCTCGGCCAGGTAGTCGTTCACGGTGATCACGTGCACGCCCTTGCCGGCGAGCGCGTTCAGGTAGACCGGCATGACCGAGGTGAGGGTCTTGCCCTCACCGGTCTTCATCTCGGCGATGTTGCCGAAGTGCAGCGCCGCGCCACCCATCACCTGGACGTCGTAGGGCCGCTGGCCGAGCACGCGGGCGGCGGCCTCCCGGCACACCGCGAACGCCTCGGGCAGCAGGTCGTCGAGGGTTTCACCGTCGGCGAGCCGCTCCCTGAACTGGTCGGTCATGTCCCGCAGCTCGTCGTCGCTGAGGTTGACGTAGTCGTCCTCGATCGAGTTGACGGCGGCGGCGATGGCCTTGAGCCGGCGCACCATACGGCCCGCGCCCGCGCTAAGGACCTTTTCCAGAATCGACACGGATCAACGCTCCCCTAGACAGTCTCGAACCATCGTAGGCGCTCCGGCGCGGCGATGGTCACTGGTGGCGGTGGTCCGGAGCCGCGAACCCGACATAACGCCGAGCGCGGGCGCTGAGCGGCGGTAATCGGGTTACGCCGTCCGCGAACGATCCGGCACGATGGCTCGGGTGGAGCCTGTGGAGATCATCGAGGACGGCCTGCTGCTGCGACCCTGGCGGGCGGAGGACGCCGACGCGGTGTACCGCGCCTGCCAGGATCCGGACATCCAGCGCTGGACCACCGTACCCCGCCCGTACCTGCCCGAACACGCCCTGGGATACGTGACCACGATCAGCGGGACGGCCTGGGCGGACGGCACCGAGGCGCTGTTCGCGGTCTGCGACGCGGCGACCGGTGAGCTGCTCGCCTCCTGCGGCCTGGTCTCCATCGACCGCGGCCTGGACTCCGCCGAGGTGGGCTACTGGACCGCGCCCTGGGCTCGCGGCCGGGGCGTGGCGGTCCGGGCCACCCGGGCGGTCGCCCGCTGGGCGTTCGACGCGCTCAAGCTGCGCCGGGTGATCTGGCAGGCGGAGATCGGCAACCACGGCTCCCGGCTGGTCGCGCTCCGGGCCGGCTTCCGCGTCGAGGGCGAGCTACGGCTGGCCCATCCCTCGGTCGGCGGCCGGCCGGAGGCCTGGATCGGCTCCCTTCTACCGCACGAGCTGGCGGCACCGGGCGAGCCCTTCCGCTACGGCCCGGACACGCTGGAGGCCCGCCGGGCCGCGGTCTTCGGGCGGCCCCAGCCGGTCCTGTTCGCCACCGCGGGCGACACCGAGCTGCGGCTGCGCCCGCTGGAGGAACGCGACATCGACGCGCTCGTGACCACGTGCCGCGACGAGGACACCATCCGCTGGACCACGGTGCCGCACCCCTACCAGCGGGAGCACGCCGAGAGCTTCCTCCGGGACATCGCCGAGGCGGCCTGGGCCCGGGGCACGGGCGCCTCCTACGCGGTCGCCGACGCCGACGACCGGTACGTCGCCTCGGTCGACCTGCGCATCTCCCCCGGGACCCCGCTCGTCGCCGACGTGGGCTTCATGACCGCGCCGCACGCCCGAGGCCGGGGCTACCTGCCGGCCGCGCTGGCCGCGCTCTGCGCCTGGGGCTTCACCACGCTCGGCCTGGCCCGCGTCGAGTGGCGGGCCAACGTCGGCAACACCGCGTCGCGGCGGGCCGCCGAGAAGGCCGGCTTCACCGTCGAGGGCACCCTCCGCGGCGGCGTCCAGCACCGCGGGGAACGGCAGGACGTCTGGATCGGCGGGCTGCTCCCGCAGGACCTGCGGTGACCCCGGAGATCATCGAGGCGTACGGGGTGCGGCTGCGGCGGGACCGGCTCACCGACCTGGCGGACACGGCCGCCGCCTGCGCCGACCCGCTCACCCAGCGGTTCCTGCCCGGCCTGCCCGACCCGTACACCGAGGAGAGCGCCCGGTGGTGGATCACCGAGGGCGCACCGGCGGCCTGGGCCGCCGGCGGCGCGGCGTACGCGATCGCCGACCCGGCCACCGACCGGCTGATCGGCGCGGCCGGCCTCAGCCACCCGGTGGCGGAGCGCGGGCAGGCGGAGATCGGCTTCTGGGTCGCGCCGTGGGCGCGCGGCCGGGGCGTCGCCACGGCCGCCACCCGCGCGCTGGCCGAGGCGGCCTTCGCCGCCGGCATCGTCCGGCTCGAACTGCTCGCCCAGGAGGAGAACGCGGCGAGCCAGCGGGTGGCGCTGGCCGCCGGGTTCCGGCACGAGGGGGTACGCCGGTCGGCCGGCCAGGGTCGGGACGGTCGGCACGACCTCGCCGTCTGGGTACGCCTCGCCGACGACCCGCCCGGGCCGACCGCCCGGCTGCTGCCGGACCTGCCCGAGGGCCGGCTCACCGACGGCGTGGTGACGCTGCGCCGGCTCGGGCCGGCGGACGCCGAGGCGCTGTACCGGCTGCACACGCTGCCGGAGGTGGTGGCGAACCGGGTGCCGCCGGCCCCGCCGACGCGGGAGTCGGTCGAGCGGCGGTGCCGCCGCGCGGAGAGCCACTGGCTGGCCGGCCGCTCGGCCGACCTCGCCGTCCTGGACGCGTCCACCGGCGCCGTGGTGGGCGGCTGCGCGCTCGTGTACGACGAACCGAGCACCGGCCAGGCCATGCTCGGCTACAGCCTGCTGCCCGAGGCGCGCGGTCGGGGGTTGGCCACCCGGGCGGTGGGCCTCGTGGCCGGCTGGGCCTTCGACGCCGGGCTGGCCCGGCTCTGGGCCGGCACCCGGCCGGAGAACATCGCCTCGCAGCGGGTCCTGGAGAAGGCCGGCTTCGGCCGGGAGGGGCTGCTGCGCGGCCGGCTCCCCGGCCCGGACGGGACCCGGGTCGACTCGCTGATCTTCGGCCGGCTGCCCGGCGACCGCACCGGGTGACGGCGGAAGCCGCGGTGGTCGCCCACCACGGCTTCCGGCCGGTGTTCCCGCGGGGTGGTCAGGGTCCGGTGTCGAGCGAGATGATCCCGTAGTCGTAGGCGTGCCGGCGGTAGACAACGCTCGGGCGGCCCGACTCCTTGTCCTGGAACAGGTAGAAGTCGTGGCCGACCAGCTCCATCTGGAACAGCGCGTCGTCGACCGTCATCGGCTCGGCGGGGTGCACCTTCGCCCGCGCGATGTGCCACGGCTGGTCGTCGTGTTCCTCGAAGCTCTCGTCGGGTCGTTCCGCGACGGCGGTGGCGGTCGCGTGCCCGTTCAAGGCCGCCAGGCCGGGCCCCTCCAGGTCGGCGACCGGCAGGTCGGCGGTGGCGGCGGCGACGGAGAGCGGCGCGTGCCGGCCGCGGTGCACGCGGCGGCGGTCGGCCGCCCGGCGGAAGCGGGTGTCCAGCTTGGCTATGGCGGCGTCCAGCGCGCTGTAGAAATCATTCGTGCAGGCCTCGGCCCGGATCACCGGGCCGCGCGTCACGCAGGTGATCTCCACCCGCTGGCAATGATCGGCCTGGCGCGGATTGCGCTCGTGGAACAACTCGACGTCCACGCGAATGAGCTTGTGGTCGTAGCGTTCGATCTTTGCGAGCTTCTCGGCTACGTGCACCCGGTAATGGTCCGGCACTTCGACGTTACGGCCCTTGACCACGATGTCCACGTGACCTCCCTTGTTCGGACGGTCGTTCGGTCCGGATCTTCCGGTCGACGCACCCAGGGAGAACCCCGTTCGGCGTCGACCGATGGTGTACGGCTACGCCTCCTTCCAATGCCGGGGGAAGGTTGGCAACCCTCCTACCCCCGACACGAAAACGCTAACTCCTGTTCGGCCACCAGTCACCCCCAGTTGCCGGGAGAGGCCGCGAAATTTAACAGCTCATACACCATGGGGTGAAACGGAAACACGAAGCGTCACTGATGGTGCCGCTTTTGCGTCGCGGCGAGCACGGCCGCGGCCTTTGGCGTCATTCCCGCGTCGCGCAGGACCCGACTCACGGCGGCCAGCGTGGCCCCCGTCGTGACGATGTCGTCGAGCAGCACCACCGGACCGGCCACCCCGCCGGAGCGGCGCAGCCGGAACGCCGCCTCGGCCGCGGCGGCCCGGCCGGCGCTGTCCAGCGCCACCGAGTCCGGCCGGGGCAGCGCGCGCAGCGGCCGGAGCACGCGTACCGGCCAGCCGGCCGCGCCCAGCCGGGCCGCCGCGTGGCGGGCCAGCCGGTCCAGGTGGTCGCCGTACCGGGCCCGGGCCGCCCGCGCGGTGTCCGGCACCGCCACCAGGGTCACCGGGCCTCGCGCGCCGACCGCCACGGCGATCGCCTCGGCCAGCAGCGCGCCCAGCGGCCGGGCCAGCCCGTGCCGGCCCCGCTCCTTGTACGCCAGCAGCCCGTTCCGCAGCGCGCCCGCGTACGGGCCGAGGGCGACGCAGGGCGGCAGGCCGGCCGGGGCCGGATCGGGCCGGGCCGGCGCGGGGGTGAGCGCCTCCAGGTCGTGCACGCAGCCCGGGCAGAAGCCCTGTCGCAGGCCCGGCACGCGCTCCCCGCAGCCGGCGCACCCGGCCGGCAGCACCAGGTCGGTCAGATCCGACCAGAGTCCGCCCAGGCCCGGCACCGGCGCCTCAGTAGAGGAAGAAGGGTGCGGTCGGGTTGGTCGCCCGGCTGCCCGCCGGCACGTCCAGCACCTGTTCCCGCTTGATGTTGTCGAACGGGTTGTTCCGGTAGGCCGCCTTGTTCGCCTCGTACATGTACGACAGCGACGGCAGCCCGCCGACCGCGCCGCCCGGGTAGGCCGCCAGCTGGGTCACCTCGGCGCCGATGTCCCGCTTCAGCGCGGTCTCCTGGGCGCCGTCGACCGTGATCTGGTGGATCGCCGGCCGCCGGTCCGCCTCGTTGCCGGCGAGGACCAGCTCGTTCTCCGCCAGCCAGTCCACCGCCGTGACGCCGCTGAGCAGGATGGCCAGCCGCTGCGGCGGGCCCACGCCGACCACGCCCCCGTCGACGCTCACCGCGGCCACGTAGAGCTTGCCCCCGCTGACGAGGGCGATCCGGTGCCCGTCGAGGGACCCGGCGACCGCCACGACGGGGCCGGGGACGGCCAGCGGGACCAGGCTCATCTGGGCCGACCCGTCGAACCGGTAGAGCTTGCCGTCCGCGGCCACCAGGCCGGCGGGGTGCCGCCCGTCCAGCGAGCGGAGCCAGGTGGGTCGGCCCAGCGCGGCGTACGAATGCTCGCTGGTGTTGAACACCGTCACCGGGTCCGGGCCGGAGCCGACCTTGAGCCGCTGCCGGCGGTCCGTCCCGGTCACCACCAGCGCGGCCAGCACCTGGTCGTCGGCGCGGGCCAGCGCCGCGGCGACCACGTTCTTGTTGTCCTCGGCGTCCACCGGGACGGCGACTCTCGGTTCGTTGGCGATGGCGAGCGGGCGGATGGCGCCGTCGTAGACGCTGAACCGCGCCGGGCGGTCCCCGGCCGGGTACGCGGCGTGCGCCCTCCGCTCCTCCTGGAGGTCGACGGTCAGCCGCTTCTGGTTCTGGATCTTCAGGTCGAGCTGGCCGTTCAGCTCGGGCAGCGACCAGGCGAGCTGGGTGGCGAGCAGGCCGAGCTTCTTGTCGTCGGCCCCCGGCATGGTGAGGTTGACCTCCCAGTGCCCGTCCGCGCCGGTGGCGTTGTTGATCGGCCGGGTGCCGTCGGGCAGCCCGGTCACCCCCTGGGCCAGCCACTTCGACGGGCCCCCGGCCAGCCACTTCACCACGTCGGTGACCCGCCGCTCGGCCGGCACCGACGAGGGCAGGTAACGCAGGTCGGGCACCAGGCGTGACTGGTCGGAGTTCCAGAAGTAGATGGTGCGGGACCGGTAGTACTCCCGCAGTGCGGTGTCGCTGACCAGCAGCACGTTGGGCACGTTGGTGAGGAGCAGCCCCGGGCCGCCCGCATCCGCTCGGCGCAGCTGGAACTTGTACTCGGTCTCGCTGGCCTCCGGCGGGTCCAGGGCACCGTCGGCGCGCAGCACCCCGACCTGCTGCACCTTGACCGTCACGTCGGTGGTGCCCTGGTTGACGGGCGGCGTGATCACCGGCTTCTCCCGCAGCCGCACCACGGTCAGCTCGATCTCGCTGCTCTGCGGCTTCTCCCGCAGCTGGCCCTTCGCCTCCTGGGCGATGAACTCCTTGGCCCGGGCGTACCCCTGCTCGCGCTCGCCGGCCGCGGCCGCCCGCAGGTAGTTGTCGATGAACGGGCCGGGCTCGCTGCTGTCGCCGGGGGTGGGCGGCCGCGCGGGGCTGCCGTTGAGGGCGCCCGCCTCGGCCGCCGGGCCCGAGCCGTCGACCTGCACCTCGGTCTCGTGCGGGAGCCCGCAGCCGACCAGCCCGGCGGGAAGCAGCACGCCGCCCAGCAACGCGGTCAACAGCCGCCGCCTCATGACGTCACCTCGGCCCGGTCCGCACCCTCCGCCGGCCCGATGGCCAGCGCACCAGCGCCGCTGCCCGGACCGATGGCGAGCGGGCCGCCGTCGCGCGGACCGCCGAAGGGCAGGGTGGCGTCGGCCGGCACCAGCCGCAGCGGCGACGTGGTCAGCCGGTCGCCGGCGCGGGCCGGCAGGGTCAGCCGGAACTGGGCGCCCTGCCCGGGCGCGCCCCACGCCTCCAGCCAACCGCCGTGCAGCCGGGCGTCCTCCAGGCTGATCGAGAGGCCCAGCCCGGTGCCGCCGGTCTGCCGGGCCCGGGACGGGTCGGCCCGCCAGAACCGGTTGAAGACCAGCTTCTCCTCACCCGGCTTGAGCCCGACGCCGTGGTCCCGCACGGTGATGGCCACGGCGCTCTGGTCGACGCCGAGGGTGATCCGCACGGGCTTGGCCTCGCCGTGCTCGACGGCGTTGCCGACCAGGTTGCGCAGCACCCGCTCGACCCGACGCGGGTCGACCTCGGCGATCACCGGGCTGTCCGGCAGGTCCAGCTCGATGGCCACCCCGACCCGCTCGGCCAGCCCGGCCAGCCGCTCGGTCACCCGGTGCACCACCGGCACCAGGTCGGTCGGCTCGCTGTCGAGCATGGCGAAGCCGGCGTCGAAACGGCTGATCTCCAGCAGGTCGGTGAGCAGCTCCTCGAACCGGTCCAGCTCCGCCTGGAGCAGCTCGGCGCTGCGCGCCACCGCCGGGTCGAACTCGTCCCGCTCGGCGAAGATCAGGTCGGCGGCCATCCGGACCGTGGTGAGCGGCGTCCGCAGCTCGTGAGAGACGTCGGAGGTGAACCGCCGTTGCAGCCGGGACATCTCCTCCAGCCGGAGGATCTGCCGCTGCAGGTTGGTCGCCATCTGGTTGAACGAGGCGGCGAGCAGGGCCAGGTCGTCCTCGCCGTTGACCACCATCCGCTGGTCGAGCAGGCCGGCGGAGAGCCGCTGGGCGGTCCGGGCGGCCACCCGCACGGGCGTCACCACCAGGCGGGTGACCAGGGCGGCCAGCAGGCCGAGCAGCAGCACCAGGGCCGCGCCGGTGGCGACCACGGTGGCCCGGGCATCGGCCGCCGTGGCGTCCTGCCGGGACAGGGGTACGAGGTAGTAGAGCTCCAGTTGACCGAACCGGGTGGGCACCGGCGAGCCGTAGACCAGGTATTTGGTGCGCTGGCCGCCGAGCGTGCCGGTGCGGATCTGGTGGGCGACGTTGCCGGCCGCCACCGAGGCGCGCAGCTCCCGGCTGATCATCGGGCGCACCTGCACGTCCGGGGAGGTGCGCGGCTCGATGTTGGTGAAGTTGTCCGCGGTGATCGCCACCACCACGCCGCTCGTCTGCGCCGGGTCACCGCCGGCCAGGTAGTTGACCGTGCCGTCGATGGTGTCCTGGAACTGGGCCTCCTGCGGCTGGCTGTAGAGGCTGAACTGCTTCGAGGCGTAGTCGCTGCCGTTCTGCAGCCGCAGCAGGACGTCGGTCTCGGCGTTCTCCAGCAGGATGTTGGTGAGCTTGTCGGCGATCAGGTACGCGAAACCGCCCACCAGCAGGCTGGACGCCACCAGCGTGATGGTCACCACACGGAGCTGGAGCGACCTCCGCCAGGTCTGGTGCACGCCGGCGGCGAACCGGGCGGTGCGGCCCGCCAGGACACGCCACAGCGCCCGCGCGGCGCGGAGCCGGCGGGGCGCGATGGTCGGCGAGTCGGGGGGCGGGGAGGTCACCACAGTGCTGACCAGGCTATCCGGTGCCCGCCTTGTAGCCCACGCCTCGCACGGTGAGGATGATTTCGGGTCGCTCCGGATCCGGCTCGATCTTGGCGCGGAGCCGCTGCACATGCACGTTGACCAGGCGGGTGTCGGCGGCGTGCCGGTAGCCCCAGACCTGCTCCAGCAGCACCTCCCGGGTGAAGACCTGGCGCGGCTTGCGGGCGAGCGCGACCAGCAGGTCGAACTCCAGCGGGGTCAGCTTCACCTCCTCGCCGTCCCGGCTGACCGTGTGGGCCGGCACGTCGATGGTGATCTGGTTGCCGGGCGGGCCGATGGTGAGCAGCTCCGGCGCCACGTCCTCGCCCCGGCGCAGCCGGGCCCGCATCCGGGCCACCAGCTCCTTGGGCTTGAACGGCTTGACCACGTAGTCGTCGGCGCCGGACTCCAGCCCGAGCACCACGTCGACCGTGTCGCTCTTGGCGGTCAGCATCACGATGGGCACGCCGGACTCGCCGCGGATGGCCCGGGCCACGTCGATGCCGCTCATGCCGGGGAGCATCAGGTCGAGCAGGACGATGTCGGGCCGGCTGTCACGGAACGCGGCCAGTGCCCGTTCTCCGTCCGCGACGAAGGACGGCACGAAGCCCTCGCTGCGCAGGACGATGCCGAGCATCTCGGCGAGTGCGGGGTCGTCGTCGACCACCAGTACCCGGGCTCTCATGGGGTTTATCGTTCCATCCCCGTTCGTTCGGAGGATTCGGCGTCTTCACGGCACGGTAGCGCCGAGGGCGGTCCCGCACCACAGCTGACGGCGTGGCCGCCCGCGTGGCGCGCTCCGGCGGACGGGTCCACCGGACGCGGACGCGCCGTGCAACCATGATCCCTCGGGCGTGTCGCCGCCCGCCACCTCGACCCGCCCGGCAGGAGTCCCCGTGTCCGACGTCGGCCCGACCGCGGTGCTCCCGCGCCGCCCGCTGACCGTCGGCGAACTGCTCGACTCGGCCGTCCTGCTGCTGCGCGACCAGGCCCGGGTGCTCGTCCCGCTCGCCGTCCTGCTGGCCCTCGGCGAGCAGGCCCTGCTGCACCCGCTGCGGGTGCTGGCCGGCGCCCGGCCGCCCGAGTGGTGGCCCGACCCGGACCGGCTCGGGTGGTACTGGCTGCTGCTCGCCCTGGGCGCCGGCACCGAGGCCATGATCATCGCGCTGCTCGGCAACCCGGCCGCCCGGGCCGCCGGGGCCGCGCTGCTGGGCCGCCGCACCGGGCCACGCGAGCTGCTGCACGACGGGCGCTGGGGGCCCACCCTGCTGGCCGGAGCCGCGGTCGGGTGCACGGTCCTGCTCGCCGGGCTGGCCGGGCCGGCCTGGTTCGTCGCGTACGGGCTGCTCGGCGCCCTGGTGCCGGTGCTCGTGGTGGACCGGGTGCCGGCGTACCGGGCGCCGGGGCGGGCGCTGCGGCTGGCCGTCCGGGTCGGTGGGCGGGCCGCCGCCATCCGGCTGCTCGGCTACCTGGGCTGGTGGCTCATCCGGCTCGGCATCGGGCTGGGTGTCTATCACGGCCTCGGGCTGCTGGGCCTCTTCGACGTCTCCGCCTGGGCGCTGCCGGTCGCCACGGTCGCCTGGGTGGCGGTGAACGCGGTCGCGTACCCGGCGCTGGCCTGCCTGGACGCGGTGCTGCACCTGGAGACCCGGATGCGCACCGAGGGGCTGGACATCCGGCTCTCCCGGGCCCCGGCCGCGGAACCCGTCCTGCTGGCGGTGCCCCGGTGAGCCGGTGGTGGACCGAGACGGCCGCCGCGCTGGGGGACGCCGTACCGCTGCCGCTGGCCGCTCTGCTCCTGCTGGCCGGGGCGCTCCTGATCGCGCTGGCCTGGTACTTCTTCCCGGCCTGGGTGCCCCGCCGGCTGCCCCGGATGGCCCGGCCCCGGCTGCCCCGGCTTTGGCTCCCCCGGCTCCGGCTGCTCCGGCTTCGGCTGCCGAAGCTGCGGCTGCCCAGGCTGCGCCTGCCCCGGCGGCGGCGCCGCGCCCGGCTGGACGCGCCGGCCGTGCCGGTGCCCGCGCCCCGGTCACCCGAGCCGACCTCGGCCGCCCACCCGGGCCTCGCCGACCGCCTGGCCGCCGAGGGCCGGTACGCCGAGGCGGTCCGGGAGCGGCTGCGCGAGATGGTCCGCCTCCTGGTGGCGCGGCAGCTGGTGGAGCCCCGCCCCGGGCTGACCGTCACCGAGCTGACCACGGCCGTGGCCCGGGTGCGGCCCGAGGTGCGGCCCACCCTGCACACGGCCGGGGCGATCTTCTCCGACCTCTGGTACGCCCAGCGCCCGGCCACCGCCGCGCACGACCACCGCATGCGGGACCTCGCCGCCGACCTGCGCCGCGAGCTGGCCGCCGAGGGGGACCCCCGGTGACCGCGACCCTCGACCCGGCCCGGCCGGCGGCCCCGCCCGCGCCCCGCCGCCGGTGGCACCGGGCGGTGGTCCCGGTCGGCCTGGCCGTGCTGCTGATCGTGACCACGCTGGTCCTGCACGCCGTGGACCAGCCCGACCCGGACGACCCGGGTTTCCTGGCCCCGGCCGCCGCCGGCGACGACGGGGGCAGCCGGCTGGCCGAGGCGCTGCGCGCGCAGGGGGTGCCCATCCGCCGGGAGACCGACACGCTGCACGCCCTGCGGGCCGCCGGAACAGGTCCCACGACCCTCTTCGTGCCCGCTCCGGACCTCGTGCACCCGGACACCCTGGCCGCCCTGACCGTGCTGCCGCCCGGCAGCCGGCTGGTGCTGGTCGAGCCGTCCCGCCGGGTGCTGACCGGCCTGGCCCTGCCGCTCGAACCGACCGATCGCCGGTGGGCCACCCGGGCCGTACCGCCGGACGCCGACGGCGCGCCCTGCCGGCTGCCCGAGGCGCTCCGGGCCGGCACCGCCGCCGTGGACCACCAGCGCTACGCCGGGCCGGCCGGCGCCGACCGGTGCTACGCGGGCGCGCTACGCCGGATCCTCTGGGGCACCGAGGTGGTGGTGGTCGGTGCCAGCGACCCGTTCCGCAATGACCGGATCGACGAGTGGGGCAACCGCGCTCTCGCCACCGGCCTGCTCGGCGGCGACCGCCCGCTGGTCTGGCTCGACCTGCCCGGCCCCGCGCCCGCCCCGACCGGGCCGAGCTGGTCGCCGACCCCGGACGACGACGGCACACCGCTGCCCCGGCGCACCGGCGACCGCGCCGCCGACCGGGCGGACCCGCCGCCGAACTGGCACAACCCGCTCTGGGACGCCTTCCCGCCCTGGTTCTGGGCGGTGCTGGCGCAGCTCGCCGTGGCCGGGCTGCTGCTGGTGCTGTGGCGGGCCCGCCGGCTCGGCCCGCCCGTGCCGGAGCCGCTGCCCGTGACGGTCCGCGCCGCCGAGACGGTGCTCGGCCGGGCCCGCCTCTACCGCCGGGCCGGCGCCCGGGACACCACCGCCGCGACGCTGCGCGCCGCCGCGCTGGACCGGCTGCTGCCCCGGCTCAACCTGCCACCCGACACGCCGCCCGACGAGGTGGCCGCCCGGGTCGCCGCGCACACCGGGGCCGACCCGGAGCGGGTGGCCGAGCTGCTGCACGGCACCGCACCGGAGGACGACCGGGAGCTGCTGGAGCTGGCCCGCGAACTGGACGCCCTGACCCGTACCCTGGCCCCCCACCCGACCGAAGGAGACCCCCGGTGACCGGACCCGTCATCGCCGCCGCGTCGCCCACCGCGCAGCCCGACGCCCGCGCCGCCCTGCACCGGCTGCGGGCCGAGGTGGCCAAGGCCGTCGTCGGCCAGGACGCCGTGGTCACCGGCCTGGTCATCGCGCTGCTCTGCCGGGGGCACGTGCTGCTGGAGGGCGTGCCCGGGGTGGCCAAGACCCTGCTGGTGCGCACCGTGGCCACCGCGCTGGACCTCGATTCCAAGCGGGTGCAGTTCACCCCCGACCTGATGCCCGGCGACGTCACCGGGTCGCTGATCTTCGACCCGCGCACCGCCGCCTTCACCTTCCGGGAGGGGCCGGTCTTCACCAACCTGCTCCTCGCCGACGAGATCAACCGCACCCCGCCGAAGACCCAGTCGGCGCTGCTGGAGGTCATGGAGGAGCGGCAGGTCTCCGTCGAGGGCGAGCGCCGCCCGCTGCCCGACCCGTTCATCGTGGCGGCCACCCAGAACCCCGTCGAGTACGAGGGCACCTACCCGCTGCCCGAGGCGCAGCTCGACCGGTTCCTGCTCAAGCTGACCGTGCCGCTGCCTGGCCGGGACGAGGAACTGGGCGTGCTCCGCGCACACCACGCTGGCTTCGACCCGCGCGACCTGCGCGCCGCCGGCGTACGCCCGGTGGCCACCGCCGCCGACCTGGCCGCCGCCCGGGCGGCGGTGCACGCGGTGCACGTGGCCGAGCCCGTGCTCGGCTACATCGTGGACCTGTGCCGGGCCACCCGGATCGCCCCGGCGCTGGAGCTGGGCGCCTCGCCCCGGGGCGCCACCGCCCTGCTCGCCACCGCCAAGGCCTGGTCCTGGCTGGCCGGTCGGGACCACGTCACCCCGGACGACGTGAAGGCGGTCGCCCGGCCCACCCTGCGGCACCGCCTCCGGCTGCGCCCGGAGGTCGAGCTGGAGGGTGTCACCGTGGACAGCGTGCTGGACGCGGTGCTGGCCACCGTGCCGACACCGCGATGACCTGGCGGGCGGGCCTGCTGCTCGCGGCGAGCGCGGCGACCCTGCCGGCCTGGCCGGCGCCGTTCCTCGGTGTCGCCGTGCTGACCGCGGCGGTGCTGCTGCTGGTGGCCCTCGACTGGGCTCTCGCGGCGCCGCTGCACGGGCTCACCGCCACCCGCGCCGGTGACCGGACGGTCCGGCTCGGCGGCACCGCCACGGTCACCCTGCACCTGGCCAACACCTCCGCCCGCACCCTGCGCGCCCAGGTGCGCGACGCCTGGCTGCCCTCGGCCGGGGCGCGGCCGGACGTCCCCGCCGGGCAGGTGCTCACCGTCGCGCCGGGCGGCACGGCCACCCTGCCGGTCCGGCTCACCCCGGCCCGGCGCGGCGACCGGCCCGCGGTGGCGCTGACCGTACGCTCGCTCGGACCGTTGCGGCTGGCCTTCCGGCAGCGCACGGGCCACCCCGCCACCCCGCCGTGGACGCTGCGCGTGCTGCCCCGCTTCGACTCGCGGCGGCACCTGCCCGAGAAGCTGGCCCGGCTGCGGGTCATCGACGGCGTCCAGGTGACCCGGGGGCGCGGGCACGGCACCGAGTTCGACACCCTCCGCGAGTACGTGGTCGGCGACGACGTGCGGTCCATCGACTGGCGGGCCAGCGCCCGCCGCTCCGACGTGCTGGTCCGCACCTGGCGCCCCGAGCGGGACCGGCGGCTCGTCTGCGTGCTGGACACCGGGCGCACCTCGGCGGTCCGGCTCGGCGACGAGCCCCGGCTGGACACCGCCATCGACGCGGCACTGCTGCTCACCGCGCTGGCCGCCCGGGCCGGCGACCGGGTCGACCTGCTCGCCGCCGACACCGCGATCCGCGCGCGGGTGACCGGCAGCGGCCGGCCCGCGCTGCTCGCCCGGCTGGTGGACGCCGTCGCGCCGCTGCAGCCGGCGCTCGTGGAGACCGACTTCGAGCTGATCGCCGGGGAGGTGCTGCGCCGGGAACGGCAGCGCAGCCTCGTGGTGCTCTTCACCGCCCTGGAGGCCGGCGCGCTGGGCGAGGGCCTGCTGCCGGTGCTGCCCCGGCTGGCCGCCCGGCACCGGGTGGTGCTCGCCGCCACCCACGATCCGGTGCTGGCCGGGCTCACCACCACCCCGCCCGCGAGTCCCGACGACGCGTACGCCGCCGCGGCGGCCTGGCGGGCCCTCGCCGAGCGGGACCGGGTCCGGGCCGCCCTGTCCCGGCACGGGGTGACCGTGGTGGACGTCCCCGCCGACCGGCTCGCCCCGGCGGTCGCCGACACCTACCTGCGGCTCAAGTCCCTCGGCCAGCTCTGACGGCCCGCCGGCCGAGCAGCAGCGCGTACGCCAGGAAGGCCAGCCAGACCGTGGCGCCGATCGCCACCCGGACGGCGACCGGCAGCGGCGCCGGGGTCACGAACGCCTCCAGCAGCGCGGAGACCGCGAAGAGCCCGACCAGGCCGGCGGCGACCACGATGGACGAGCGACCCGCCTGGGCGACGGCCCGGCCCCGGCTCAGCTGGGCCGGTGGCGAGATCCAGGCCCAGGCGGTCCGCAGCCCGACCCCGGCCGCCACGTGGATGCCGGTGAGTTCGAGCAGCCCGTGCGGGGTGATCATGCCGAAGAACACGTCGGCCCGGCCGTAGGAGACCATCACCCCGCCGACCACGCCGATGTTCAACGCGTTCTGCCAGAGCAGCCAGAACACCGGCACCACCAGCACCCCGGCGGCCAGGCACTGCGCGGCCAGCCAGGCGTTGTGCGTCCACAGGTGGAAGGCGAACGTCGGCGCGGTGAACTCGGTGTAGTAGCCGGCGAAGCCGGAGTCGACGAGCTGCCGGGCCGCCTCGGCGCCGATGAACGCGGCGGCGGTGTCCGGGTGGCCGGCGACGAACCAGATGAGGAAGGCGGTGAGCGCGCTGAACCCGGTGGCCACCGCGCACCACCAGGGCCAGGCCCGGTAGAGGGCGGCCGGCAGGTCGGCGACGAGGAACCGGCCCACCGCCGCCCAGGAGGCCCGGGGGCGGCCGGTGATCCGGGCCCGCGCCGCGAGCACCAGCTGGGAGAGGCGGCCGACCAGCGCCGGTTCCGGGGCCCGGCTGCGCAGCGCGGAGAGGTGGGTGGCGGTCCGCTGGTAGAGCGCCACCAGCTCGTCCACCTCGGCCGCGTCCAGCCGGCGCCGGCCGGTCAGCTGCTCCAGCCGCCGCCACTCGGCGCCGTGCTCGGCCACGTACGCGTCGACATCCACTCGTCCTGCTTCCTACTCGTTGCTCATAG
The DNA here is from genome assembly GCF_040631005.1 of Micromonospora sp. NPDC005707. Classification (NCBI taxonomy): domain Bacteria; kingdom Bacillati; phylum Actinomycetota; class Actinomycetes; order Micromonosporales; family Micromonosporaceae; genus Micromonospora; species Micromonospora sp. NPDC005707. Next base: position 51,216 of record NZ_JBEXYR010000014.1, read on the forward strand.
TTGAGCGGTTCAGATTCTTCGCTCTCCGCCCGGCGGTGGCTGGGCTGGAGTCCTGGACCGGCAGTCTGGTCCGGTGGCGATCGGTCCGGTCCTGCAGGATCTGCTTCACCTTGTGGTGTGGGGTGTGCAGGGCGATGTCGGGGTCGCCGGCCCGGTGCAGGATGTTGATCGCGGCGTTCACGTCGGCCTGCCACACCACCCCGCACGAGGTGCAGTGAAACCGGTCCCCGCTGCGGCGGCCGAGCCGGCCGCAGCGGTGACAGGTTTGTGAGGTGTAGGCGGCGTTGACGTGCACGAGCGCAGAACCTCTGCGCTCCGACACGTTCTTCAGGGCCTCGGCGGTGACTCCTTTGGTCCACGCGGCGAGACGCCGGTTGATGTTCTTGCCCAGCGTTTTGCGGCCGGTGAAGCGTTTGGTGAGGTCCTCGGCGACCACGGTGGCGGCCTTGTCGACGACCTCGTGCACGGCGGTGAAGATCTCCGTGCGCACCCGCGCCCGGTGCCGGGCGGCCTGCCGGTCGCGCTTGATGGTGCCGAGGTTGTTGGCCTTGATCCGGTGCGCTTTCGCGTGGTTCCCCCGCAGGGCCGCGGTGTTGGCGATCGAGCGTAGCTTCGCCCGACGGCGGTTTCGTTCCTTCAACCGGTCCGACTCGCGGGTGAGCAGGTCGCCGAGCTGTTCACCGTGGGGCTGGCCGTCGGAGTCGGTCAGGGCTTCGGTGTAGCCCTTGTCCACCCCGAGCGTCGCCTCGCCGCATGCTCGCTGTGATGAGCGCATCTGCGCCGCGTCGATCTGGTAGTGGACCTCGACCCGCCCGCCGCGCAGGATCAGCCGCAGCGTCCCGGTCGGGGCGACGGTCGTGGACAGCGGGACCCTGACCAGCTTGCGGGGCTCGAGACCGGGAACCGCCAGCCACAACCGCCCACGCCCATCCACGGCGGTGTGGTACTTGTCGGCGCGCACCACGATCTGATCATGCGTGCGGTTGCGTCCCCGCCTCCAATGCTTGCGCATCTGCCGAGACAGGAACGGATCGTCGACCCATTGGTCGGCCTTCAGCGCGGTGAACATTCGCCTGCGCTCGGCCGGATCGGTGGTGCGTCGGTTGATCGCCCGCCGGACGTCGACCTTGGCCGCCTCCAGGTTCGCGTCGATGTCGGCCATGGCATCGCGGACGGTTTCCTTCCACGCATTCGCCAACACGGCGAACTGCACATGCGTGCCGTCAGCCAGCCACCGGTCGCGCACCTGCCGGTCTGTCAACCCAGACCCGACCCCGGCTATCGATCCGAAGCGCTGCCACACCTCGCTGCGCACCCAGCCCAACCGGCGGGCCTGCTCCACCAGGGCAGCGTACTTGCCCGCATTCAGTCGCAGCGAGTAGGCGATCCGGGTGACCTTCACCGGTCAGCCTCCATGGCCAAGTCCGCCCTCTTCAACTCCTTCTCGTAGCGGCGCAAACCGTCCAGCCGGCACGAGAAGGTGTGCACGACGGCCAGGAGGTCCTCGACGATCTCCCGCTGCGGGGACAGGGACTCCTGGTTGGCCACGACGATCTCGCAGCCACCGCGCGCCGCCACGTGCTCCACCAGGTCGAACCCGAACCGGGCCAACCGGTCCTTGTGCGCCACCACCAGCGTGGCGACCTCACCCCGGTCGACGGCGTCCATCAACGCCAGGAATTTCTCGCGGCGAAGGTCCATCCCGCCGCCGACCTCGCTGATCCACTCATCCACGGCCAGACCACGAGCCAGGCAGAACTGTTGCATCGCCGCCACCTGCGAGGCCAAGTCGACCTTCTGACCGGGCGACGAGACCCGGCAGTACACCACGACCTTCCGCCGGTCGGCGTCGAAGCCCGGCTGAAGCACCCTGCGCACATCCGAATCGTCGAAATACCGCTGCCCAGACGGCAGACGACGGGCCGTAATCCGGCCCTCCGCCTCCCACCGGCGCACCGTGCTCACCGAACGGCCCACCCGCTTAGCGAACTCACCGATCCGATAGACACTGCCCACAACAGCCAATTGTGGACAGCTCTAGAAAGGAAAGCAACCACTAGTAGCTGCTCCCCCGTCCGGCGCACATAGTGTTCACTGTCGGGGTGTGCGCGCAACCTCCCCCACCGGCAGCATGGGCCGACGCCGGTCTGGTCAGCGGCGAGGCGGTGGAGCTGGACGTCCGGGCCGCCCGGCTCGGCTCCCGGGTGCTCGCCCTCCTGATCGACCTGGTGGCCCAGCTCGCGGTGGGGCTGGCGCTCGGCGCGGCACTGTCGGTGCTGGTGCTCAGCCTGCCGGGGGACATCATGGACGCCGCGCTGGCCGGCGGGATGCAGCTCGTGCTGCTGGTGCTGGTGCTGGTCGGTTATCCGGTGCTCATGGAGCGCTTCGCCGGCGGCCGGACGCTCGGCAAGCTGGCCGTGGGGCTGCGGGTGGTCCGCGCCGACGGCGGCCCGGTCGGGGTGGGCCAGTCGCTGACCCGCGCGCTGGTGGGCGTGGCGGTGGAGTGGCCGGGCCTGGTGCTGCCGCTGCTGAGCTGGGCGGCGAGCGTGACCGTGATGCTGACCGACCCGCGCGGGCGGCGGCTCGGTGATCTGGTGGCCGGGACGCTGGTGGTGCACACCCGGGGCGCCGGGGGCTGGCGGCCGGCCCCGCCGCCCGTGCCGCCGCTGCTCGGCTGGGCGGGCACCCTCGACCTGACCCGGGTTGACGACGGGCTGGCGCTGGCCGTGCGGCAGTACCTTGGCCGGTTGCACCAGCTCGCTTCGGCGGACCGGATCCGGCTGGGCCGGGAGCTGTGGGCGGAGGTCGCGGCCGTCACCTCGCCGCCCCCGCCGTGGGTCGCGCCCGAGCCCGCGTACCTGGCCGCGGTGCTGGCCGAGCGGGGTCGCCGGGCCGCGTACCGGCTGGGTCGGGCCCGGGCGGTCACCGCCACGCTCTGGCCCGAGCTGGCGCCCGCGCCGGCCACCGCGCCGGCACCGGCCCTGCTGCGGCCCGCCGCGCCGTCGCGCGCCGTCCCCGACCGGCCCGATCCGGTACGCGGGCAGCCCACCTCGGTCGACGCCCGGCGCTGACCGGTCAGGCGAAGAGCGCCCGGCCCCACCAGTCGGCGGCGTCGCGGACGCCGGGCGGGCAGGCGAACAGGCCGCTGGAGACGTGCCGCAGGTATTCGTTCATCGCGTCGTTGCGGGCGAGCCGGGTCTGGATCGGCACGAACTGCTTGCGCGGGTCCCGCTGGTAGGCGATGAAGAAGAGCCCGGCGTCGAGCCGGCCGAGCCCGTCCGAGCCGTCGACGAAGTTGTAGCCGCGGCGCAGCAGGCGGGCCCCGTCGTTCTGGTCGGGGTGGGCGAGCCGGACGTGCGCCGTCTCGGCGATCACCGGCTCGCCGTCGTCGCCCTTGGCGGCGAAGTCCGGCTCGTCGAACTCGGCGCGCTTGCCGAGCGGCGCGCCGCTGCCCTTGGTCCGCCCGACGATCATCTCCTGCTCGGCGAGGGGGCTGCGGTCCCAGGTCTCGACCAGCATCCGGATCTTGCGGGTGACCAGGTAGGACCCGCCGGTCATCCAGTCGGCGCCGTCCCCGGGCTGGGCCCAGAGCTGCTCGCGGAGCAGGTCGGTCTCCTCGGCCTTGAGGTTGGCGGTGCCGTCCTTGAAGCCGAACAGGTTGCGCGCGGTCGCCTGCCCCCGCGACGTCGACGAGGTACGCCCGAAGCCGAGCTGGGACCAGCGGACGCTGACCACACCCATGCCGATCCGGGCCAAGTTGCGGATGGCGTGCACCGCCACCTGCGGGTCGTTGGCGCAGGCCTGGACGCAGATGTCGCCGCCGGAGAGCTCCGGCTTGAGCGCGTCACCGGCGAAGTGCGGCAGGTCGGCCAGGGCGGCGGGCCGCTTGTCGGCGATGCCGAACCGGTCCCGGCCCTGGGCGTCGCGGAACAGCGTCGGGCCGAAGCCCACGGTGATGGTGAGCTGCGACGGGGGCAGCCCGAGCGCCTCGCCGGTGTCGTCCGGCGGGGCCTCCGGCACGCCGTCGACCGCGCCGATCAGCCCGGCGTCCTTGCCGGCGGTCATCCGGGCCGCGGCGGCGGTCCACTCCTGGAGCAGCGCGACCAGCCGGGCCCGGTCCTTCGTGATGACGTCGAACGCCACGAAGTGCAGCCGGTCCTGGGCCGGGGTGGTGATGCCGGCCTGGTGCTCGCCGTGGAACGGGACCGCGCCGGCCGCCGTCTCGGTGGCGGACGCCTGGTCGCCGCCGCCGAACAGGGCGCCCGCGCCGACCGCCACCCCGGCGACGCCGGCCACGCCGGCTCCGGCCAGGGTGATGGCCCGGCGCCGGGACACCCCGGTCCCGCGGGTCGGCTCCTCGGTGCTCGGTTCGCTCATCACGTCACCTCCGGACCCGGTCGTCATCGCGCGACGACCGCGGCCACCTTGCTGATCGGCTCGGCCAGGGCGTTGATGCTGTCCGACAGTTCCTTGAGCTCGGCCTTGCTGAGCTGGGTGTGCAGCTTCCAGCCGTCGCCGGCCCGGTGCTTGCCTAGGGCGGCCTCGACGGCCGCGAACTCGGTGTCGAGCTGCTTGACCAGGTCGGGCGAGCGCTGCTCCAGGGCGGGGCGCAGCGCGGCGATGGCCGCCTTCGAGCCCTCCAGGTTGGCGTTGAAGTCCCAGAGGTCGGTGTGCGAGTACCGCTCCTCCTCGCCGGTGATCTTGCCGCTGGCGACCTCGTCGAGGAGCGCCTTGGCGCCGTTGGCGAGCTGGAGCGGGGTGAGCTTCTCGGCGTTGGCCTTGGCCACGATCGCCTTGACGTCGACGAGGAGCTGGTCGGCGATGGCGCCGTCCTTGCTGACGTCGCCGGTGGTCCAGAGGTCCTTCTCGATCCGGTGGAAGCCGGTGAACTGCATGCCCTCCTCGACGACCTCCTCGCGGCCGTCGATCTTCGGGTCGAGGTCGCCGAAGCTCTCGGCGACCGGCTCGATCCGCTCCCAGTAGGTGCGGGCCACCGGGTACAGCTCCTTGGCCTTGGTCACGTCGTTGGCCTTGACCGCGGCCACGAACTCCTCGGTCTTGGTGAGCAGGGCGGCCGTCTGGCTCTGCACGTAGCGCTGGTAGCTGGCGGTGGCCTGGCCGAGGGCCGCGTCGGGGGCGACGGTCGCGACGGTGCCGCTGACCTTCAGCGCGCCCCGGATGCCGCGGCCGCTCATGCCGGGCTTGCAGGCGGTCTCGTACGTGCCGGCGGGCAGTTCGACGCGCAGCTCGCGGCTCAGCCCGGGGGCGATGTTCTCCACCTCGCCCATCACCCGGTCACCGGCGGCGTAGACGTAGAACTCGTTGACCTTGGACCCGGAGTTGGTCACCTTGAAGGTCACCTGCCCGGCCTCGATCTCGGTGCTGCCGACCTCGCAGGCGCTGTCGGTGGCCTTGACGGTGATCGGGCCGCCCGCCTTGGCGTCGGAGTCGTCACCGCCCCCGCACCCGGCCAGTCCGGCGACGGCGAGCATCCCGGCGGCGGCGGGCACGACGAATCGAGTGGTACGCATCGGTGGTGTCTCCTCGGAAACGGGCGGGTCAGGCGCGCTGGGGCGCGGTGTCGGTGGATGCCTCGGCGGCAGCCGGTTCGGCCGGCGTGGTCGCGGCGTCGCCGGCCGGGGCCGGCTCGGGCGCGGCGGCGGGGGCCGGCGGGGCGGCGGGTGCGGCGGGGCGGGCCGGGGCGGCCGGCTTGCGCAGGAAGAGGACGAGCACTGGGACCGCGAACGCCACCCAGGCGATCGTCTCCAGCACCGTCGGCGCGGCGGTGATGTTGAACATGCCCGCGAGCAGCGCGCCGTACCAGGCGTTCGGGTCGAGCGTCGAGGAGATGTCGAACGCCTGGTTGTTCAGGCCGGGCAGCACGCCGGCCTCCTGGAAGTCGTGCACGCCGTACTTGAGGATGCCGGCGGCGACCAGGATGAGCAGCGCGCCCGTCCAGGTGAAGAACTTGCTCAGGTTGATCTTCAGGGCGCTGCGGTAGAGCAGGAAGCCGATCACCACGGCGGTGGCGACGCCACCGGCCAGGGAGAGCAGCGCACCGGCGCCGGTGCCGCCGGCCGCGCTCTGTGCGGCGGAGTAGAAGATGAGGGCGGTCTCCAGGCCCTCCCGGATCACCGCGAGGAAGGCCATGCCGGCGACCGCGAGCGAGCCGACGGCGAGCGCCTCGGTGAGCTTGCCGCGCAGCTCGCCGGCGATCGTCCGGGCGGCCTTGCGCATCCAGAAGATCATCCAGGTTACGAACACCACGGCGGCGACCGAGGTGACGGCCTCGAACAGCTCGCGGTCCTCGGAGCGGGCCAGCAGCGAGGTCGAGGTGTACTCGATGAGCCAGCCGAAGACGACGGAGAGCACGACGGCCAGGCCGACACCGGCCCAGACCTGCGGCAGCCGGTCACGCCGTTGCGACTTCACGAGGAAGGCGACCAGGATGCTGACCACCAGGGTCGCTTCCAGACCCTCCCGCAGGCCGATCAGGTACGTGGCGAACATCGGTACTCCGTAGTCGGTAAGGCACGCCTCAGTTAACTTAGGGCAGCCATACCTTCCTCCTGATCGGGCCGGCCGTCAAGTCGTTCATGGCCATGTCACCCGGACCGTCCGCAGCCCGACACGCGCAGATCACCGGGGCTTTCCCCCGCGTACGCGAAGGGGACCGGAACGGCCGCGCGGCGGCCGGCTCCGGTCCCCTCCGGGTGCGGAACTCAGTAGCGGTAGTGCTCCGGCTTGAACGGGCCCTCCTGGGACACGCCCAGGTAGGCGGCCTGCTCCTTGGTGAGGGTGCTCAGCTTGGCGCCGAGCGCGCCCAGGTGCAGTCGGGCGACCTTCTCGTCCAGGTGCTTGGGGAGCACGTAGACCCCGACCGGGTATTCGTCGGTCTTGGTGAAGAGCTCGATCTGGGCGATCGTCTGGTTGGCGAACGAGTTCGACATCACGAAGCTCGGGTGGCCGGTGGCGTTGCCCAGGTTCAGCAGGCGGCCCTCGGAGAGCACGATGATGGCGTGGCCGTCCTCGAAGCGCCACACGTCGACCTGCGGCTTGATGTTCTCCCGCGTCACGTCGGAGCGCTTCGACAGGCCGGCCATGTCGATCTCGTTGTCGAAGTGGCCGATGTTGCCGACGATGGCCTGGTGCTTCATCCGGGCCATGTGCTCGTGGGTGATGACGTTGAAGCAGCCGGTCGCCGTGATGAAGATGTCGGCCTGCTCGACCACGTCGTCCAGGGTGGCCACCTGGTAGCCGTCCATCGCCGCCTGGAGCGCGCAGATCGGGTCGACCTCGGTCACCACGACCCGGGCGCCCTGGCCGCGCAGCGACTCGGCGCAGCCCTTGCCCACGTCGCCGTAGCCCATGACGACGGCCATCTTGCCGCCGATCAGCACGTCGGTGGCGCGGTTGATGCCGTCGATGAGCGAGTGGCGGCAGCCGTACTTGTTGTCGAACTTGCTCTTGGTCACCGAGTCGTTGACGTTGATGGCCGGGAAGAGCAGCGTGCCGGCCCGGTGCATCTCGTAGAGCCGGTGCACACCGGTGGTGGTCTCCTCGGTCACGCCCTTGATGCCGGCGGAGATCCGGGTCCAGCGCTGGCCGTCCTCGGCGAGCGAGCGGTGCAGCAGCTGGAGGATGACCGCGTATTCCTCGGAGTCGGCCGACTCGACCGGCGGCACGACGCCGGCCTTCTCGAACTCGGCGCCCTTGTGCACGAGCAGGGTGGCGTCGCCGCCGTCGTCGAGGATCATGTTCGGGCCCTGCCCGTCGGGCCAGGTGAGCACCTGCTCGGTGCACCACCAGTACTCCTCCAGGCTCTCGCCCTTCCAGGCGTAGACCGGGACGCCGGCCGGGGCCTCGGGGGTGCCCTCCGGGCCGACGACGATCGCGGCCGCGGCGTGGTCCTGGGTGGAGAAGATGTTGCAGGACGCCCAGCGGACCTGCGCGCCGAGCGCGACCAGGGTCTCGATGAGGACGGCCGTCTGGATGGTCATGTGCAGCGAGCCGGTGATGCGGGCGCCGGCGAGCGGCTGGGCCTCGGCGAACTCGCGACGGATCGCCATCAGCCCGGGCATCTCGTGCTCGGCGAGCCGGATCTCCTTACGCCCGAACGCGGCGAGCGACAGATCCGCCACCTTGTAGTCGCCCTCGGCGAGGGTGCTCGGCCGGGCTCCGGACGACGCGCCACGGGGGGCCGCCGGGAGGGTGCTGGTCATGGAAGCTCCTGTCGAACGATGACTGCGCAGCCTTCCACCTTACGCGCGTGGACTTCCTCTCCCGTGCCCGGTTGACCGACGAGGCGGTGGTCCGGTCGGCGGACAGCGCACGGGGCGGTCGGTCGTGAACGGACTTTCCGCTCACGGCCCGGCCGCCCCGTGCATCCCCCCGGTTTGGTTCCCCCGCGCGTTACCGAGACCTTCGTCGCGACAACGCTGCGTATCCATAGAGTCACACCACGTCACGAGCGCGTCAAGCCATTTCGGGAAAGTCGGATTTGCTCGCCTCGCCGGGGCTGGTCAGCGCACGCCGGCGGTGGCGACGAACGCCTCGCCGTCGCCACCGAGCACCAGCGGGCCGCCCGCCGCGGCGCCGATCGCCGCCCGGCCGGCCGTCAGGGTGACACGACCCACCCCGTCGTCCACGACGAGCTCGCCGGCACGGCAGAGCACCACCCGCGGGCCGGGCAGCGCCAGCCGCGCCTCCGGGCCGCCGGGCGTCACCTCGACCCGGTGCAGCGCGAAGTCCTCCACCGGCACCGGCCAGGTCACCACCCCGGGCGCCACCGCCTCCGGCCGGACCACCGGCTCGTCGAGCACCTCGAAGCGCAGCACCCGCAGCAGCTCGTCCACGTCCACCCGCTTCGGCGTGAGCCCGCCGCGCAGCACGTTGTCGCTGGCCGCCATGATCTCCACGCCCGTGCCCCGCAGGTAGGCGTGCAGGTTGCCGGCCGGCATCCAGATCGCCTCGCCCGGCGCCAGCCGGACGTGGTGCAGCAGCAGCGCCACCACCACCCCCGGGTCGGCCGGGTAGTCGACCGCCAGGGCCCGGGCCAGCTCGGCGTCCGGCCCGGCGACCTGCGCCGCCAGCACGTCCGCCACCAGCCCGGCCCGCTCCGCCGCCGGCCAGCTCAACAGCAGGCGTACGGCCTCCCGCAGCCCCGCCGGCCCGGTGCGCAACGCCGCCACCACCGGCTCCAGCGCGGGTACGCCGAACGCCGCGATCGCCGCCGCCGACCCGGCCGGGTCGCGGAACCCGCAGAGCGCCTCGAACTCCGACAGCGCGACCAGCAGCTCCGGCTTGTGGTACGGGTCGACGTAGTTGACCCGGTCCGCGTCCGCGGCGTAGCCCGCCCGGGCCTGCTCGGCGTCGGGGTGGGCCTGGAGGCTCAGCGGGGCGTCCGCCGCCAGCACCTTCAACAGGAACGGCAGCCGGGTGCCGAAGCGGCCGACGAGGCCCTCGCCCAGCCAGTGCGCCGGCTCGGCGACCAGCAGGTCGGTGAGGTCGACCGGGCTGCCGGCCCGGTCCACCGTGGCCGGGGCGCCCGGGTGGGCGCCCAGCCACAGCTCGGCCTCGGGCCCGGCGCTCGGCACCGGACGCCCCTGCAACTCGGCGATCCCGGTGCGGGAGCCCCAGGCGTAGTCCCGGATCCGGCCCTGCAACAGCTCCACGGTCAGCTCCCGGGCCGTCCGGCGGTCTCGTCGCCGTCGGTGTCGGCGTCCGGCTGCGGGACGGCGGTGTGCGCGGCCTGCCCGGTGCCCGCCCGGTCCGCCGCCACGCTGTAGATGTCCGGCTCCAGGTAGATGACCCGGGCGATCGGCACCGCGGCGCGGATCCGCGCCTCGACGGCGTTGATGCCCCGGGCCAGCTCCTCGGCGGTCTCGCAGGCCGCCACCCCGATCTTCGCGGCCACCATCAGCTCCTCCGGGCCCAGGTAGAGCGTCTTCATGTGGATGATGCGCTCGACCTCCGGCCCCTCGGTGACGGCCCGCTCGATTTTCGCCAGATCGTGGCGTTCCGCGCCCTCGCCGAGCAGCAGGCTCTTGGTCTCGATGGCCAGCGTGATCGCGATGACCACCAGCAGCACGCCGATCATCGCGGTGCCGGCCGCGTCCCACATGCCGTTGCCGGTGATCAGCGTCAGGCCCACGCCGAACAGCGCGAAGACCAGACCGATCAGCGCGCCGAAGTCCTCCAGCAGCACCACCGGCAGCTCCGGGGCCTTGGCCCGACGGATGAAGCGCACCCAGGACTGGTCACCCCGGATGTGGTTGGACTCCTTGATGGCGGTCCGGAACGAGAAGCTCTCCATGACGATCGCGATCACCAGGACCGCCACCGGGACCCACTGCCACTCGGTGATCGGCTCCGGATGCTGCGCCTTGTGGTACGCCTCGTAGAGCGCGAAGAGGCCACCGACGCTGAACAGCACGATCGCCACGATGAACGCGTAGATGTAGCGCTCCCGGCCGTAGCCGAACGGGTGTTCCGGGGTGGCTTCCCGCTTGGCCCGCCGGCCGCCGAGCAGCAGCAGGCCCTGGTTGCCCGAGTCGGCGACCGAGTGGATCGACTCGGCCAGCATCGACGAGGAGCCGGTCAGCAGGAACGCGATGAACTTGGTGACGGCGATGCCGACGTTGGCCGCCAGGGCGGCGACGATCGCCCGGGTCCCCCCGTTTGCGCTCACGCTTCTCCCCACCCGATGCCGCACGTGCTCACTGGTTCGCCAGCTCCTTCATCTCGGTGATGGCCGGCACAGCCATCGGGTCCAGTCCGTGTGCCAGGGCGAGGTAGACCGAGGCGAAATCCGGGACCGCCATCAGCGAGGCGAGGCGCTCCAGCGCGGACCCGCCCTCCGCGGTGACCACGTCGCAGCGCACCCCGCGCCGCTCGGCGAGGGTCTGCACCGCGTCCGCGCGGCGCTCCTCGACGGCCAGCGGCTCGTCGGTGTCGTCCTCGGCGTTGAGGCCGCCGTCGCGCAGCAGCACAAGCCGCAGCCGGGTGGCGTCGGTCTCGGTCTCGCCGGGGTCGGCGAAGATGTCCCGCTCCCCCTCGACCAGGCCGCCGAAGACGCCGTCGAGCAGACCGACCCGGCCCCGGCCCGCCTCGCCCAACGCCCCGGTGACCACCGGGTAGCGGGCGTTGGCGGAGAGCGTGTCACCGAAGCGGCGGGCCGCCACGGTGGCCAGCGGCGACGAGCCCCAGACGATCGGGATCGACCCGGACAGGCCCAGGGCCAGCGACTTCGCCGGATTGACGAAGGACTCGGCGGTGGGCCGGCACCGGTCGGCGTCGGCATCCAGCCGGGCCGCGGTCTCGGCCAGGTCCGCCTCGTTGACCTTCACGAGCCCGAGCGTACGGGCGGCGAGCAGGACCGGCACGGTGAGCGCCCAGAGACTGGCCCGGGCCGGGGCGCGCCGGGGCACCGGGATGAACGGCGCCCGGGCCCGCTCGGCCACCGACTGGAGCTGCGAGTCCGGCGCGCCGACGGCGACCAGGCGGGCGCCCCGCCGGTGCGCGGCCTCGGCGGCGCCCAGCGCCTCGGGGCTGCGACCGGAGGCGCTCACCGCGATGACCACGTCCGCCGCGCCCACCCAGCCCGGCACGCCGGCGCTGCGGTGCGGGATCACCGGCACCGGGCAGCGCGGCCCGGCCACCGTGGCGAGCACGTCGCCGGTACGCCCGGCGGTGCCGATGCCCGCGATGACCACCGCCCGCGGGCGGCCCTCGTCGGCGAGGACGGTCAGGTTCGCCTCGGCGGCCAGCGCCGCCGACTCACGGACCTGGGCGCCGGCGGAGGCGGTGAACCGGAGCATCCCGCCCGGATCCTGCTCGGCCAGCCGGTCCGGATTGTCCAGCAGTGACTCGTCCGCGTGCCGGTGCCCGCTGACCCCGGCCGTACCCTCCATCATCGCGGCGACGCGGAGCCGCCGCGCGCGTCGTCCGCCGCGGGGCCCCCGCGCGCCTCGTCGAGGAGCAGCACCGGGACGTCGTCCCGGACCTCGAAGATCCGACCGCACTCGGTGCAGGTCAGCGTCTGGGCCTGCGGGTCGTAGTCGAGCGGTGCGTGGTGCGTGTCCGGGCAGGCGAGGATCTCGAGCAACTGCGGGTCCAGGGCCACAGCGCGGCTCCTTCCACGTATGCGGTCTCACCGGTCGGCGGTGCCGTCCGGCGCACGCGATCTTATCGGCGAACCGGCACGGGCACCGCGCCACATCGCGGCACCCGGCGGCCGGTGCGCGGCGACCCGGTCAGGTCGCCGTCACCCACCGTCACCGTAACCCCGGCGACCGGCCGGGTTCCGGTTCAGCGGGGCACGCGAGGCAGCACGGTCGTGGCGTCGCCGCCCGCGGCGGCCGGCGGCTCGCCGTCCGGCCGGTCGGTCGTGACCGTGGGGGCGCCGTAGACGCTCCCGGTCGGGCGAGGCGTCGGGGCGGGCGGCTGCTGCCCGTACACCTGACCGGCGGGCGCACCCGAGCGGTAGGTCGTGCTGCCGCGTGGGAGCGGGACCGGCGGGTGACCGGCGCCCGGCTGCCCGTCCGTCTTCTCCGCGCGGCTGCGGCGGACCAGCAGCACGATCAACGCGACGCCGACGAGCACCAGCGCGATGCCGAACCACATGATCGGGGAACCTCCGGAGGACGAGTCGTCGGCCGCGGTGCCGGCGGCCGGGTCGAGCCCGGCAGCCACCGCCGAGGTGGTGCCGGTCTCGGCCTGCGTGGTCACGACGGCGCTCGGGGTGGGCGAGGGCTTGCGGGACGGCGTCGGGCTGGGGCTGGCGGTGGGCTTCGCACCCACCACCCGTGCCGAAGCGGCGGACCGGCCCAGCACCCGGCCGTTCGCGGCGCTCGCCTCGCCGACCACGTCCAGCTGGCCGCCGGTCGCGCCCGCCAGGAAGGTCACCCGGTAGCGGACCGTGATCCCCTTGCCCTTGCAGAGCGTCGGTTTGGCGGGTGAGGTCTGCGTCGTGGCGACCGCGCCGCCACCGCCGGACAGCGGCACCGGCCACCACCGGCCCCCGCTGGCCACCTGCACCTGGACCTGGTCCGCCCGCAGCCCGTCGAGCCGCAGCCCCAGCGCGGTGCGGAGCAGCACACAGCCGTCGGTGCGCTTGCGCACCTCGACCGCCACCGTGCCCGCCGAGCCGCCGGCTGTGAAACGGCTCGCCGAGCGCACCTCCACCCGGTCGTCGGCGGCCAGCGCCGGGGACGCCGCGCCGGCCACCAGGCCGCCCAGCATCACGCCGACCGTGGCCCACCGCGCCGCGTGTCGCCTCACCGACATCTCCACCTCACCGTTTCCGCCCCGGACGGGATCCGCCGGTCAGGTTACTACCGGCCTGGAGGGGCACCAGCTCATCGAGCGCCCCGCATGTGTGCCGCGACACCCCGCGACACCCGCTCCATCCTCGACGCGACCCGGCCCACCCGCATGATCACTTCGGGCCGTTCGTGGCCCGGATCGCCGTCGCCGACGGACGCGGCAGCTGCCGTCAGGCGCGGCGGTTCCCGATGAGTGCGGTGGTCGCCGTCAGGCGCGGCAGTTCCCGACGCACGCGGCGGTTCTAGACGGGCGCGGCGGTTCTAGACGGGCGCGGCGATTGCCGTCAGGCGCGGCAGTCCCGCGGCGGCTGCCGTCGGGCCCGGCAGTGCGCTACGGACGCGGCGGCTGCCGTCAGGCGCGGCAGGTCCCGAGTGCGACGGTTGCCGTCGGGCGCGGCGGTTGCCGTCAGGCGCAGCGGGAATCTTGGACACTTACCGTTCGCTCCGAACGGCAACTGTCCAAGATTCACATCGGCGCGCGCAAGATTGGTTCGGGTCCGGCTGGCCGTCAGGCGCTCGCGGCCGGATCGCCATGGCCGGCCGGTGCGGCGGCTGGGCGGTCGGCGGGAAGTGACTGGCGGCAGAGCCGGTCGGCCGTGCGGGTCGTCTCCGGCAGCCGATACCGGGGCGTCACCGCCAGCACCCGGTCGACCGCGTTGTCCAGACTCATCCGGTGTCCGACGCTGACGAAGACCGGCTTCACCCCGTCGCGGGTTCGCAGCACCCGACCCACCACCTCACCGCCGTCACGCAGGGGCGTCCACGCGCCGCGCTCCGGCGCCGGCTCGTCCCAGACCCCGACCAGCGGCGTCTTCCCCACTCCGATCGCGGGCAGCCCGGTCACCAGCCCGAGATGGCAGGCCAGCCCGAACCGACGCGGATGCGCCAGCCCGTGCCCGTCGCAGACCAGCAGGTCGGGCCGGACGGTCAACCGCTCCAGGGCCGCCAGCAACGCCGGCAGCTCACGGAAGGCGAACAGCCCCGGCACGTAGTCGAACGCCGGCCGGCCCACACTCACCGCCTCGTCCACCACCGCGAGGGTGGCCGCGTCCAGCACCGTGACAGCGGCCGCGAGCCGGTCACCGCTCTCCGCGTAGGCGACGTCCAGCCCGGCGACCGTCGCGGGCGCGGTCGGCCCCGGCCCGACCAGGTCGACCCGGGAGCGCAACTCCTCCTGTACGCGCAGCGCCTCCGCCACGTCGGCCGGCGGGCGGTACGGCACTCCGCCCGTCGTCACGGCCGGCCGTCCTCCGGATCGGCGTCGCGGTTCGGACCGGGGTTGCGGGTGGGGATGTTGGCGAGGGCGATCCCGAAGGCCAGGCCGATGCCGATTCCGAAGGCCGCCCCGGCGGCACCGCCGATGGTGAGCAAGCCGATCACCAACCCGATCAGCAGGCCCGCGACCCAGGAGGCTGCCTGACGTCGTGGCGAACCGGTCATCGGATCACCGTAGCCGCCCCGGAACGGATCACTGGCCGACACGGCCGTCGATCAACTCGCGCAGCAGGTCGGCATGGCCGTTGTGCCGGGCGTACTCCTCGATCATGTGCACGAGCAGCTCCCGCAACGAGATTTCCCCGTCGCCGTGCCGCCCCTTGACGTCCAGGTTCGGGGCCTCGGCGACGAACCGCTCCGCGTACGCGACCTCCTCCCGCCAGGCCGCCCAAGCCTCCTCGATCACGGCCGGGTCGCCCACGGCGCCGTTGAAGTCGGCGTCCGGGTTCGCCTGGTCCCGCCAGATCCGCGGTGCGTCCTCGCCCGCCATCGTGCGGCGGAACCAGCCCCGCTCCACCTCCGCCATGTGCCGGACCAACCCCAGCAGTGACATGGGCGACGGTGGGACGGACCGCCGGGCCAACTGCTCGGCGTCGAGGCCTGCGCACTTGAGTTCGAGGGTGAGGCGCTGATCCCTCAGGTAGTTGACCAGGACGCTCAGCTCGTCGTCGAACCCGCCCTCCGAACGGGGGTCGTCCTCGGGCGTGACGAACATGTTCGACCAGGCGAACTGGGGAGTGGGTCGATCGGTCCCGGTGCTGGTAGCCGCATCAGACATGCCGGGACCTTCTCTCCTGGGACGGCGGCCGGCAAGTCATTTCGACGGCGGGATCAGGACGCGGCGGCGGCGATGGTGGGGTCGGCGCCGGGATCGCCAGCCTGCTGAAGCTGCTCCTCGAACATCACAAACGTCCGCCGATGTATGCCCTTGATCAACGCCGCCTCCTCGATCGTCAGGCGTCGGCGTTCCGCTTCGGCGGCGTCCGCGATGGCTTTCACTGTCTCGTAGAGCGCGAAGACGGGTCCCTCTCCCTGGAGGTAGCGACCTCGGTGGTACTCCGTCCGCTGAACGAACTGGTCTGCGGTCAGGACGCTGATCTCCCCACCAACGGCAAAGAGGATCTCGTCGACGAGATCGACTGCCGGCTCCCACCCGCCGCTGTCGATCGACAGACGCCAGGCCATGAGACCGCCGTCGGACGTGGGCACCATCTTCACCGGCGACCTGTAGTAGCTGAAGTAGGCAGGCAGCTCCAGGTCGGGCATGTCAGTCACGCGTGCGATCCCTCGTTATCGATGTCTGCAACGCTTCCCAAAAGAAGTGCCGTGCCTGCCGGAGAAGACCGCCCCGCAGAGCGCGCTCCATCGCCGACATGCTACGACCCTCTTGTTCGGCAACCGCCTTCACATCTCGCCCGACCTCATACAGGGCGTGTTCCCACTCAGCAACCCGGTCAAGCGCTTTTAGTTGCAGACGAAATTCGGCAATGTGCCCGGTTGAGGTACGCAACATCATAAGGATGTCGCAATACCCGCTCTTCTGTGGCACAACCAGGCGGTCTTCAAAGTAGACGATGTCGTTTTCCAATTCTCGATGGAGCGACCCGAGAGCCTCGTACAAGTCAGCCAGGTCGTCGAACGAAACACTGGCGGCAGCCAGGTCCGTCAGCGACGACACGTCCCCGCCGTACTTGACCACCTTGTCTTCGGCGCGTTGCCTGTCCTTGGGCCCGGGCCTCGGGCTCGCTACCGCCCCGCCGGCTGAGCGCGACGCCACCTTTCGCGCGAGACTCGTTATTTCCGGCTGCACGAGAGCCGCATCTCGATAGAGCTGATCAAGATACTGCCGGCGATATGCCTGGTCGTTGCGGCGGGCCTGATCGAAGCCGGGCTGAACCGGATCGCTTCCTTCCACCTCACACGACGCACTGATTCGGCGTTGTTCCTCGGTCAGCGGAGTAGCCGCAGCCTGACGTGATTCCTCTCGTGCCACTACCGCCGGCCCCCGCTCTGCGATGTCATGCAACGCCGCGTCGAGGACGTCGATTGCCTTCTGGTGGCTGGCCAGGTGGTGGAGGGTGACGGGGCGGGCGGTCAGCGAGTTGGCGAGTTCCGGTGTCGAGAGGATCATCCGGACCAGGTCGGGCCGCTGCGCGAGCTGCCGTACCAGGGTTTCGGCCAACAGCTCCTCGCCTCGTGGCGGCGCCTCCCACGTGTGGTCGAGCATCTGCCGGACGCGCGGGTCGGCGAGCAGACGCGTCAGGTCGCCGGCTGCCGCCGAGTCCAGTTCCGGCACCAGCCGTTGCAGCGTCGGCCCGTCGACGTGTTGGGCCAGCTCGACCGGGGTCACCCCGGCGGCGAAGACCTCGTCCAGGCTCGCGCTCGCGGCCAGCGCGTCGCGCACGTACAGCCCGGCGGCGATCCGGTCGGCGTGCGCGTCCCGGTGCTCGTTCCGCAACTGGACCGCCTCCGGCTCCGCGTCCGGAGCGCTGCCGGGTAACGAGGTGCCGTCCGGCCGGTGGTGGAAGGTGGTGGATTCGCCGAGCAGGTGGACGTGGTTGAAGTCCGGTGCATCACCGTCGACGGGCGGTGGTGGTGCTGGGTCGAGCGGTCGGGGCGGCGCCGGTGCTTCCACCGGGTCGGGCAGGACGTTGTAGTCACCCGGCGGCCGGCCCGCGAGCGGCATCGGCCGGCCGTCGGGACCGAGCACCAGGGCGTCGACGCCCACCACGTTGCGGGGACTGGGGATACCGCTGTGGGTGTAGAGCGGATGCCCTCCCATCCGACCTGTCTGCGGGTCGAGGTAGAGGACCGTGCCGTTCTGGTTCAGCGCCACCCAGGCGTGTGAGCCACCGCCCTCGTACGTGGTGATGAGGAACGCGTAGCTGCCATGGCCGCCCGCCAGAAGTTGCCCGCGCAGGTCGCGGTAACCGTCCTCGATCACCGCACGCGTGTCGTGGTCGGAGGCCCCGGGCAGGGCGGCCGGGCAAAGGTTCTGGAACCGCCCGCCCGTAATCTCCTCGACCCGAAGAGGCCCGTCCACCTCGCCGCCCACCGGCTGACGGACGTCTCCGAGCAGGTAGCCGTCGAAGGTACGCGGCGCGGAGACCCGCGGCCGACCGTGCATCCAGGTCTCGAAGAGCGACAACGTGCAGTCCAGGCAGTTGATGCCCCGGGTGGCGTCCGCCGCGGGGCCACCGTCGTTCGCCAGCTGGAACCACCCGCCCCGCCGGGGATCGGGGGTCCGCACCACACTGCCGTCGGGATTGCGCGGCATCTGTCGTTCCAGGTCGGTCTGGTGCAGTGCGAGCGGTGGCCGGAGACCGCCCCGCATGCCGTAGCGGCGGGAGCGGTCGATCGGCGGTGGATGGCCGTGGCCGGTGAGCGCCGAGTGGTCCGGCGTCTCCACGGCACCGAGTGCGAGGTCGGCGACATCGTCATTGATCCGGTAGAAGTCGAGGTCGTCCTCGACCGTCACCTCGGTGGGCCGCAACTCGCCGGCACGCACGGCCTCAGCCGCGTCGACGGCTCGGTAGTGGAGCCGCTCCCTACGCCGCCCCTCACGAACGTGCTCGTCGGCGAGGTCGTGTCGCCCGGTCTCGCGCAGCTCGTGCGCGCGCTGGAGAAGCCAGCGCGCGGCTTCATAGTGCTGCTCGGCTACGTCGCGCAGTTCCCTCAGCTGAGCCTGCCGCCTGTTCTCCTCATACAGCTTCCGCTGGTGCTGGAGGTAGCCCTGATAGCGGCGTCGGTCGAGCGCCTCCCGGTCCGCGATGAGTCGGGCGGCCCGTTCCTGGGCCGTCGTCCCACGCGCCGGCATCGGATCGGAGGGGCCGGGAAGCGTCGGCAGCGGGTCTGCTGCCGGATGCTGCGGGGCCAGAGATTCCAGCAGCGGAAATCGGGGATTCGGGGCAGGCCGGCCATCTGGTCCCCTGACCGGCGCCCCCGTTCCTGGGCCCGCGGCTGATCCGGCGTACGGATGCTCCGGCACCGGCCCGGCCTGCCCGGTCACGGCGCCCACCGGCGGGTGGTTCGGCGGCATCGACACACTCTTTTGCGGCGGTACGGCGACGGGGGTGGACGGACCCACAGCGGTGGGCGTGACAGCCGCCTGCACCGGTGCCTGGTTCGACGTACCGACCTCGGGCATCACAGCACCCTTGACCGGAACGGGCTTGGACTCCGCGGCGTCCGAGCCGGACGTGGCCGAAACAGGTGCCTCAACCGCCACGGACGAGAGTGCCAAGCTGGCTGGCGTCTCCACCCGCGCGGGGCTCGTCGTCACCTCCGCGGTCGGAGGGCCGGTCGTCACCTGCACATCCACCCGATGAGCTGGTGTAGCGCCGCCACCCGCCGTGGCGTCGAGGGACAGGGGGTGCGCCGGAGGCCCGCCGCCGACGAGCGGTGGCGGGGGGATCGACGCCGAGGCGGTATCGGCCGCCTGTTGAGACGCCAGTCCGGAATCCCCGAGGAGCGGGGCCGGGTCCGGCGTTCGCTGGGAGGGGATGAGGCCGGCCGCGTCGTCCGCGGGCGGGAGCCCCAGGGCCACCGGCTGTGCGGGAAGACCGCCCAGCTTCTGGTCGAGCCGGTGGTGCAGGGCGCTGTCAGCCTGCCCGGTGGCGGAGCCGCTGGCGCCGGAGGCCGCTGCCCGGGCGATGTCCTCCAGCGACAGGTCCTGACCGGTGGCGAGCCCCGCCGCGCTCTCCGCCAGGGTCTCGCCGGCGATCTCCCGACCGAAGCGCTCCCCGACCTGGGCGAACCGCCCGTTCACGTGCCGCCCGAGGCCGGCCAGTGGCGCCGCCGCGCCGCCGGCGAAGCCACCGAGCCCCGACATGCCCACGTCGGTCAGGTCCAGGCCGTCCCGGCGGCCCGTGGAGTTCTGGTAGGCCTGGGTCGCCAGGCTGGTGCCGGCCTCCTGCCCCGCCTCGACCAGGCCGCCCAGCGCGGCCCGGCGGGCGAGCCCCCGGGCGCCGCTCTTGACGACCTCCTTGGCGGCCCGTTCGCCGGCCTCCTTCAGCCCTTCCTTGACGGCCTTGCGGGCCAACTGGGCCACCAGCCGCTTGAAGATCTGCTGCACGGCGACCCGGCTGGCCGCGATCGCGGCACCGGCCGCCGGCGAGGCGGCGCCCAGGGTCAGCACGGTGGCGACCGCGAGCGAGAGCAGCTCGACGACCAGGATGCCCAGCTCGATCCAGGCTTCGAGCTTGGCGCCCTCGATGTCGCAGCCGCACGAGTCGACCAGCTTGCCCAGCTCGCCGGTCGCCGCCACGAGGACGTGCAGCGGCGCGTCCTCGCCCTCGGCGACCCTGCCCCAGGCGATGTCGAACGCCTGCGCCACCAGGCCGACGCCGCCATATCCGCTGCGAACCTCGCCGGCAGCGGTGGTGGCGTCGTTGCGCGGGCCGGCCAGGACGTCGGCGACGCCGTACCACTGGTCGGCCAGGTCCCAGACGGCGCGTTCGTTGCCCTCCGGCCACTCGACGCCGACGACCCAGTCGAGCGCCTCGTAGATCCAGCCGGGCACGTCCCAGGGGCAGTGGTCGAGCGGGTGCGGGATCGGGCTGGGCAGCATGCTCACGCGCGGATCCTCCGGTGGTCAGCGCCAGGGCCGGTGCGGGTTGTGCTGCTGGTGTGGGATCTCGCCGATCTGGCGGGCGTTGGTCAGGTCGGTCTCGACCGTGGCGGCGACGGAACGCACCACGTCGGTGCCCAGCCCTTCGAGCGAGCGGCCGAGAATCTCCCAGGCGCGCAGCAGGGTCCCCGCGTAGCCCTGGTAGTGCTTGTCGAAGGCGGCCCCGATGTCGTCCCGGCCCCACGGGCGCTGCGCGCCGGCCGCTGCGATCGGGTCGCCCGCCTCCCGCCGGGAGGTGCTGACCGCCTCTCCGGCCAGGGCCAGGTCGGCGCCGCCGCGCCGGGCCCGGTCCGGATCCAGCCAGATCTCCCCGTCGGCCATGCCGTCACTCGCCGCGTGACAGGACGGCGTCGGCCCGGCCCAGCAACGCCCCGAAGTCATGGGTACGCAGGAACTCCACCGACGGCGAGCCGGGCGGCAGGTAGCCGGCGACCAGCTCACGGGTCGCCGTGACCGCGGCGCGGGACGCCCGCAGCACGGTGTCGGTGATCTTCCGGCTCAGCGCGCCGGCGTCCCGGTCGCGGAACACCGACGGAGCGACCTCGACGCTGATGAGCTCGCCGCGGGCGCCCACGACCGCCGTCACCTGGCCGTCGTCGGAGCGTTCGGTCACCCGCAGCTCGGCGAGTCTGATCTGCAGTTCGTCCAAACCGGACCGAAGTCGCTGGTACTGGCCGTACACCTCGTCGAACCGCGCACGCAGCGCACGGTTCGCATCCCGGTCCGCGCTCTCGGCCACCGCCGCTCCCCTTCCGTCACCGTCAGTAGGGCCGACCATACCGGGCGCCACGGAGTCCGTGGGGTCCGGTAACTTCAGGCTGTGATCGAACGACAGCAGGCCGAGCAACTCGCCGCCGTCTGGGCTCGACGGGATTCCGAGCGCCTGGGATTTCCGTGCACTCCGGTCGTCGAGGAGTTCGACCTCGGCTACCTGGTCACGTCCACTGTGTCCGCCGAGGCCCGGGCTCTTCCCGGTGACCTGCCGACCACGGTCATCGACAAGGAGACCGGCGAGCTGTCGACCTGGCCCCGGGTGCCGGCCGACGTCGTCGAGCAGATGTTCCGGCAGCGCCGGCCGGGCGCGTCACCCGCACCGCGCACCGTCGACCCGGCCGGCCAACTGCTCCGGGAGATCACCCGGTTGCCCACGCCCGGTGCCGCGGCCCATCTCACCGTCGACGGTCGTACGCACGTCGCGCATGGCGCCAAGGGCGACGTCGAGCTGCACCATCATCCGCTGGTGCGGTCCTATCTCGACGAGCTGCCCACCGGCCACCTGGTCCGGGGCGGTGACCGGCACGCCGAGATGATCGTCGTTTCCGACGTCCTGCACGAGCAGGATCACCTCCGAGCCACCGAGAACCGTCCGCCGCTGACGATCGAGGAGGCCCGAGCGATCCTCGGCACAAGCCGGCTCGAGGTCTTCCGGATCCGCGAGCCGGGAGACCCCGTCGGTGGCCCGGCGGAGCTTCCCTGCGACTCGTGCATCACCTTCCTGGTGCGCTTCAACGCCCTCCCGTGGTCCGATCTGGCACACACCGAGGAGTGGCACCCGGAGCCGCAGTCGGTCATCCAGCCGGGCCGATTCCCGGACGCGGTGCAGCACGCACTCGTGGACGCGGGCTGGCAGATCAGCATGTTCAACGAGGCCCTCGCGATGGGTGCGATCGCCGAAACCCGCGAGATCGCCGGACAGCACCATCGTCACGAGGCGTTCCCTGCCGCTGAACGGGCGCTCACCGCCTTCCCAGCGATCCTCAGCCGGAGGCGGGGGCCGGGCCAGGACGTGTGGATCAGCCGTTTCACCACGAATCCGTTACGCGGCGCCCACACAGCCGACACCCTCGCCGATTTCGGCGCCGTGCTCGGTGTCCGGCTGTTCCCGCTCGGCAGCGAGCGGCAGGAGAGCATCATCGCCGTCGACGAGCACGGCCGGATCTTCGCGCTCGATCAGGCCGGCGAGTGGTTCCTCGGCAACGACATCGACGCCGCGCTCACCACACTGCTGCTCGGGCGCGCCCCCGCCCGGGTCCGCGACGACGGCACCTGGTAGCTCCCGGCAGCCGCCCCTCAGGAGCCGAGCTGTCGTGCGGCGTCCTGGTAGAACGACACCGCCTCCGCCAGCGACACCGCCTTCCGCGACACCTGGGAGAGATCCTTGCCCTCTTTGGTGAACGGCGGCGGCCAGGCGCTGAGCCCCAGGTCGGGCGCGAGGGCCGCGACTTCCGTTTCCCAGCCCGGCCAGCGCAGGGTGTCGTAAAAGCGGGTCAGCGAGCCGGCGAGGACCGCGTACAGCCAGTCGGCGTACCCCTGTTCGAGGTCAAGCCAGCCCAGGTCGTCAGGGCCGAAGTAGTGGACGGTCGGCCGGGCCGCCGGTTGCGGCGGCGCCCAGACGAATTGGCCGCCCAGCACGTCGTACCCGATGACCACCACGCCGCGCGCGGGGTCGGATTCGCCGGGCACATCCGGCAGGCCGCCGTGGCCGCTGCCGAGCACCCGCAGCCAGCCGTGGTCGACCAGCAAGCCCCCGGTGTTGGCGACCACGGCACCGAGCCAGGACCGAGCGGTGATCTCCAATGCCGCCAGGCACGCGGACGACCGCGCCGGGTCGTTCGGCAACACCTTGACGGGGTACGGCGCGGCCGCCACGGCCTCGGCCACCTCGGGCCACGCTGACTGGTCCATCGGCTTAGCCTGCCAGTGCGGATCGGGGGACTACAGCTGCACCCCGGTCAGCACCATGACCCGCGGCTCGGTGTAGTCGTCCATGGCGCTGCGCAGCCCTTCCCGGCCCACGCCCGAGCCCTTGACCCCGCCGTAGGGCATCTGGTCGGCCCGGTACGACGGCACGTCCCCGATGATCACCCCGCCGACCTCCAGCGTCCGGGCCGCGAGGAACGCGGTCTGCAGGTTGTGCGTGAACACGCCGGCCTGCAACCCGTACGCCGAGTCGTTGACCGCGGTGAACGCGGCCTGGGCGTCGGTGACCGGGGCGACCACGAGCACCGGCCCGAACACCTCCTCGGTGCAGACCTTGGCCGACGACGGCACGCCGCTGAGCACGGTGGGCGGGTAGGTGGCGCCGTCCCGGCGTCCGCCGACCTCGATGGTGGCCCCGGCGGCGACCGCCTCGTCGACCCACGCCTCGACGCGTTGGGCCGCTTCGACGGAGACGAGCGGGCCCACG
The DNA here is from genome assembly GCF_040631005.1 of Micromonospora sp. NPDC005707. Lineage (NCBI taxonomy): Bacteria > Bacillati > Actinomycetota > Actinomycetes > Micromonosporales > Micromonosporaceae > Micromonospora > Micromonospora sp. NPDC005707. The sequence goes on from NZ_JBEXYR010000014.1 coordinate 74,632, forward strand.
TCGGTCAGCTCGGAGGCCGGGTCGCCGGTGCGCAACTCCTCGACGGCGGCGACGAGCCGGGGCAGGAAGCCGTCGTAGAGCCATTCGTGCACGTACACGCGCTGGACCGCGATGCAGGACTGCCCGGCCTGATAGTTGGAGAAGGTGGCGATCCGGTGCGCGGCGAAGGTCAGGTCCCCGTCGGACGCCCAGTCCTCGCAGATCACCACCGCGGCGTTGCCGCCGAGTTCGAGGGTGACGTGCTTGTCCGGGGCGGCCCGGCGGATGGCCGCGCCGACCGGCCCGGAGCCGGTGAACGACACGACGGGCAGCCGGGGGTCGGCGACGAGTTCGGCGGCACGCTCGTTGGGCAGCGGCAGCACCGAGAACATCCCCTCGGGCAGGTCGGTCTCGGCCAGGATCTCGCCGAGCAGCAGCGCGGAGAGCGGGGTGGCCGGGGCCGGCTTGACCACGATGGGGGCGCCGATGGCGAGGGCCGGGGCGACCTTGTGCGCGACGAGGTTCAGCGGGAAGTTGAACGGCGTGATCCCCAGGACGGGGCCCCGGGGCACCCGCCGGACCAGCGCGATCCGGCCGGTGGCGGCCGGGTCGGTGTCGAGGCGTTGCAGCTCGCCGGAGAAGCGCCGGGCCTCCTCGGCCGCCCAGCGGAAGGTGGAGACCGCGCGGCCCACCTCGGCCTTCGCCCATTTCACCGGCTTGCCGTTCTCGGCGGTGATCAGCGCGGCGATCTCGCCGGCCCGGTCGGCCAGCCGGCGGGAGACGTGGTCGAGGGCCGCCGCGCGGACGTGCGCGGGCAGGGCCGCGGCCGCCGCGGCCACCTCGGCGGCTGCCGCGACGGCGGCTTCGACCTGGTCGGGCGTGGCGAGGGTGGTACGCCCCACCGCCCGGCCGTCGTACGGGTGGGTGACGGTCAGCTCACCCTCGCCGTGGGCGGGGCGGCCGGCGACATAGAAGGCTCTCGGCTCCACGCTCGGCAGCGTAGACCACGCAGGGCCGCGCGGAAACAGTTGCTCAAACCCTTGTCTGCCTCGGATTCAGTAGCCAAGATGGCAGTCAGATTGCGATAACCTCCGCAGACCTTCCCCCCGGCCACCCCTCGGAGACTTCTGATGAGCGATCAGCAGCAGCTGCGCAACTTCGTCAACGGCGAGTACGTCGACCCGGTGGACGGCGGCTTCGCCGACCTGATCGACCCGTGCACCGGCGAGGTCTTCGCCCAGGCGCCGGTCTCCGGTGCGGCGGACGTGGACGCGGCCATGAAGGCGGCCGCCGCCGCGTTCGAGACCTGGCGGGACGCCACCCCGGGCGAGCGGCAGAAGGCGCTGCTGAAGCTCGCCGACGCCGTGGAGTCCCGGGCGGCCGAGCTGGTCGACGCCGAGGTCCGCAACACGGGCAAGCCCCGCCAGCTCACCGCCGACGAGGAGCTGCCGCCGGCGGTGGACCAGTTCCGCTTCTTCGCGGGCGCCGCCCGCCTGCTGGAGGGGCGCTCGGCCGGCGAGTACATGGCCGGGCACACCTCGTACGTGCGGCGGGAGCCGATCGGCGTCTGCGCCCAGGTCACGCCCTGGAACTATCCGCTCATGATGGCGGTCTGGAAGATCGCCCCGGCCCTGGCGGCCGGCAACACGGTGGTGTTGAAGCCCTCCGACACCACCCCGGTGTCGACGCTGCTGCTGGCCGAGATGGCGTCCGAGTTCCTGCCGCCGGGCGTGTTCAACGTGGTCTGCGGCAACCGGGACACCGGCCGGGCGCTGGTGTCGCACCCGACCCCGCAGTTCGTCTCGATCACGGGTTCGACCCGGGCCGGCATGGAGGTCGCCGCGGCGGCGGCGCCGGACCTCAAGCGGACCCACCTGGAGCTGGGCGGCAAGGCCCCGGTGGTGATCTTCGACGACGCGGACGTGGCGGCGGCGGCCGAGGCCATCGCGGTGGGCGGCTACTTCAACGCCGGTCAGGACTGCACGGCCGCAACCCGGGTGCTCGCGGGGCCGGGCATCCACGACGACTTCGTGGCCGCCCTCGCCGAGCAGGCCCGCAACACGAAGACCGGCGCCCCGGACGACGAGGACGTGCTCTACGGCCCGCTGAACAACGCCAACCAGCTCGCCCGGGTACGCGGCTTCGTGGACCGGCTGCCGGATCACGCGAAGGTCGACACCGGCGGCTCCCAGGTCGGCGAGCGCGGCTACTTCTACGCCCCGACGGTGGTCTCCGGGGTCCGTCAGGCCGACGAGATCATCCAGGACGAGGTGTTCGGGCCGGTCATCACCGTGCAGCGCTTCTCCGACGAGGACGAGGCGGTGCGCTGGGCGAACGGCGTGGACTACGGCCTCTCCGCCTCGGTGTGGACGAAGGACCACGGCCGGGCCATGCGGATGACCCGCCGGCTGGACTTCGGCTGCGTCTGGGTGAACACCCACATCCCGTTCGTCTCCGAGATGCCGCACGGCGGCTTCAAGCACTCCGGGCACGGCAAGGACCTCTCGGTCTACAGCCTGGAGGACTACACGCGGATCAAGCACGTCATGCACAACATCGAGGGCTGACCCATGTCGAGCGAGGAACTGCACAAGCGGCGCGGGGCGGCCGTCGCCCGGGGCGTCGGCAGCACGATCACCTCCTACGTCGACCACGCGGGCGGCGGGACGATCACCGACGTCGACGGGCGGGAGTGGATCGACTTCGCGGCCGGCATCGCGGTCGCCAACGTGGGCAACTCGGCGCCGAGGGTGGTCGAGGCGGTCCGGGCGCAGGTCGAGCGCTTCACCCACACCTGCTTCATGGTCGCGCCCTACGAGTCGTACGTGGCGGTCTGCGAGCAGCTCAACGCGCTGACCCCGGGCGATTTCGAGAAGCGCTCGGCGTTGTTCAACTCGGGCGCCGAGGCGGTGGAGAACGCCGTGAAGATCGCCCGGCACGCCACCGGGCGGCCGGCGGTGGTGGTCTTCGACCACGCGTACCACGGCCGGACCAACCTGACCATGGCGTTGACCGCGAAGAACATGCCGTACAAGCACCGGTTCGGGCCGTTCGCCGGTGAGGTCTACCGGGTGCCGATGTCGTACCCGCTGCGTGACGGCGGCCTCGACGGGGCGACCGCGGCGGCGCGGGCCGTCGAGATGGTGGAGAAGCAGGTCGGCGCCGAGAACGTGGCGGCGCTGCTGATCGAGCCGATCCAGGGCGAGGGCGGTTTCGTGGTGCCGGCCGAGGGCTTCCTGCCGGCGCTGCGCGAGTGGGCGACCGCCGCCGGGGTGGTGTTCGTCGCCGACGAGATCCAGACCGGGTTCTGCCGGACCGGCGACTGGTTCGCCTGCCAGCACGAGGGCGTCGAGCCGGACCTGGTCACCCTGGCCAAGGGCATCGCCGGTGGGCTGCCCCTCGCCGCGGTCACCGGGCGGGCCGAGCTGATGGACGCGGTGCACGTCGGCGGCCTGGGTGGGACGTACGGGGGCAACCCGATCGCCTGCGCGGCCGCGCTCGCGGCCATCGAGACCATGCACGAGCTGGACCTGGCCGCCGCCGCCCAGCGGATCGGCGCGGTCATGGTCGAGCGGCTGCGCGCCATCGCCGCCCGTGACCCGCGCGTGGCCGAGGTGCGTGGTCGTGGCGCGATGCTCGCCGTGGAGATCGTCCAGCCGGGCACGCTGACCCCGGACCCGGCCGCCACGGCGGCGATCTCGGCGGCCTGCCACGCGGCCGGGCTGCTCACCCTCACCTGCGGCACGTACGGCAACGTGCTGCGGTTCCTGCCGCCGCTCGTCATCTCCGACGACGAACTGGGTCGCGGCCTGGACATCCTGGAGGCCGCGTTCGGCTGACCGAGGTCAGCCCACGATCGTGGAACACCACGGGCGTCGATCCCCCAGGTGCCGCCCGTGGTGTTCCACCCGTCTCCCGCCTACAGGCACATCCAGCAGTAGGCGTCGAGCCCCTTCGCGCCCGCCGCCCGCGCCACCCGCCGCAGCTCGGCCACCAGCTCGGCCAGCAGTTCCACCTCCGGCTCCCCCATCCACTCCTCGGCGGTGCGCCACTCGGCCGCGACCGGCCGCAGGCGCTCGTCGGGCAGGGCCGCCAGCTCCGCGACGAAGTCCGGCACGAGCCGGATGAGGTATGGACCCTCGTCGTCGTGGCCGTCGATCCGCTCCCCGCCGGCGTGCAGCCCGGCGCTCGGCGACCCGAGCCGGCCCGCGCGGATTGCCTCCCACAGCGCGCCGCCCAGCACGAACGGCTCGACGTTCTTGCACCGCAGCGGCTCCAGGTCGTCGCCCGGCCCGGTCTCGGCGGCGGCCCGCGCCTGGTCCAGAGTGGCCGCGAAGTATTCGGTCAGAATGCCCACGCCCGGCACGCTAGGTGCCACCCCCGACACTCCCGTAGAAGGGGCCCCACGGCGGGCCCACCCTGTTCTATAGTCCTACTGTCGTAGGACAATAGAAGGGCGTCTCGTGATCGAGTTCGTACTGGACGGCCGGTCCAAGGTGAACACCTATGTGCAGCTGATCCAGCAGGTCAAACAGGCCTTGCGGGTGGGGCTGCTGACGCCCGGCGACCAGTTGCCGAAGGTCCGCGACGTCGCACAGTCGCTGGCCATCAACCCGAACACGGTGCTGAAGGCGTACCGCGAGCTGGAGATCGAAGGTCTGGTCGAGGGACGCCCCGGCGTCGGCACCTTCGTCCGCCGGACCATCGCCGGCTCGTCGCTGGCCGATCAGGCCGAGCTTCGCGAGGAGCTGGTGGCCTGGCTGCACCGCGCCCGCGCCGCAGGGCTCACCCCGGAAGACGTCACCGCCCTGGTCGAGACCACCATGCGGGCCGCGCTCGTCGCCGACACGACGCGTGCCGAACCCGCCTCAGCAGGATGAGAGGACAGCTGATGGAGATCGCGCTGGAGGCCGAGCAGCTCGGCAAACGGTACGGAAGAACCTGGGCGCTGCGGGACTGCTCGCTGCGCCTGCCCGCCGGACGGATCGCCGCCCTCGTCGGCCCCAACGGCGCCGGCAAGAGCACCCTGCTACACCTCGCGGTCGGCCTGCTGCGGCCGGACGCCGGCGCGGTGCGGATCTTCGGCGAAACGCCGTACGCCAACCCGTCGGTGCTGCCCGAGATCGGTTTCGTCGCCCAGGACACCCCGCTCTACCGGGACTTCACCGCGGCCGACCTGGTGGAGGTGGGCCGCCGGATGAACAAGCGCTGGGACGGGGCACTGGCCCGCAACCGGCTGGCCCAGCTCGGCATCCCGCCGAAGCTGCCCGTCGGCAAGCTGTCCGGCGGCCAGCGGGCGCAGGTCGCGCTGGCGCTCGCGCTCGCGAAGCGGCCCCGGCTGCTGCTCCTCGACGAACCGGTCGCCAGCCTCGATCCGCTGGCGCGCCGGGAGTTCCTGCAGTCGCTGATGGGCAGCGTCGCCGAGTCCGAGACGACCGTCCTGCTCTCCTCGCACCTGCTGGCCGACCTGGAACGGGTCTGCGACTACCTGGTCGTGCTGCAGGCCGCCCGGGTGCACCTGGCGGGCGCGGTCGACGACCTGGTCGCCGCTCACCGGCAGCTGGTCGGGCCGCGGCACGGCGGCGAACCGATCGAGGGGGTCGACACCGTGGTCCGGGCGAGCCACACCGCCCGGCAGTCGACGCTGCTGGTCCGTACGACCGGCGAGGTCCTCGCCCCGGAATGGACGGCGCACGACGTGACGCTGGAAGACCTCGTGCTGGCCTACCTCGCCGAGGGCGAAACCACCACGAGCCACGCGGCCTGGGAGGTGCCGGCATGATCTGGCTGGCCTGGCGGCAGCACCGCAAGCAGCTGCTCTTCACCCTCCTCGGCTTCGCCGCGCTCGCGGCCCTGATGATCCCGATCGGCCTGTCGATGCGGCACAGCTTCACCGAGCTCGGGCTGCCGGACTGCGTCAGTCAGCTGGCGCGTTCGCAGCTCGACCCGGTCACCGCGAACGGCTGCGAGTCGGCGTTCCGCCAGTTCACCAACCGGTACCAGAGCTTGAACCTGGTGGCGGTCCTGCTTGTCGTCCTGCCGGTGCTCGTCGGTCTGTTCTGGGGCGCCCCGCTGGTCGCCCGGGAGGTGGAGCACGGCACGCACCGGTTCGCCTGGACGCAGGGCGTCGGCCGCACGCGGTGGGCCCTGGTGAAGTTCGGCCTGGTCGTCGTCGTCACGCTGACCCTGGCAATCGGCTACGGACTGGGCATGGCCTGGTGGGTCAGCCCGCTGACCCAGGCCGCGCACGAGGGCCGCCTCGGCTTCATCGTCTTCGACCTGCAGGGCATCGCCCCGATCGGCTACACGCTCTTCGCGGTGGCGCTCGGCATCTTCGCCGGCACACTCTGGCGCCGGATGCTGCCCGCCATGGGCGTCACCCTGGCCGCGTTCATCGGGGTCCGGGCGGCGGTGGCGATCCTGGCCAGACCGCACTACCAGCCCGCCCGCACCCTCACCTTCCCGATCGAGGGGGCCGATCTGCTGCGGGAGGACCGGGGCAACTGGGTCCTCGCCAGCGGTGTGCGCAGCGCCGACGGGAAGATGCTGGCGGCCGACACCCGGATCATGTGCCCGCCGGGCGGCCAGGCACCGGACGGCGGCCGCTGCGGGGCCGACATCGGCGCCGGACCGGGCGCCTACAACTGGGAGCTCTACCAGCCGGCGGACCGGTTCTGGCCGTTCCAGTGGATCGAGACCGGCATCTTCGTCGCCCTCGCCGCCCTCCTGCTCTACCTCGCCGTACGCCGGCTCCGCCGGATCGCCTGAGCGGCCCGGCCGGGTGGAACGCCTCGGCGTTCCACCCGGCGCCGGACCGGGCGCGGTCAGCGCAGCAGTTCCACCACGTTGCGGCGGACCAGGTTCTTGCCCGGCTCCCGGATCAGGTCCATGGCCGCCGCGTTGAGCAGCACGCAGCTCCCGGAGGGCCCGGTGACCGTCACGGTCGCCGCCTTGCCGTTGTCCAGGTTCGTCACCCGCAGCCGGGTGCCCACCGGGAACTGCCCGCTGGTGGCGGCCGGCGCCCCGCCCTCGGCGGAGAAGGTGATCGCCCCGCCGCAGACGCTGGCGGGCGCGCCGCCGGGCTGGGCGTTGCCCGGCCGGGCCTCGCCGATCGGGGCTCCGCCACCCGGCCCGGCCGCGCCGGTCGCCGGGGCGCCGCCGTCGAGGCGTTCGACAAGGTTGCGGCGGATCACGTTCTTGCCCGGCTCGCGGACCAGGTCCATGGCCGCCGCGTTCAGCAGCACGCAACTGCCCGACGGGCCGGTCACCGTGACCGTCGCGACCTTGCGGTTGTCCAGGTTGGTCACCCGCAGCCGGGTGCCCACCGGGAAGCGGTCGCTGGTGGCCGCCGGCGCCCCGCCCTCCGCCGAGAAGGTCACCGACCCCGCACAGGCCGACTGCCCGGCCGGGGTGGTCTCCGCGAACCCCATCCCCGTGCCCACCGCGACGACCGCCGAGGCGGCCAGTGCCACGGTCGCCGCCAGCACGTGCTTGCGCTGCACCTTCACGTTGTCTCTCCCGTCGTCCGGTGGTCTCCGTTCGACGCCTGGTACGGATTGGAGGGCCGGACCGTTCAGTCGGGACGGCGGGTCACAACGGACCGTAACGGGTGTGCGGCGCTCCGGTGAGCAGCGCCCAGTACCGGTCGCCGTAGGACCAGTGCCACCACTCCGTCGGGTAGTTCACCAGCCCCGCCCCGCTCAGCGCGGCCACCAGGACCTGCCGGTTGCGCCACGCGCTCACCGGGATGTGCCGGGCCGCCGTGAAGCAGGCGTCGGCGCTCTCCTCCGGGGTGGCGTCGAGTGCCGTGCCCATGTCCAACTCGATCCCGTCGGCGTCACACAGGGTGAGGTCGACCGCCCCGCCGGTGCTGTGCGGCGCCACCTCGACCGGCGAGACGAACTTCGTGGTCTCCCGGTGCAGCCGGTCCGCCGGCCAGTCCGGGTAGCGCCGGCGCAGCTCGTCCCGGTAGCCGGTGAAGATGTCGAGCTGCGCCCGGTACGGCCGGTAGCCCTCGACGACCAGGAGGCGCAGGCCCGCCGGCAGCGCGCGCTGCGCGGCCAGCAACCGGTCCGCGACCCCGCGTCGCACCCGGGCGTACGCCCCGGCGGGGTCGGCGGCCCGGGTGTCCAGCCGCAGCTCCGGCAGGTCCCGCAGGTCGACCAGCGGGTCGCCGTCGTCCCGGCTGGACACGGCGGCGACCCGGGGATCGGAGAGCAGGATCATGCCGCACCGCCCCGGGGACGGGCCTCGTGCCGGGTGAAGGCGAGCGTGACCAGCCGGTCCACCACCTCGGGGTAGGCCACGCCGGACTCGGCCCACACCTTCGGGTACATCGAGTGCGCCGTGAAACCGGGCAGGGTGTTCAGCTCGTTGACGAACAGGTCGCCGGTCGTCTCGTCGTAGAGGAAGTCGACCCGGGCCAGGCCCCAGCCGCCGATCGCCGTGAACGCCCGCACGGACAGCTCCCGGATCCGTTCGGTGACCTCGTCGGGCAGCGGCGCCGGGACGATCATCGGGTCGGCGTCGCCGAAGTACTTCTGCCGGTAGTCGAACCAGCCGCCCGCGACCCGGACCTCGCCGACCGCCGACGCCTCCGGGCGCCAGCCGCCGAGCACGCCGCACTCCAGCTCACGGCCCGTCACGCCCTGCTCGACCAGCACCACGTGGTCGTGCCGGAGCGCCTCCTCGACCGCCGCCGCCAGGTCGTCGCCCTCGGCCACCCGGGAGATTCCGATGGAGGAGCCCATCCGGGCCGGCTTGACGAACAGCGGCCGGCGCAGCCCGACGACCAGCTTCTCCGGGTCCTCCGCCGCCCGCCAGGTGGGCGCGTCGAACCAGACGTGCGGGGTGGTCGGCACCCCCTCGGCCCGCAGGGCCCGCTTCATCGCCACCTTGTCCATCCCGACGGCGGAGGCGAGGATCCCGCACCCGGCGTACGGCACGCCGAGCGATTCGAGCAGGCCCTGCACCACGCCGTCCTCGCCGTACGGGCCGTGCAGCACCGGGAAGACCACGTCCAGCTCGGCGTGCACCGTGCCGGGCGCCTCGGCCGCGGTGACCGCCACCGTTCCGGCCCGCGCCCCGGCCCGCAGTTCCACGGCCGGGCCGGTCACCGGCAGCCGGTCGTCGATGGCCCGCCCGGCGCCGACGCTCGCGCGGCGCTCGGCCAGCACCGGCTCCGGCACCAGCCGCAGCCCGCCGGTGCGGGTGATCCCGAGCGCGACCACCTGGTGGCCGCGCTCGGCCAGGGCCCGGGCCACGCCGAGCGCCGAGGCGCAGGAGACCTCGTGCTCCGCCGACGGGCCACCGAACAGGACGCCGATCCGAACCGCAGCGCTCACGCCGCCACCCCTTCCATCCGAGCCGGATCGGCGACGGGTCCGCCCGCCAGCCGGGCCACCAGCTCCGCCTCGACATTGCCGCCGGTCAGCACCACGCCGACCGTCCGGTACCGCCCCGGCCGCCCGCCCTCGGCGCCACCCGCCGACCCGAGCCCGCCCGCGGCCTCACCCGCCGGCTGAAGCACGCCGACCGGGCCACTCGCCGGCCACAGCGCGCCGTCCAGGTCGCCCGGCCGGGTCGCCAGCCGCAGCGCGCCGGCCAGTCCGGCCGCGCCGGACGGCTCGACGAGCACCTTCAGCTCCAGCAGGAGCAGCCGGAACGCGTCGGCGATCGCGTCGTCGTCGACCCGGACGACGCCCCGGACGGCGTCCCGCGCCACCGCGAACGGCAGGTCGCCGACGCAGCTCGGGCGGAGCCCGTCGGCGATGGTGGGGGCCGGCACGACCGGGGTGGGCCGGCCGGCGGCGAGGCTGCGGGCCAGCGAGTCGCAGCCGACCGGCTCGACGCCGTACACCTCGATCGCGGTGCCGGCGGCGGCCAGGCAGGCTCCCGCGACGCCGCCGCCACCGCCCACCGGCACGACCAGCGCGTCCAGCGGGGTGCCGGCGCGTTCCGCCTCCTCGATCAGCTCCAGGCTGGCGCTGCCCTGCCCCGCCACCACGTCGGGGTGGTCGTACGCGTCCACCAGCGGGTGACCGTCGGCGCCGGCGATCTGCCGGGCCACGGCCAGCCGCTCCTCGACGGTGGTGCCGGCGAGGACGACCCGCGCCCCGGCCGCCCGGGCCCGGGCCACCTTGACCGGGGCCGCGTCGACCGGTAGCACCACGGTCGCGGCCAGCCCGTGCCGGCGGGCGGCGAGCGCCACCGCCACCGCGTGGTTGCCGGTGCTCTGCGCGACCACCCCGGTGTGGCCGCCCGCGGCGAGCCGGCCCACGGCCAGCATCGCGCCGCGCATCTTGTACGAACCCCCGGTCTGGAGGTTCTCCGCCTTGAGCAGGATCCGGGCGCCGGCCAGCCGGTCGATCGCCGGGCTGTTCAGCACGGGGGTACGCACCACCCGGCCGGACAGCCACCAGGCGGCCTCCTCGACGCGGGCCCGGTCCGGCAGGGCCGGAGCGTGGCTGGTGGACATGGTCTCTCCTTCTCGGATGTGGTCGGTGCCGGCGCGGCGCGGCAGGTCGAACAGCCAGCGCGCGCCGGCCGCCGTGAGTCCGCGGTGGACGGCCAGGCTGAGGGCCAGGACCACGGCGGTGAGCAGGACCGGGTAGCCGGCCACCAGCAGCGCCCGCCCCGGTCGGTTCAGGTCGGCGACCGGGCCGGCGAGGAACCGGTGCAGCAGGGCCAGCACCGGCATGTGGATCACGTAGATGGGCAGCGTCCGGCGGCCGAGGCGGGCGAGCGCCCCGCCGGCCACCCGGAGCCGGGCCACCCGGGCCGCGGCCGTGAGGCCGAACGCCACCGCGACGACGGACACCAGGAGCCGGACGCCGGGCCAGCCCTCGGCACCGGCCAGCGCCATCGCGGCCAGCGCCACGGCGTATGCCGTTCCGGTCCAGGCCAGGCGCCGGGTGCTCGCGCCGGCCGCCCAGCGCTGGAGGTACGGCCGCAGGTGCACGCCGGCCAGGAAGAACACCAGGTTCTGGTAGACCTGCCCCCGGTTGCCCGGGCTGTCCAGAAGGCCCGTGGCCGCCACGGCGGAGAGCGCGCCCGAGGCGGCGAGCAGCACCGCCGGGTGGACCCGGCGCAGCGCCTTGGCCAGCGCGAAGTAGAGCGCCAGCGCGTACAGGTACCAGAGGTTGGAGGGCGTGACGGTGAGCTGGGCCAGCAGGCCGCCGAGGCTGGTGGCCCGGTCGGTCGGGAAATCCGGCACGAGGGCCAGCAGGACGGTGTGGACGAGCAGCCAGGTGCCGTAGAGGTGGAGGTTGCGGGCGATCCGGGGGCGCCCGGCCACCCGCCACGGGCGGGCGACGGCGTTCGCCGCGAAGATCCCGGAGAGGGTGAAGAAGAGCGGCATCCGCAGCGGGAGCAGTTGCTCGCCGAGCAGCCCCCAGGCCCCCGGCACGGGCAGGTCGATCCGCCAGTCGATCCGCAGGTAGTGCTTGACGATGACGTGCCAGAGCACCACGAGGATGATGCAGGCGCCCTTGGCCACGTCGGCCCAGACCACCCGGCCGGCCGGTGTCGCGGGCTGATCGGTACGGGTCGGCACGGCGGTCTCCTCTCCCGGCGTCGCACGCCGTCGGTCGTTTTCGGGCAGGTGACATCGCGGGACGCCGCATTGGCGGCTCCCGAGGTCTGCGAGGGGTGGGTCAGCGCACGGCGGGTAGCTGGACGTCGACCCGCAGGCCGCCGTCCTCGCCCGGGCGGGCGGCGATGATGCCGTCGTGCGCCTGGGTGATCGAGCGGGCGATGGCCAGGCCGAGCCCGGCCCCGCCGCCCTGGTTGGTCCGGTCCCGGGCCAGGCGCCGGAAGGGTTCGAAGAGGCCGGCGACCGCCTCGCCCGGCACGGCCTGGCCGGTGTTGGTGACGGTCAGCGCCGGGTCACCGCCGACGGTGACGGTGAGCCGGCCGCCCGGCCGGTTGTACTTGATCCCGTTCTCCACGAGGTTGCCGACCAGGCGCTCCAGCAGCACCCGTTCGCCCGGCACCACCCGGGGCTCCAGCCGGCTCTCCACCGTCACCCCGGCCTCGGCCGCCCGGTCCGCGTACGCGGCCAGCACGCCGGTGACGATCTCGTCGAGGCGCTGCGGGGTGGAGGAGCGCAGCCCCTGGTCGCTCTCGCTGAGCGCGAGCAGGCCCTCGATGAGCCGCTCGTTGCGCTCGTTGGTGGCCAGCAGCTGGGCGGTGAGCAGGTCGAGCTGCTCGCCGGTGAGCGACTGGGACATGCCGACCTCGATCAGCGTGCGCTGCACCGCCAGCGGCGTACGCAGTTCGTGCGAGGCGTTCGCGGCGAACCGCCGCTGCCCCTCGTAGCCGGCCGTGACCCGGTCCATCATGTCGTCGATGGCGCGGGCCAGCCGGGCCAGCTCGTCGCGACCGCCGCGGCGGATCCGGTGGCCGAGGTTCTGCGGCCCGAGGTCGGCGATCGGGTCGGCGAGGTCGCGCACCGGGCGCAGGCACCAGCGGGCCGCGCCCCAGATGGCGACCGCACCGGCCAGCAGCACCACGAGTTCGGTGAGCGTGGGAAACAGCGGGACGAACGGGCGGGCCGGCTCGCACACCGCGCCGACCGTCTGCAGGTCGCAGAACTCCTGGGCCCGCCACCACACCTGGCCGAGCAACCACTTGCCCAGCCCGGACAGCCAGTACCCGCCGAGCAGGGCGAGCACCCCGACCAGCAGGACGCGGCGACGGGGGCTCACGCCGGCTCGCCGATCCGGTAGCCGGCCTTCGGCACGGTGTGGATGACGGACGGCTGGCCGAGCTTCTTGCGCAGGGTCATCACGGTGACCCGGACCGCGTTGGTGAACGGGTCGGCGAACTCGTCCCACGCCTGTTCGAGCAGTTCCTCGGCGCTGACCACGCCGCCGCCGGCGCGCATGAGCACGTGCAGGACGGCGAACTCCTTGGGGCTCAGGCCGAGCGGCCGCCCGTCCCGGGTGACCGTATGCCGGGCCACGTCGAGCACCACCCCGTGCCGTTCCAGCACCGGCGGCACCGCCGGGGCGGACCGGCGGCCCAGCGCCTGCACCCGGGCCACCAGCTCGGCGAACGCGAACGGTTTGGTCAGGTAGTCGTCGGCGCCCAGCCCGAGGCCCGCCACCCGGTCGCGGATGCCGGCGGCGGCGGTGAGCAGCAGCACCCGGGTGCCGGCGTCGGAGCCGGCGAGGCTGCGGCACACCTCGTCGCCGGTGGCGCCGGGCATGTCCCGGTCCAGCACGGCCACGTCGTACCGGTTGACGCCGATCCGCTCCAGCGCGCCGTCGCCGTCGTAGCAGACGTCGACCGCCATCGAGAAGCGACGCAGCCCCTCGGCGACCGTGTCCGCCAGCAACCGCTCGTCGTCCGCCACCAACACCCGCACCGCTGTCCGCTCCCCCGTGGTCCTCGTCCGTCCCGCATACGGTCCCAGGCAGGAGATAAGGGTTCCGTAAGCGCCGCCGGAGCAATCCTCCACGCCGGCGGGCACCTACCGGTGCCCGTCGCGCCGTCTGGGGCGTTCGTCCCGGCCGGAGGGGCGACCGGCGGCTGCGGAGTGAGCCGGATCACTGCGGGCGCGTGATCCCCAGGGTGCTCTGCGCGGGAAGCAGGCCGGTGGCCACCACGGCCTGGGTGAGCGGGGCGACGAGCTGGGCGAACCGGCCGACCGCCGGCCCGAGCGCCCGCCACGGCGCGGCGGCCAGCTCGTCGGTCCGCCGCTCCACCTCGTCGCGGACCCGGCGGCCGGCCTCGGTGGCCACTCCGTCGCCGTCGACCAGGCCCCGGGCGGCCAGCCGGTCGCGGGCGGCGGCCCACTCGTCGGCGGTCCACCGGCGGCTGGCGAAGACCTCCGCCGGGGCGGCGCCGACGGCGGCGAAGGAGACCAGCGATTCGGTCGGGTCCAGCCCGGCGGTGCGCAGCGCGGCGATGTGGCCGTCGCCCCGGTGCTCGCGCAGGATCGTGGTGGCCTGCCACAGCGCCAGGTGCGGCGCGTCGGGCCAGGGCAGGTCGGCGTTGGCGGCAGCGAGGGGGCGGCCGCCCAGGTCGGCGGCGCGCACCGCCCGGCGGGCCAGGGCGGCGGCCTCGGCCAGCTCGGCCGACTGGACGCGGTCGCCGAGCAGGGCGCGCAGCGCGCGGTCCACGCCGGACAGCCGGGCGGCGAGCACCTTGGCGGGGTCGGCGGTGGCCCAGACGGCCGGCACGTACTCTGCGACCATCCGGGGGCTGAAGCTGTAGTAGGTGGCGGCGACCAGGTTCGGGCCGGCCGCCCCGAGCGGGGCGCTGCGCAGCGCGAAGTAGCCGGGCCAGCGCTCGCCCGTGGCCAGGCCGAGCCCGGCGGCCTCCTCGGTCAGCTGGGGCGCGTAGTAGACCAGCGCGTGCACGGGCTCGATGAGCTGCCACATCTTCCGGATCATCGCCAGTTCCATTCCGAACCTCCCCGATCGCATCTTGTCGCTGTCAAGTTTGGTGTCGGCACTCAGAACTTGTCAATGGCAAGTTCGGCGGCGGCTTGGCGATCGGCGGTGAGCTGGGTCACCATGGGCGCGAGGAGGTCGCCGATGGCTGACCCGTGGCTCGCCCTGGAATTCGGCGCCGATCCGGCCGAGCGGATCGCGCAGGTCGGCGCCGCTCACGAAGCGTTCCTCACCGCCGGCACCACCACGGGCCGGGTCCGCGACGTGGTCCGCCGGTCGTGGGAGCGGTCCGCGCTGCTCGACCCGGAGGCCACCGCCCCGGTCGACCTCACCGACGACGCGCTGGCCAGCTATCGCGCCGCCCATCCCCTGAACCGCGTGCTGCCCCTCTTCCGCGACCTGCTCGGCGGCATCGCGCTGGACGGCGCGCACCTCATGGCCGTCTGCGACGGGGACGGACGGCTGCTCTGGGTGGAGGGGCATCCGGGGGTGCTCCGGCACGCCGAGCGGATGAACTTCGTACCCGGCGCCCGCTGGGACGAGGCCCACGCCGGCACCAACGCGCCCGGCACCGCCCTGGCCGTCGACCACAGCGTGCAGATCTTCGCCACCGAGCACTTCGTCCGGCCGGTGCAGCGCTGGACCTGCGCCGCCGCCCCGATCCACGACCCGATCACCGGCCGCCTGCTCGGCGCGATCGACATCACTGGCGGGGACCACCTGGCCACCCCGCAGAGCCTGGCCCTGGTCCGGGCCACCGCCCGGGCCGCCGAGGCGTTCCTGGCCGGCGCCGCCCCCGCCGAACCCGACGTGGCGCACGTCGCCGCCCTCGGCCGGGACGAGGCCGAGCTGCGCGTCGGCGGCCGGCGGATCCGGCTCGGCCGGCGCCACAGCGAGCTGCTGGTGCTGCTCCTCGACCACCCCGAGGGGCGCACCGGGGAACAGCTCGGCCTCGACCTGTACGGCGATGACCGCCTGCACCCGGTCACCCTGCGCGCCGAGCTGTCCCGGCTGCGCCGGGCGCTCGGCGACGAGCTGCTCGGCTCCCGCCCGTACCGGCTGCGCACGGCCGTGCGCGCCGACTTCCGTACCGTCACCGAACTGCTCGAACGCGGCGACGCGGCGGGGGCGCTGCGGGCGTACACCGGGCCCCTGCTGCCCGGGTCGGACGCGCCGGGAGTGGCGCGCCTGCGCCGGCTGGTCGACGGCCAGCTCCGCGCGGCCGTGCTGGCCGCCGCGGACCCGGCGCTGCTCGCGGCCTGGACCGCGACGCCCACCGGCGCCGACGACCTCACCGCCTGGCAGGCCCTGGCGCGGGCGTTGCCGCCGGGCGCGCCGCGCCGGCCGCTCGCCCTGGCGCGGGCCCGCCAGCTCGCCGAGGAGTACGACCTGCCGCGCGCAACGTTGCTGCAACGTCGCGGAAACTAACGTCCCCCGCCATCCACCCCTGACGGACGGCGGAGGTACCCGTGACGCGCTACGACGCCCCCTCACACTGGCAGTCCCGCTACGACCACTTCATCGGCGGCGAGTACGTGAAGCCGCACGGCGGCCGGTACTTCGAGAACCCCACCCCGGTGACCGGGCAGACCTTCTGCGAGGTGGCCCGGGGCACCGCCGAGGACGTGGAGAAGGCGCTCGACGCCGCCCACGGCGCCGCCGACGCCTGGGGCCGCACCTCGGTCGCCGAACGGTCGCTGATCCTCAACCGGATCGCCGACCGGATGCAGGAGAACCTGGAATCCCTCGCCATCGCCGAGACCTGGGAGAACGGCAAGCCGGTACGCGAGAGCCTGGCCGCCGACATCCCCCTCGCCATCGACCACTTCCGCTACTTCGCGGGGGCCATCCGGGCGCAGGAGGGCTCGCTCGGCGAGCTCGACGACGACACGGTGGCATACCACTTCCACGAGCCGCTGGGCGTGGTCGGCCAGATCATCCCGTGGAACTTCCCGATCCTCATGGCGGTCTGGAAGCTCGCCCCGGCGCTCGCCGCCGGCAACGCCGTGGTGCTCAAGCCGGCCGAGCAGACCCCCGCCTCGATCCACTACCTGCTCTCGCTGGTGGCCGACCTGCTCCCGCCCGGCGTGGTCAACGTGGTCAACGGCTTCGGTGTCGAGGCGGGCAAGCCGCTCGCCTCGTCGCCGAGGGTGGCGAAGGTGGCGTTCACCGGCGAGACCACCACCGGGCGGCTGATCATGCAGTACGCCAGCGAGAACATCAGACCCGTCACCCTCGAACTGGGCGGCAAGAGCCCGAACATCTTCTTCGACGACGTCAGCGCAGCCTCTGACGACTTCCGGGACAAGGCGCTCGAAGGCTTCACCATGTTCGCCCTCAACCAGGGCGAGGTGTGCACCTGCCCGTCGCGGGCGTTGATCCAGCAGGGCCACTACTCCGACTTCCTGGCGGCGGCGGTCGAGCGCACCGGGGCCGTCACGCAGGGGCATCCGCTGGACACGGACACGATGATCGGGGCGCAGGCGTCCAACGACCAGTTGGAGAAGATCCTGTCCTACCTGGACATCGGCCGGCAGGAGGGCGCGAAGGTGCTGATCGGCGGCGAGCGCGCCGACCTGGGCGGCGAGCTGTCCGGCGGGTACTACGTGCAGCCCACGATCTTCGAGGGCGACAACTCGATGCGGATCTTCCAGGAGGAGATCTTCGGCCCGGTGGTCTCGGTGACCTCCTTCGCCGACCTGGACGACGCCGTGAAGATCGCCAACGACACCCTCTACGGCCTCGGCGCCGGCGTCTGGACCCGGGACATCAACACCGCGTATCGGGCCGGGCGGGCCATCCAGGCCGGCCGGGTCTGGACCAACTGCTACCACGCCTACCCGGCGCACGCCGCGTTCGGCGGCTACAAGCAGTCCGGCATCGGCCGGGAGAACCACAAGATGATGCTGGAGCATTACCAGCAGACCAAGAACCTGCTGGTCAGCTACTCCCCCAAGAAGCTGGGCTTCTTCTGATGGGTGACCCCGTCACCCTGACGCCCGCGGCGGCCGGCCTGATCCGGTCGCTGCGGGCGGCCCACGGGCCGATCATGTTCCACCAGTCCGGCGGCTGCTGCGACGGCAGCGCACCGATGTGCTACCCGGCCGGGGAGTTCCGCACCGGCGGCTCCGACGTGCTGCTCGCCTCGCTGGAGGTCGACGGGGTGCCCGAGCCGGTCGAGTTCTGGATGTCCACCGCCCAGTGGGAGCTGTGGAAGCACACCCGGCTCACGGTCGACGTGGTGCCCGGCCGGGGCAGCGGCTTCTCCCTGGAGGCCCCGGAGGGCGTCCGCTTCCTCATCCGCTCCCACCTGGCCCGCTGACTGTCCGAGATCTTCCAGCTCGCCGGCGCCGCACCGGTGGGATGCTGACGCCGGTCCACATCGGAGCAGCAGCCCACCACCGCCAGACAGGAGTCCGCGCATGCGCCCGGTCCGACAGTCCCTGCTCGCCTGTGGCCTCGCCACGCTCGCCACCGCCGCCACGCTCGGCCTCGCGCCCGGCGCCGCCGTCGCCGCCGCCCCGGCCCCGAAGATCTCCGTCAACTGGTTCGGCACCGCCGACGTCCCCGCGCACACCGCCACCATCGGCGGCCGGTACGCCTGCGGCGCCGAGCGGGGCCTCGCCTACATCGAGGTCCACCTCGGCCAGCGGGTCCGCCGCGCCTCGATCACCGGCTTCGGGTTCGGGGTGATCGGGGCGTGCACGGACGACCGCACCGCCGGGACGTGGACGGCCACCATCCCCGCCGACAGCGGCGCCTTCCGTGGCGGGCCCGCCACGGCCACGGCCCGCCTCGTCGTGGAGCCCAACTCGCTCACCGAGACCACCGAACCGCTCCGCCTCGTCGCGCGCTGCCCCCGCCGCTGACACCTCAGCGGGCGTCGGTCTGCGATGGGGAGCCTCCCGGAGTCGCGGGAGGCTCCCCCGGTCAGGCGATCTGACGTAGATCGTCCCCGTAGTCGAAGATGATGCGCAGCTTCGCGCCGAGTGCGGTCGCGTAGCGGCTCAAGGTCGCCACCTCGTTCACGTCGAGGTCGCCGTTCTCGATCTGACTGACCCGGCCCGGCGTGACCCCCATGAGCTCGGCGACCTGCCGCTGGGTGAGCCCCAGCCGCTTGCGTTCCTCGGCCAGGTGGAAGGCGCTCACCCAGGCCTCGGTCCGGGCCCGCTCCGCCTCGTAGGCCACGTCGTCGCCGCCGAGTTCGGCGCGGACCTCATCCCAGTCGTAGAACTCCGTCACGACTCCCCCCTTCGCTCGCGCTCATTGTCGAGCCAAGCTTTGTACGCAACCTCCGCCATTGGGATGTTCTGCTGATACCACCGGCTCCAGTTGCCCGCCTTGTTGCCCGCGACGAGGAGCACCGCCTGCGACCACGGATCGAAGACGAACAACACGCGGATCGCCACGTCGCGGCCTGATCGGGGGCGAAGTTCCTTGAGGTTGCGGAGGTTGCTGCCGCGAAGCGTGTCCACGAGGGGCCGGCCCAGGCCGGGGCCGACCTCGGCCAGCTTGTCCACGGCGACGCGAACGCTCTCGTACGACGCGGGATCATTCCGCCGCAGGTCACGCAGCCATTGGCGGACCTCGCCCGTGACCCGGACCGACCAGCGTCCCCCGTCAGCACCCACGCCCTAACTATAGCCCGAACTAAACACGGCGGAAGGGGGTCAGCGGGCGTCGAGGAGGGGTTGGGTCGGGTTCCAGGGGTCGCCGCCCGCGGCGTCGCGGCGGCGGCGGGCGATCGCCGACAGGGCCTCCAGCACCACCCGGTTGCCCAGGTACGCGGTGATGTCGGCGTGGTCGTAGGGCGGGGCGACCTCGACCACGTCCACGCCCACCACCGGCAGCTCGTAGCAGACCCGGCGGACGGCGTCGAGGAGCTGCCGGGAGGTGAACCCGCCCGGCTCGGGCGTGCCGGTGCCCGGCGCCATGCCCGGGTCGACCACGTCCACGTCGACGGAGAGGAAGACGCCCTCGCACTCGTCGGTGGCGATCGCGAACGCCTCCGAGAGACAGGAGTCCAGCCCGCGGGCCACCACCTCGGTCATCTCGTACGAGCGCATCCGCTGCTCGGCCATCCAGGACAGCGTCTCCGGGCCCGGCCAGTAGCCGCGCAGGCCGATCTGGAGGAAGCGGTCGCCGCGTACGGCGCCGGACTCGATGAGCCGGCGCATCGGCTGGCCGTGCCCGTGCAGGGAGCCGAACTCGATGTCCCCGGTGTCGGCGTGCGCGTCGAAGTGCACGAGGGACACCCGGCCGAGCCCGTGGTGCCGGGCCACGCCGGTCGCGTCCGGCAGGGCGATCGAGTGGTCGCCGCCGAGCACGATCGGGATCGCCCCGGCGGCGGCGACGGCGTGCACGGCGGTCTCCAGCGCGGCCAGCGAGCGCTCGATGTCGCCGGAGAACATCTCGACGTCGCCCGCGTCGTAGACGCACAGGTCGCGCAGCGCGTCCACGCGCAGGGCCAGGGACGGGCGGGAGCCGTCGTGCGGCAGGTAGCAGGCCTGGCGGATGGCGGACGGGCCGAACCGGGTGCCCGGCCGGTGCGAGGTGCCGCCGTCGAAGGGCGCGCCGACGATCACCACGTCGGCGTCGGCGTACGTCACCGGCTCCTCCAGGGTGCACGGCGGCACGCCGAGGAACGTCACGTCGGGGCCGAACATCGGGCCGTAGCGGGTCACCGCTCCTCCATTCCCCACGGGGAACCGTAGCCGGTGAGCAGGTCGAGGAAGGGCACCGGGGGCAGCGCCTCGGGACCGAGCACGCCGGTGCCGGACCAGGCCCCGGTGGCCAGCAGCTCCAGGGCCACGACCGGGTTCACGGCGGTCTGCCAGACCACCGCCTGGTGGCCGTACTCGGCCATCGACCACTCGTTGTCGACCACGTGGTAGAGGTAGACCCGCCGCGGCCGGCCGTCGACGCCGGTGCCCGTCACGTAGGTGCCGGCGCAGGTCTTGCCGCGCATCCGGTCGCCCAGGGTGGCCGGGTCGGGCAGGCAGGCGGCCACCACGTCGCGCGGGGAGACCTCGACGCCGCGGACGCGCACCGGGGACACCGCGTCCAGGCCCAGCTTGTGCAGGGTCTTCAGCACCTCGATGAACTCGTCGCCGAGGCCGTACTTGAAGGTGACCCGCTTCGCCTTCACCCAGCGCGGGATGAGCAGCACCTCCTCGTGCTCCACGTTGACGCACTCGACCGGGCCGATCCCCTCGGGGAACTCGAACACCTCGGGCTCGGAGAACGGCGGGGTGGTGAACCAGCCCCGGTCGGCCTCCCAGACGACCGGCGGGTTCAGGCACTCCTCGATCGTGGTCCAAATGGAGAACGAGGGGGCGAAGTCGTAGCCGTCGACGGTGAGGTTCGCGCCGTCGCGTACCCCGATCTCGTCGATCTCGGTGAACAGTTCGTCGGCGGCGTAGCGGGCGAAGACGTCGGAGAGGCCGGGTTCGACGCCGATGCCGCAGAGCGCCAGCCGGCCGGCCTCCGCCCAGGCGGCGGCCGCCGCGAACTGCTCGTCGCCGAGCTTCACCCCGGTCTGCGCGTGCGGCGCGTCCGGGTGCGGCCGGGACAGCGACATGGCCATGTCGAGGTAGTCGGCCCCGGCGGCGAACGCGCCGTCGAAGATCGGCATGACGAAGCGCGGGTCGACCGCGTTCAGCACGTGGGTGATCCGGTGTTCCCGGCAGAGCGCGGCCACCTCCTCGGCCGAGGAGGCGTCGACGGTCGCGGCGACGAACCGGTCGCCGTGGCCGGCGACCGCCCGCGCGGCGCGGGCGGGGTCGTGGTCGGCGACCACCATGGTCTCGAAGAAGGAACGGCGGGCGGCGATGGATACGGCGGCGGAGCCGACGCCACCGGCGCCGACGAGGAGGATACGCATCAGGAGTCGAACCCCAGTCCAAGACGATCGAGAGTACGGAGCCAGAGGTTGCGCCGCCCCTCCCGCGCGTCGGCGCGGGCGAGCGACCAGCGGGTGAGGTGGATGCCGGTGGCCCGGATCGGCTCCGGCGGGAACGGCAGCGGCTTGCGGCGGACCAGATCGAGCCGGGTCAGCGGGGTCTCCTCCCCGCCCAGCAGGTCGAGCATGACCCGGGCGCCGAACCGGGTCGCCCCGACGCCGAGCCCGGTGAACCCGGCCGCGTACGCCAGGCGCCCCTCGTAGGCGGTGCCGAAGAACGCGCAGAACCGGGTGCAGGTGTCGATGACGCCGCCCCAGCGGTGGCTGAACCGCAGCCCGTCCAACTGGGGGAAGGTGGTGAAGAAGTGCGACGCCAGGGCCGTGAAGGTGGCCTCGCGCTGCTCCAGCTCCGGGGCCATCCGGTTGCCGTAGTGGTAGACCGCGTCGTAGCCGCCGAACAGGATCCGGCCGTCGGCGGTCATCCGGTAGTAGTGGAACTGGTTGCCGGTGTCGGCCAGCCCTTGCCGGTTGCGCCAGCCGATGGCGTCGCGCTGTGCGGGCGTCAGCGGCTCGGTCATCAGCGCGTAGTCGTAGACCGGCACCAGCCAGGCGCGCAGCCGGCGCAGCAGCGGCGGGAACGCGTTGGTGGCCAGCACCACCTGCCGGGCCCGCACCGCGCCGGGCGTGGCGTCCGGGCCGCCGACCGTGGCCGCGCGCAGCGCGCCGCCGTCGCGGGCCAGCCCGGTCACCCGGGTGTGCTCGTGGATGCGGACGCCCAGGTCGAGGGCGGCGCGGCGCAAGCCCCAGGCGAGCTTCGCCGGGTCGAGCAGGGCCACCCGGTCCCGGTCCCACATCCCGCCCAGGTACGTCGGCGAGGCCACCTCGGCGCGCACCTCGTCCCGGTCGAGCAGCGCGACGTCGTGGCCGTACCGGCGGGCCAGCTCGGCGTCCTCCGCGAGCCCGGCGAGCTGGTACGGCTCGACGGCCACCGCCAGCTCCCCGGTGCGCTCGAAGTCGCAGTCGATCCCGTGCCTGGTCACCGTGGCGGCGATCGCGTCCAGGTTCTCCCGGCCGAGCCGTTCCAGCTCGTCGATCTCGCCGGGCCACCGCTCGGCGCCGTTGGCGAGGCCGTGGGTGAGCGAGGCGGCGCAGAAGCCACCGTTGCGCCCGGACGCCGCCCAGCCGCAGGTGCCGGCGTCGACCACGAGCACGTCCAGGCCGGGGTCGGCCTCCTTGGCCAGCAGCGCGGTCCAGAGCCCGGAGTACCCGCCGCCGACCACCAGCAGGTCGGCGTCGTGGACGCCGGTCAGCGGCGGCAGCGGGTCCGGTCGTTCCGGCCGGTCGAGCCAGTACGGTACGGGCGCGGCGTCGGCCAGCGCCCGGCCGGTATGCGGGAGGTTCATGAGGCGCTCTTGGGGGCCCCGACGGCGGCGACGGGGGCCGCGAGGGCGGCCCGCCGGGCCCGGCGGCCGCGCAGCGAGGTGGCCCCGACGAGCAGCAGCGCGATCGCGAACATGGCCGTGCCGATGACGTTGACCTGCGGCGGGATGCCGCGCTGGGCGGCGCCCCAGACGTACATCGGGAAGGTGACGGTGGTGCCGGCGTTGAAGTTCGTGATGATGAAGTCGTCGAAGCTGAGCGAGAAGGCCAGCAGCGCGGCGGCCACGATGCCGGGCAGCACCAGGGGCAGGGTGATCCGGCGGAAGGTCTGCCACTCGCTGGCGTAGAGGTCCATGGCGGCCTCCTCCAGCCGCCGGTCCATGCCGGCGAGGCGGGCCTTCACGGTGACCACCACGAACGACACGCAGAACATCACGTGCGCGATGACGATGGTCCAGAAGCCCTGCGGGATGCCGAAGCCGAAGGTGGCCCGCAGCTGGCCGTCCGACCAGACGAAGAGGGCGAGCAGCGAGGTGCCCATCACCAGTTCCGGGGTGGCCATCGGCAGGAAGATCAGCCCGTTGATCCCGGAGCGGCCCTTGAAGCTGTGCCGGACCAGGGCGAACGCCATGAGCGTGCCGAGCACCGTGGAGACCAGCGTGGCGATCAGGCCGATCTCCATGCTGCGCACCACCGCGTCGCACATGTCGGAGGTGGCGCAGGGCTGCGTCCAGTTGTCCAGGGTGAACTCGTTGAAGTCGTAGGACAGCCGGCTGGACGGCCGGTTGAAGGAGAGCCCGGCCACCACGAGGATCGGCAGCGAGAGGTAGGCGAGGACGAGCAGGGCCACCCCCATCACCCACCGGTCGGCGAGCCAACGACGCATCAGAGCACCTCCTCCGTGCCGGCCTTGCGCAGGTAGACGAAGACGATCGCGAGGATCGCGGCCATGAGCAGGAACGACAGCGCCGCGCCCTGCGGGTAGTCCAGCCGGACCAGGAACGCCGAGTCGATGACGTTGCCGATCATGTATTCGTTCGGCGTGCCGAGCAGCTCGGCGTTGATGTAGTCACCGGTGGCCGGGATGAAGAAGAGCAGCGTGCCGGCGATCAGCCCGGGCATGGACAGCGGCAGGGTGACCTTCCGGAAGGCGCGCAGCGGGCTCGCGTACAGGTCGCTCGCCGCCTCCAGCAGCCGCGGGTCGAGCCGTTCCAGGCTCGCGTACAGCGGCAGCACCAGGAACGGCAGGAAGTTGTACGTGAGGCCGAGCACCACCGCGAACGGGGTGGCCAGCAGCCGGCCGTCGGCGCCGAGCAGGTGCACGTCGCGCAGCAGGCCGACCAGGGCGCCGTTGTCGGACAGGATGGTCTTCCAGGCCAGGGTGCGGACCAGGAAGCTGGTGAACATCGGCGCGACCACGGCGACCAGCAGCAGGTTCTTCCACCGGCCGGCCTTCTGCGCGATCGCGTACGCCAGCGGGTAGCCCAGGAGCAGGGCCAGCACCAGCGCGATCGCCGAGTAGACGAACGAGCGGGTGAACTGCGGCCAGTAGACGCTCAACGCGTCCCAGTAGTTGCCGACCTCGCCGGTCAGCACGTAGCCGGTGGCCAGCGATCCGCTCGGGTCGTAGAGGCTGGCGGCGGCGAGCTGGATCAGCGGCAGCACGAAGAAGACCAGCAGCCAGGCGGCGCCCGGCAGCAGCAGCAGGTACGGCAGCAGCCTGCTCCGCCCCCGCCGGGGCCCCGGCGGTGCGGCCGGTTGCCCCGCCGGGGTCGGTACGTGGGCCAGGGCGCTCATGACAGCGCACCCACCGGCGGCTCGTCGAGCACCGGGCTGGTCTGGTCGTCCTCGCCGGGCGCCCGGGGCAGCAGGAAGGCGTGCCGCGGGTCCCAGTGCGCGGTCACCGGGGTGCCGACGGGCAGCCGTCCGCCGACCCCGCTGTTCGCGGCGAACGCGGACAGCTCGCTGCCCCACGCCGTGCGCACCAGGTACTGGGTGCTCACGCCCACGTACGAGGCGTCGGTGACCACCCCGCCGACGTACTGGTGGCCGGTGGGCACCTCGTCCGGGCTGCTGACCAGGTGCAGCTTCTCGGGACGTACCCCGAGGAAGACCGTCCCCTGGTCGGTCCGGGCCCGTTCGGCGGGCACCGAGAAGCGCGCGCCGTGCGCGGTGACCGCCACGTCGTCGCCGCTGCGGCCGGCGGCCTCGCCGGCCAGCAGGTTGGATTGGCCGAGGAAGTTCGCCACGAACGCCGTGGCCGGGTACTCGTAGATGTCGGCGGGGGCGCCGAGCTGCTCGATCCGGCCGGCGTTCATCACCGCGACCGTGTCGGCCATGGTCATGGCCTCCTCCTGGTCGTGGGTGACGTGCACGAAGGTGATGCCGACCTCGGTCTGGATCCGCTTCAGCTCGATCTGCATCTGCCGGCGCAGCTTGAGGTCGAGCGCGCCGAGCGGCTCGTCCAGCAGCAGCACCTGCGGGTGGTTGATGAGCGCCCGGGCCAGCGCCACGCGCTGCTGCTGGCCGCCGGAGAGCTGGGCCGGCTTGCGCCGGCCGTACCCTTCGAGCTGCACCAGGGCGAGCATCCGCTCGACCTGGTCGGTCACCTTGCGGATGCCGCGCCGCCGCAGCCCGAAGGCCACGTTCTCGTGGATGTCGAGGTGCGGGAAGAGCGCGTAGCTCTGGAACACGGTGTTCACCGGCCGCTTGTACGGCCGCAGCCCCGCGATGTCCCGGTCACCGAGCAGCACCTGCCCGCTGGTCGGCTCCTCCAGCCCGGCGATCATCCGCAGAGTGGTGGTCTTGCCGCAGCCGGACGCCCCGAGCAGCGCGAAGAACGAGCCCTGCGGGATGGTGAGGCTGAGGTCGTCCACCGCGGTGAAGACGCCGAACCGTTTGGTCAGGTTGGCCAGCCGCAGGTCGCCGGCCGGTGTCTCGCGCTCCTGCGCCTTCGAGCTCATGTCCCTCACGCCCCGATGACCTGCTGGAACTTGGTCTCGTACTCCTTCTCCTGCTTCTCGTCCAAGGCCATGAAGACCTTGGACTTCGACAGCATGGCGTCGTCCGGGAAGATGAGCGGGTTGGCGGCCAGGTCGGGGTCGATCTTTTCCATCTCGGCCTGCGCGCCCTTGACCGGGCAGATGTAGTTGACATAGGCGGCGAGCTGCGCCGCGACCGCCGGGTCGTAGTAGTAGTTGATCAGCTCTTCGGCGTTGGCCTTGTGGCCGGCCTTGTTCGGCACCAGCATGTTGTCCGACCAGAGCATCACCCCGGACTCGGGCACCACGAACTTGATCTTCTCGTCCTCGAAGCCGAGCTGGACGACGTCACCGGACCAGCCGATGCAGGCGGCGATGTCGCCCTTGGCCAGGTCGGGGGCGTAGTCGTTGCCGGTGAACTTGCGGATCTGCTTGGAGTCCACGGCCTTCTTCAGCTTGTTCAGCGCGTCGTCGAACTGCGCCGGGGTGAAGTTCGACGGGTCGTGACCGCCGGCCTGGAGCAGCAGGCCCATGGTGTCCCGCATCTCCGAGAGCGCGGTCACCTTGCCCTTCAGGTCGGGGCGGGTGAGCAACTCGTCGACCGTGCGGATCTCCTTGGCCACCTTGGCGTTGTAGGCGAGCCCGGCCAGGCCGGACTGCCACGGGACGGCGAGCTGGGTGTCCTTGTCGAAGGAGCGCCCGCGCAGTGAGGGCAGCAGGTTCGCCTCGACGTTGGGCAGCTTCGCCTTGTCCAGCTTCTGGATCCAGCCGAGCCGGATCATCCGGGCCGCCATCCAGTCGGTGAGGACCATGATGTCGCGGCCGGTCGTCTGGCAACCGGCGAGCTGGTTCTGCACCTTGCCGAAGAACTCGTTGTTGTCGTTGACGTCCTCGGTGTACGTCACCTGGATCCCGGACTTCGCGATGAACGCGTCCAGGGTGGGGCGCTTGGACTCGTCCTTCTCGTCCACGTCCATGTACTGCGGCCAGTTCGAGAAGGCCAGCTTCTTCTCCGTGGCGGAAAGGTCGTCGCTCTTGCAACCGGCTTCGGTCTGCTGGGCGCCCTTGGTGCCGCAGCCGGCCAGCGTGCCCGCCGTGGCGAGCAGGGCGGCCGAGCCCAGGGTCCCGGTGAGCAGACCGCGCCGGGTGAGGTGCCGGAGGGGACTACGCATGTGACGACTCCTCGGGGGGTCATCGTCGGCGGCGGGACGGGGGTGGCGCGCCGGCGGGAGGGTCAGTGGCGATGGACGACTGATCCTGACATGAGGTGACCTCCCTTACAAGGGATTCCGTTGCGGGAATAGCCATGGACCACGAAATACGCCAGACTGCGCCGGGGCACTACGCTCAGCACGAGGATTCGGACATGGGGAGCGGACGATGGCCAACCGGCAACTGGAGAACGGCAACGGCAGCCGTCGCGTGACCGTGCGTGAGGGTGCCAGTCACGCTCTGCTCGACGACGTGGCCAAGCAGATCATCGAGCAGCTCCAGGAGGACGGGCGGCGCCCGTACGCGACCATCGGCAAGGCGGTCGGCCTCTCCGAGGCAGCGGTGCGGCAGCGGGTGCAGCGCCTGCTCGACGCCGGGGTCATGCAGATCGTGGCGGTGACCGATCCGCTCCAGCTCGGCTTCCCCCGCCAGGCCATGATCGGCCTACGGACCGACGGCGATCTGGAGAGCGTCGCCGACCGGCTGGCCGAGTTCGAGGAGATCGACTACGTGGTGATCACCGCCGGGTCGTTCGACCTGCTGGCCGAGGTGGTCTGCCGCAACGACGAGCACCTGCTGGAGATCCTCCAGAGGCTGCGCGGGGTGCCGGGCGTGGTCTCCACCGAGGCGTTCGTCTACCTCAAGCTCCGCAAGCAGACCTACAGCTGGGGAACAGCCTGATACGGATTCCGTTGTCGTGACAAACACCGCACGCTGAATCCGTTGTCGTTTGCCCCCGACGCTTGCGTGATCGGCATTGCCTGTGGGATAACCGTGGGCAGAGCGGCCGGTGTCACCCCTGACCGGCCCGAGACCCGATGGGGCTGACATGGCCAACGCCACCGACCACCTCTGGATGCACTTCACCCGGATGGCCAGCTACTCCGCCGGCGAGGTCCCGACCATCGTGCGCGGCGAGGGCGCGTACGTCTGGGACTCGCGGGGCCGCCGCTACCTGGACGGACTCGCCGGGCTCTTCGTCGTCAACGCCGGCCACGGCCGGACCGAGCTCGCCGAGGCGGCCGCCAAGCAGGCGGGCGAACTCGCCTACTTCCCCCTGTGGTCGTACGCCCACCCCAAGGCCGTCGAGCTGGCCGAGAAGGTCGCCGCGCTGGCCCCCGGCGACCTGAACCGGGTCTTCTTCACCACCGGCGGCTCCGAGGCCGTCGAGGCGGCGTGGAAGCTGGCCCGGGCCTACTTCAAGCGCACCGGCCAGCCGAACAAGTACAAGGTGGTCAGCCGCTACATCGCCTACCACGGCACCTCGATGGGCGCGCTGTCCATCACCGGCCTGCCCGGCATCAAGAGCGACTTCGAGCCGCTCGTGCCCGGCGGCATCAAGGTGCCGAACACCAACTTCTACCGGGCCCCCGAGCACGGCGACGACCCCGAGGCGTTCGGCCGCTGGGCCGCCGAGGAGATCGGCCGGGCCATCGAGCGGGAGGGGCCGGACACCGTCGCCGCGGTTTTCCTGGAGCCGGTGCAGAACTCCGGCGGCTGCTTCCCGCCTCCGCCCGGCTACTTCGAGCGGGTCCGGGAGATCTGCGACGCGTACGACGTGCTGCTGGTCAGCGACGAGGTGATCTGCTCCTGGGGCCGGCTCGGCGAGTACTTCGGCGCCGTCCGGTACGGCTACCAGCCGGACATCATCACCACCGCCAAGGGCATCACCTCCGGCTACGCCCCGCTCGGCGCGATGATCGCCAGCGAGCGGCTCATGGAGCCGTTCCTCACCGAAACCGGCATGTTCGCGCACGGGGTGACCTTCGGCGGGCACCCGGTCTCCTGCGCGGTGGCCCTGGCCAACCTGGAGGTCTTCGCCCGCGAGGACCTGATCGGTCACGTCCGGGCCAACGAGGGCGCCTTCCGGTCCACCCTGGAGAAGCTCAACGACCTGCCGATCGTCGGCGACGTCCGGGGCGACGGCTACTTCTACGGCATCGAGCTGGTCAAGGACAAGGCCACCCGGGAGACCTTCGACGAGGCCGAGTCGGAGCGGCTGCTGCGCGGCTTCCTCTCCACCGCGCTCTTCCAGGCCGGGCTCTACTGCCGCGCCGACGACCGGGGCGACCCCGTCATCCAGCTCGCGCCGCCGCTGATCGCCCAGCAGCAGCAGTTCGACGAGATCGAGCAGATCCTGCGCGCCGTGCTGACCGAGGCATGGTCGCGCCTCTGACCGGCGGCCCGGACGGGGCCGGTTCCCGGAACACCGGGGACCGGCCCCGCACCGTCGGCGCCGCCGAACCCGACCCCGGGGACCGGACCACCACGACGAGCGCCGTCGGCGCCGCCGAACCCGACCCCGGGGACCGGACCACCACGACGAGCACCGTCGGCGCCGCCGACCCCGACCCCGACCCCGACCCCGGGGACCGGACCACCACGACGAGCACCGTCGGCGCCGCCGACCCCGACCCCGACCCCGGGGACCGGACCACCACGACGAGCACCGTCGGGGGCAGCGAGCGGACCCGGGTACGCCGGCTGCCCGACCTCGCCGTCCACGACCGGGCGACGCTGCACGCCGTGCTCGACGCCGGCCGGGTCGCGCACCTGGCCGTCGCCGACGGCGGCCAGCCGTACGCGCTGCCGGTCGCGTACGCCCGCGACGGGGAGCGGGTGCTGGTGCACGGCTCCACCGGCAGCCGGCTGTTCCGGCACCTCGCCGCCGGCGCGCCGGCCTGCCTCACGGTCACCCTGCTCGACGGGCTGGTGCTGGCCCGCAGCGCCTTCGAGTCCTCGATGAACTACCGCTGCGCCATGGTCCTCGGCACCCTCACCGCGCTCACCGGCGAGGCGAAAGCCGCCGCGCTGCACCGCCTCTCCGAGCACCTGCTCCCCGGCCGCTGGGCGGAGATCCGGCCGCCCTCGGCGAAGGAGCTGGCCGCCACGCTGGTGCTCGCCCTGCCGCTGGACGAGTGCTCGGTGAAGGTCAGCGACGGCCCGCCCGACGACCCCGAGGACGACCTCGACCGGCCGGTCTGGGCCGGGGTGGTGCCGGTCGTCGAGACGTACGGGACCCCGCAGCCCGACCCGCGGCTGCGGCACGACCTGCCCCCACCGGAGTGGTGATGCGCTACCAGAACCTGTCGTACTGGCTGTCGAGCGTGGACGAATCGCTGGCCCCGCGCCCCGGCCTGCCCGGCGACACCGACGCCGACGTGGTGATCGTGGGCGCCGGCTACACCGGGCTCTGGACGGCGTACTACCTGGCCGAGGCCGACCCGGCACTGCGGATCGTGGTGCTGGAGAGGGAGATCGCCGGGTACGGCGCCTCCGGCCGCAACGGCGGCTGGTGCTCGGCCCTCTTCCCCACCTCGCTGCCGGCGCTGGCCCGCCGGCACGGCCGGGACCGGGCGCTCGCCATGCAGCGGACCATGCAGGAGACCGTCCGCGAGGTCGGCCGGGTGGTCGCCGCCGAGGGCATCGACTGCGACTGGCGGGCCGGCGGCACGGTGGTGCTGGCCCGCACCGACGTGCAGCTCGGCCGCGCCCGGGCCGCCGTAGCGGAGGCGCGCGAGCACGGTCTCGCCGACGCCGACCTGGTGCTGCTCGACGCCGCCGAGGCCGCCGCCCGCTGCCACGCCGAGGGGGTACGCGGCGGCACGTACACCCCGCACTGCGCCGCCGTGCACCCGGCGAAGCTGGTCCGCGGCCTGGCCGCGGCGGTGGAGCGCCGGGGGGTACGCCTTTTCGAGCGGACCCCGGTCACGGCACTGCGGCCCGGGGCGGCGGTGACCCCGGCCGGCGTGGTCCGCGCGCCGGTGGTGGTCCGGGCGACCGAGGGCTTCACCCCGGCCCTGCCCGGCCAGCGGCGGGCCGTGGCGCCGGTCTACTCGCTGATGGTGGCCACCGCGCCGCTGCCCGAGGCGACCTGGGCGGAGATCGGGCTGGCCGAACGGGAGACCTTCTCCGACTACCGGCACGTCATCATCTACGGCCAGCGCACCGCCGACGGACGGCTCGCCTTCGGCGGGCGGGGCGCCCCCTACCACTACGGTTCCCGGGTCCGCCCCGACTTCGACCGGGAGCCCCGGGTCTTCGCGGCGCTGCGCCGGGTGCTCGGCGAGCTCTTCCCGGTGCTGGGGCCGGACGTGCCGGTGACGCACACCTGGGGCGGGCCGCTCGGCGTGGCCCGGGACTGGGCCGCCTCGGTGGGCCTGGACCGGTCGACCGGGCTGGCCTGGGCGGGCGGCTACGTCGGCGACGGCGTCGGCACCAGCAACCTGGCCGGCCGTACCCTGGCCGACCTGATCCGGGGCGAGCAGTCGGAGTTGACCACCCTCCCCTGGGTCAACCACCGCTCCCCGAGATGGGAACCGGAGCCCCTGCGCTGGCTGGCGGTCAACGCCGGCCTGAAGGTGATGTTCTCAGCCGACGAGGCGGAGAGCCGGACCAACCGCCCCTCCCGCCGCGCCGCCGCCTTCTCCCACCTCCTGGGCCACTGACCCACCGCCGGCGCCCCGGCCCGGCCTGCCGGCGGGCCGGCGCGTTGATCATGAAGTTATTGCCACGACACGCCGCGGCGGAGGGCAATAACTTCATGATCAACGGGCCGGGCGCGGGGCGCGCGGGGGGCCGGGGGCCGGGGGCCGGGGGCCGGGGTTTAGTGGTTGGGGGGGATTACGCGGAGGTGGCCGCGGCGGCCCTGTTGGTGGGGGGCCTGCGGGCTCGGCTGGTCGTTGTCCGACGGCGGGCGTGGGGGTGCCGGGCGGGCGGCCTCGCGGACAGCCTCGGCCAGGGCGACCAGGTCGTCGGTGGTGGGCGGCGGGGGTTCGAACTCGCCCTCGTGGCGCACCACGTCCCAGCCGCGCGGGGCGGTCAGGCTGCGGGCGTGCGGCTCGCACAGGTCGTAGGTGTGCGGCTCGGCGAACGCGGCGAGGGGGCCGACCACGGCTGTGGACTCGTTGTAGACATAGGTCAATGTGGCGACCGCTTGCCGGGGGCAGCCGTTACGGGAGCAGCGCCGTGGTGACCTCACGGCGGCAGGGTATCCCCATTACCGGGTGCGGCGCACCGCTTCGCGTTGCGACACGCCCGTCATGGTGATCACAATTCGTCCGATCGGCGCGTCGGCGCGCCGGGCCGGCGGCGCGACGGCGGGCGGCCCGGGTCCGGGGGCTACCCTGTGCGTCATGACGAGCCCGGAAAACCGCCGCCCCGGCTCCGGCCGGCGCACCCACCGCGACCGCCACGGGCGGGGGCTGCGGGGGCGGCTGGTGCCGGCCACCGTGCCGCTGGCCCGGACCAAGGCCGAGGTCTTCGACGACCTGGTGCTGGACACGGTGGAGACGCTCGAACGCCGCTTCGCCAAGGAGCTGGCCGGGGTCGAGTTCGCCGTCGAGGACGTCCCGCCGGATTTGAACGTCTACGACTCGGACGTGCTGGAGGACGGCGAGGTGCCGCTCGCCCGCCTGCTGCCCGGGCGCCCCGGCCGGCAGGAGGTGCCGCCGCGGATCGTGCTCTACCGGCGGCCGCTGGAGTTCCGGGCCATGGACCGCGAGGACCTCGCGGACCTCGTGCACGACGTGATCATCGAGCAGGTGGCGAACCTGCTCGGCGTCGACCCCGACGAACTGGCCTGAGCCGGCAGCGGCAGGCCGCCGCCGCGTCCCGGCCGGCCCCCGCCGGCCGGGTCGTCGGCCCCGGACCCCGGGCGGCCCCCACCACCCGGTCCGGTACGCGTGTCAGGCGGCGACCCGCCGCTTGAGCTTGCGCCGCTCCCGCTCGGAGAGCCCACCCCAGATCCCGAACCGCTCGTCGTGGCCGAGCGCGTATTCGAGACACTCCGTCTTCACTTCACACCGCGAGCAGATGCGCTTCGCCTCGCGGGTCGAGCCGCCCTTCTCGGGAAAGAACGCCTCCGGGTCGGTCTGCGAGCACAGTGCCCGCTCCTGCCACTCCGGCGCGTTTCCGAGCAGGTCGGCCACCTCGAGCTGGCCGTCCATCCGTTGCCTCCTTGTCGCGCACCGGCGTCATCGCCGCTGCAACCCCCCACGCGAAAGGCGTGCTTGTTCGTCCGGTCACAATTTGTTGCGTTCCGTGCGAACAACCCCATTCAAATTACACGCGTGTAATGCGTGCGCCGTCAAGCCAAACTTGATAATGGAGTCGCCCTCCCGACACCTTCCGGGCGGCCGTGGTGGCCGCTCGACCCTCGCAACCTGCCCTATCGATTCAGACCCCGGACGAGTAACGCCTTCCCCGGCGAGTTGCCCCAAGTTTTCTGCCGTGGCGCACCGGTGTGGACACCGCCGGCGGCCCCCGGTGGAGGCTTCCGGCGGGCCGCGCCCGGGCGGTCGTCGTGACGCCGTCCAAGATCAGCATTGGTGGGGGCAAGGTTAACCCGACGCGAGCGGTACCGCCCGTCGAGCCCGCGAACGCCGACGGCGCCCCGTCCATCATGTGGACGGGGCGCGACGGTGCGGCGGCCTGATCGGTCAGTCAGTCCCCGGAGGTGAGCTGGCCGGCCAGACGAATTCGGCGATCGCGCCACCGGTGACGGAAATCGCGCCGGCTGGCGTGGCGCTGTCCCACCAGACGGTATAGAGACCGGCTGCCAGGTCCGGGTAGACGGCGCTGTGGAACACGCCGTCGCGGACGTGCCGCTCGCGGACTGCGGAGTGGGTGCGGGGCTCGTCCCGGTCGGCCCGGCTGATCTCGATCTCGCGGCCGTGCAGTTCCCGTCCGGTGTGGATGATCAGCGCGCCGGAGTCGCCGCCCAGGTCGAGCACGACGCTGCCGCTCTCCGAGGGACCCAGGGTGTGGTGCTGGTGCTGGCCGTGCATGTGACCTCCCCCGTTCAGGACTTCTTCGCCGGCGGGTTGTTGAACCCGTCGTACGGCGTGCCGAGGAACGGGAAGTCGCCCAGGAAGGGCGCGGTCACGTCGGCGGCGCTCAGGCCCGGAGTCACCGCGGTCGCCGCCGCGTCCGGTTTGAACGTCTTGTCGACCAGCGGCACGGTCAGCCCGGCGATCGCCCGCAGCGCGATGGTCACCACGTCGTCGTCGACCCGCCGGCCGTTCGGGAAGCCCGCCAGATCGCCGCCGAGCACCCCGAAGCGGTCCGGCTTGCGGCTGGGCCGGATCGCGGTGTTCAGCCGCAGCATGTCGGCCTGCAGGTCGCCGGTGGTGTTGGCGAAACCGTCGATCAGCCCGGCGGGCACGCCGGTGAGCAGGATCGCCACGAGGTCGGCCCGCGGCTTCTTCGACTTGTTCAGCGCATCCAGGTTGGGGAACACGCCCGGGTAGAGCGCGGGCAGCAACGCGGCCAGCTCGGGTTGCTCGACGAACTGGGCGAACCGCTTGTCCTCCGTGGGCGGCAACGTGTTCCACAGGTCCTTCTTGGACATCGGCACGATGACCTCGTTGAACAGCGGATTGCCCAGCCGGGAGACCTGGGTGAAGGGCCCCGCGGCCGTGTCCGCGGCCGCCCGGTCGCCGAGGACCCGGACCTGCTGGCGGGAGGCCGTCGTCCAGACGCCGATGGTCGAGGCGCGGTCGGCGTAGCCGTAGCGGCTGGCCTTGCGCCGGACCTTGGCGAGCGGGACCTGCACGGCGATGCTGTGCACGTTCAGCCGGTCCAGCGCGTTGACCGGCTCGCCCTCGGTCTTGAACAGCTTCTTGCCGGCCACGTGCAGCTGCTGGAAGGGGCGCAGCGTGCCGAGGTCGAAGATGGCGCCCAGGTCGACGAAGAAACCGTCGGCCCGCTGGCCGGCGAAGACCTTCTCCCCGGTCGACAGCCGGAACGTCGCCTGCCGCACCAGGTCCTGGTATCTGGGCGTCGAGAGCGGTCCCACGTTGCACGGCGGGCAGGGCAGCTTGTGCGCCAGCACGTGCTCCCGGCCGTCGGCGATCCGGGTCAACCGGTAGAACTGGCGCCGGTTCCAGTTCTTGCTGTCCAGCGACTCGATCGGCCCGGTGTTGTAAAGAAAGCTGTTCGGATTCGTGATCTCCGTGGTGAATTCGAAACGATAGGTGACATCCGGATTGCCGTCGCCGTCGTTGTCGACGTGAATCTCGTACCGGACGTCGTCGCCGAACTCGAAGAAGTTGGGGCCGCCGGAGGGGAGCTGCACCGGCACGTAGTTGGCGATCAACGTGACCGTGTCGGGCTGGCTCGGGCTGACGAACGCGTACAGGTCGGAGCTGTCGGCGACCGGATCCTTGGCTATCTCCGGAGCCTCGCGGTGAGAGGACATGGCGGACCACACCTTCGTCGGGGGTAGCGGAAGTCGGGACCGGCGCCGGGAGGGCCGCGCCGGTGGCGCGGGGGCGGTCAGCGCCGGGCGGCGCGGACCAGGCGGTCGGCCAGGCCGCGGTCGCGTACCTGAATCCGGGTCGTGCCGACGAAGACGTCCAGCGTGCCGGAGGACGCGTCGCGGAGGTGGACCACGATCGGCTCGTCGCGCCGGCCCGCGGAGGGGGCGTTCTGCGCGGCGGACAGGCCCGGCACGGTGAGGGCGGCGGCGCCCAGGGTGGCGCTCGCGGCGGCGGTCAACGTCTGCCGGCGGGTCAGTCGCGGCCAGGGCCGCCGCTTCGGCTCAGCGGCCGGCTGCGGCTCGTCAATGGCCCACTGTGGCTCATCGATGTCCCGCTTCGGCTCATCAGTGGTCATGGGCAACCTTTCCGGGCCGGCGCCGCAGCGCCCACGATGGACCGGGGCCCGGACGCCGCCGGGTGCCCCGCGCTTGGGGATGCCGGCGGCGGTCCTCGCCGCAACCGCCGCCGGCATCCACTGGTACGGCCGGCGGCGGGGAAAGGTTCGACGCTACGCGCCGACGTGACCGTACGCGGTCGTCCGCTTGCGGACCGGCCGGCCCGCCGCCGCCGCGATCCCCCGGAGCTGCTCCTCGGTCCGGGCCGAGCCGTTGCCCGAGCCGGCCATCCGGGAGATGGTCTCCTCCATGAGGGTGCCGCCCAGGTCGTTGCAGCCGCCCTGGAGCATCGCCACCGTGCCGGCGTCGCCGAGCTTCACCCAGGAGCACTGGATGTTGGCGATCCGGCCGTGCAGCAGTAGCCGCGCCATGGCGTGCACGGCCCGGTTCTCCCGCCAGGTCGGGCCGGGCCGGGCGATGCCGGCCAGGTAGATCGGCGCGTTGGTGTGCACGAACGGCAGCGCCACGAACTCGGTGAAGCCGCCCGTGCGGTCCTGCACGCCGGCCAGCACCCGGAAGTGGGCCAGCCACTGGCCGGGGTGGTCGACATGGCCGTACATCATGGTGGAGCTGGACCGGATGCCCAGCTCGTGGGCCGTGCTCACCACGTCGACCCAGGCGGCGGCCGGCAGTTTGCCCTTGGTGAGCACCCAGCGCACCTCGTCGTCGAGGATCTCCGCGGCGGTGCCCGGGATGGTGTCCAGGCCGGCCTCGCGGAGCTGGAGCAGCCACTCCTTCACCGGCACGCCCGCCTTGGCGGCGGCGGTGACGATCTCCATGGGCGAGAAGGCGTGCACGTGCATCCCGGGCACCCGCGCCTTGATCGCCCGGACGATGTCGGCGTAACCGGTGACCGGCAGCTTCGGGTCGATGCCGCCCTGGAGGCAGACCTCGGTGGCGCCGGCCGCCCACGCCTCCTCGGCCCGGTCGGCGACCTGGCCCAGGGAGAGCCGGAACGCGTCGGCGTCGCTCTCCCGCTGCGCGAAGGCGCAGAACCGGCAGCCCACGTAGCAGACGTTGGTGAAGTTGATGTTGCGGTTGACCACGTAGGTGACGTCGTCGCCGACCGCGTCCCGCCGCACGTCGTCGGCGATCCGGCACAGCTCGTCCAGCGCCGGGCCGTCCGCGCCGAACAGCGCCAGCGCCTTCGCCTCGTGCGCCGGTTCCAGCAGCGCGGCCGGGTCGTCGGCGGCCAGCCGCAGGCCGGCCCGCAGGTCGGGATCGCTCGCCACGGCGACCGGGACGGCGACCTTCGCGGCCACCTCCGACCAGTCGCCGTAGACGTCGTCGAAGTCGCCCCGCCGGTCCCCGGTCCGCCCGGTGGTGTCGATGGTGACGTGCAGGTCGGTACGCCCGCCGAACACCTCCTCCGGCTCCTGCCACGGCCGGCCCACCGGGCGGGCCGCCTCGACGGCCAGCCCGGTCTCCGGGTCGGCCAGGGCGGTGACGTGCGGCAGCAGGCGCGGATCGAGCCACGGGTCGCCGGCCCGGACGTACTCCGGGTAGATCGTCAGCCGCTCGCGCAGGGTGAAGCCCGCCTGTGCGGTACGCCGGGCCAGCTCGTCCAGCTGTGGCCAGGGGCGCTCCGGGTTGACGTGGTCCGGGGTCACCGGCGAGACGCCGCCCCAGTCGTCGATGCCGGCGCGCAGCAGCAGGTCGTACTCGCCCTCGATGAGGTTCGGCGGCGCCTGGATCCGGGCCTTCGGGCCGAGCAGCACCCGGGCCACCGCCACAGTGGCCGCCAGGTCGTGCAGCTCCGCGTCGGGCATCCCCCGCATCGCGGTGTCCGGCTTGGCGCGGAAGTTCTGCACGATCACCTCCTGGAGGTGGCCGTACTCCCGGTGCGCCCGGCGGATCGCGAAGAGCGCGTCGACCCGCTCCGCCAGGGTCTCCCCGATGCCGATGAGCAGCCCGGTGGTGAACGGCACGCCGACCCGGCCGGCGTCGTCGAGCACCCGCAGCCGCACCGCCGGCTCCTTGTCGGGCGAGCCGTGGTGCGGGCCGCCCGGCTCGGACCAGAGCCGGGTGGCGGTGGTTTCCAGCATCATGCCCATGCTCGGCGCGACCGGCTTGAGCCGTTGCAGCTCCGACCAGGACAGCACCCCGGGGTTGAGGTGCGGCAGCAGGCCGGTCTCCTCCAGCACCGCCACGGCGCAGGCGCGCAGGTAGTCGAGGGTGGAGTCGTAGCCCCGCTCGTCCAGCCAGCGCCGGGCCGCCGGCCAGCGCTCCTCGGGGCGGTCACCGAGGGTGAACAGCGCCTCCTTGCAGCCCTGCGCGGCGCCCTCCCGGGCGACGGCGAGGACCTCGTCCTTCTCCAGGTACGCGGCGGGCAGCCGGTGCGGCACCGTGGCGAACGTGCAGTAGTGGCAGCGGTCCCGGCAAAGCCGGGTCAGCGGGATGAACACCTTCTTGGAGAAGGTGACGACGCCCGGCCGGCCCGCCTCCCGCAGCCCGGCGTCGCGGATCTCCCCCGCGACCCGGAGCAGCTCGTCCAGCGCCGCGCCGCGCGCCGCGAGCAGCGCACTCGCCTCCGCCACGTCCAGCGCCCGGCCGGAGGCGGCCCGGCCCAGGGCCCGCCGGACGCTCGCCTCGGTCGGGACGGGCTCGCTGCGATCAACCATCCGCCAAGCCTATGCGCTGGCCGATGCGCGGCCGCCCGCCCCCGACAAGGCGAGGGCGGGCGGCCGGTGGAAAGCGGCGGCTCAGCGCGGGAAGTTCGGGTCCTCCCGGTCGAAGCGCTGCGTACGGTCGCCGTCCGGCGGGACCGGCTGGCCGGGATCGGCCGGCTGGCGCGGGATCGCCTGGGTCGGATCGGCCGACGGCGGCTGGCCGAACGGCGGCGCCGCATGCGGTGCGGTGCCGTACGGGGGCGCGGACTGCGGACCGGCGAGGGGCGGACCCGACTGCGGGGCGCCGAACGGCGGGCTCGACTGTGGCGCGTGCGGCGGGGCGGTGTTGAACGGCGGCGCGGGCTGCGCCGGGCCGTACGGGCCGGGCTGCGGGTAGCCGCCCTGCTGCTGCGGCATGCCGGGGTACCCGCCCGGGGCGGGGTAGCCCCCGGGCTGGCCGGGCTGCTGCGGCCAGCCGGGCTGCGCCTGGCCGTAGACGCCGGGCTGCGGCTTCGGCTTCGGGACGTAGTAGAGGGTGCGCCAGATCTTGAAGACCACGAACGCGGCGACCGCGAAGACGGCCAGCCAGGCCACCCGGGTGAGCAGGCCGAGGAAGGCGTCCAGCACCTCGCCGTCGGCGAGCCGGCCGACCAGCCAGATCAGGAAGGTCAGCGCGCCGAACACCGCGGCGACGCCGTACTCGACCAGCGCCACCTGGGTGATCAGTTTCGCCTTCGGCAGCACGGGGCGGACGTGGGTGGCCAGCAGCACGGCCAGCAGCGGCAGGACGGCCGACTCCAGGCCGACGAAGGTGAAGAACGTGCTCCCGGCCCGGCCGCTGAACGTGCTGTAGTCGTCGACCGGCACCAGCAGGCGCAGCAGGCCGACGAAGAGCAGCACGGCGTTCGCGCCGAGCAGAACGAGCGCGGCCAGTTCGCGCAGCGGTTTGGTCAACTGGCTGGCCTGCGTGGTGTCGCCGGACGCGGGCTCGGCGGGGCTGGTCACAGACTCCCCCTGGGGACGAAAACGGACAGTTGCCGGAGTGAGCGTAGTCTCTCCGGCCACCGGGCGATCGACGGCGGCGCGTGCGCAAGGATGGACGTCATGCGCATCGTGGTTCTGACCGGCGGCATCGGGGGCGCCCGGTTCCTGCTCGGCGTCCGGGCGTACGCCCGGGAGGTGGGGGCCGAGGTGACCGCCGTGGTCAACGTCGGCGACGATCTGCTGCTGCACGGGCTGAAGGTCTGCCCCGACCTGGACAGCGTCATGTACACGCTGGGCGGGGGCGCCGACCCGGAGCGCGGCTGGGGCCGGGTCGGCGAGACGTGGACGGTCAAGTCCGAGCTGGCCGCGTACGGCGCCGAGCCGGCCTGGTTCGGGCTGGGCGACAAGGATCTCGCCACCCACCTGGTGCGCACCACCATGCTCAACGCCGGCTACCCGCTGTCCCAGGTCACCGAGGCGCTGGCCACCCGCTGGCAGCCCGGCGTACGCCTGCTGCCGGCCACGGACGACCGGCTGGAGACGCACGTCGTGGTCGACCTGGACGGCGGCCAGCGGGCCATCCACTTCCAGGAGTGGTGGGTGCGCCACCGGGCGGACGTTCCGACGCACCGGTTCGTCTTCGTCGGCGCGGAGGCGGCGAAGCCGGCGCCCGGCGTGCTGGAGGCGATCCGGGCCGCCGACGTGGTGCTCGTCGCGCCCAGCAACCCGGTGGTGAGCATCGCGCCGATCCTGGCCGTGCCGGGCCTGCGCGACGCGATCGCCGACGGGCCGGCCCCGGTCGTCGGGGTGTCCCCGATCATCGGCGGCGCGCCGGTCCGCGGCATGGCCGACCGCTGCCTGTCCGTGCTCGGTGTCGAGTGCAGCGCGGCCGGGGTGGGCGGCCTCTACGGCGCCCGCTCGGCCGGCGGCCTGCTCGACGGCTGGCTGGTCGCGCCCGAGGACGAGGGGACCCTGGTGCCGGAGGTGACCGTGCGCTCCGCGCCGCTGCGGATGACCGACGAGGCGGCGACGGTGGCGATGGTCCGAGCCGCGTTGGAGCTGATGTGAGGCTGGAGATCCTGCCGGTGCTCGGCATCGGCGACGTGACCGAGGGCGACGACCTGGCGGCGCTGATCGCCACCGCGGCGCCCTGGCTGCGCGACGGCGACGTGCTGGTGGTGACCAGCAAGGTCGTGTCGAAGGCGGAGGGCCGGCTGGTCGACGTGCCGGCCGACGGGCCCGAGCGGCTCGCCGCCCGGGACGAGGTGCTGGCCGGGGAGACCGCCCGGGTGGTGGCCACCCGTGGCACCACCCGGATCGTGCAGACCCACCACGGGTTCGTGATGGCCTCCGCCGGCATCGACGCGTCCAACGTGGGCAAGACCCGGCTGGTGCTGCTGCCCGAGGACCCGGACGCCTCCGCCCGCGCGCTGCGCGCCACCCTGCGCGAGCGGTACGACCTCGACGTGGCGGTCATCGTCAGCGACACCATGGGCCGGCCGTGGCGCAACGGGCTCACCGACGTGGCGCTCGGGGTGGCCGGCATGCCGGCGATCCGCGACCACCGGGGCGAGATCGACCCCTACGGCAACGAACTCCAGCTCACCCAGATGGCCGTCGTGGACGAGCTGGCCGCGGCCGGCGAGCTGATCAAGGGCAAGTGCGACCAGGTGCCGGTCGCGGTGATCCGCGGCTACCTGGGCGAGACCCGGGACGACGACGAGGGCGCCCGGACGCTGGTTCGGGACGCGTCGCTGGACCTCTTCTCCCTCGGCACCGCCGAGGCGCGGGCCGCCGGCCTGCGGGAGGCGGCCACCCTGGCCGACGGCCCCGGCCCGACCCCGGCCGACCCGGCCGCCGTCGACCGGGCGATCGCCGCCGTCGCCGAGGTGGTCGCGCCCGGCACCGTCCTCACCCAC
Organism: Micromonospora sp. NPDC005707; assembly: GCF_040631005.1. Taxonomy (NCBI): domain Bacteria; kingdom Bacillati; phylum Actinomycetota; class Actinomycetes; order Micromonosporales; family Micromonosporaceae; genus Micromonospora; species Micromonospora sp. NPDC005707. Next base: position 115,652 of record NZ_JBEXYR010000014.1, read on the forward strand.
GTCACCGACCACGAGGTACGCGCCGGACTTGTCGCCACCGTGCCCGGCTGGCCGGGGCGCGCCACCGGCCTGGTCCTCGGCGCGCCACCGGCCCCGGTCGACGCGGCGGACCTGGTCCGTTTCGGCGCCGACCTGCAACGGCTGCGCACGGCGCTGGCCGCGGAGGGCGTCCCGTCGGCGCTGCTCCCCCCACCGCCGGGCAGCGCCGCCAGCGCCGCCCTGGCCGTCTGACCTCGCGCGACCTCAGGCGTCGAGGACGGCCCGGCCCAGCGGGGTCAGGGTGTGCAGGACGGTGTTGCGGTCGCGGTGGCTGACCAGCAGGCCGGCGTTGCGCAGCACGGTGGTGTGCTGGCTGGCCGCGGCGGCGGAGATGCGCAGCCGGCGGGCCACCTCGCCGGTGGTGCAGCCCTCGTCGGCCGCCTCCAGCACGGCCGCCCGGGTCCGGCCGAGCAGGGCGGCCAGCGCCTCCCGCTGCGCGGCGTCGGCGTCGCTGCCCGGCTCGGGCATGAGGCCGCCGAGCCGGTCGACGGGATAGACCAGCACCGGCGGCAGGTTCGGGTCGAGGAGCGCGACCGGGGTGCGCGCGCAGAAGAACGAGGGGACGAGCAGCAGCCCCCGGCCGTCGAGGTGCAGCTCCCGGCTGTCCGGGTAGTCGAGGACCTCCAGCACGCCGTCGGCCCAGCGCATGTTCGGCCGCAGGCTGGCCAGCAGCCCCTCGGTGCCGCCGTCGAGCATGGCCCGGGCGCGGCGGGCCCGGTCCGCCTCCACGGCCGCCTGGATCCGCGACCAGTACGGGGTGACGGCCAGCGACTGGTAGCGGACCATCGAATCGGTCAGGTGGCTCAGCACCTCGGGCTCGCCGCGGGCCAGGGCGCTCGCCGACGCCGGCAGCGCGTTCTCCTCGGCGAGCCGGGTGAGGTCACGGCGGAGCAGGTCGGCCGGGGTGCCCCGGATCGCCTCCAGCCCGGCGTCCAGGCCCTCCTTGCTGGCGTACGGGGTGAGGAAGTCGGGGAAGTAGCCGCGGGGCGGGTTGAGCGCGAGCAGCAGGCGGTAACGCTCCGCGGTGGTGTCGGTCCGCAGCCCGGAGGCCACGGTGCGTCGCCACTCGGTCAGGAGCGGGTCACGCCCGCGGCCCTGGAGCAGGTGCAGGCTGAGGACCAGTTCCCAGACGGGATCCGCGGCAGGAGCCACCCTGGTCCGCAGGATGTCCTCGCGGGAGAAAATGACCTTCAGCATGGAGCTCTCCCGGGCGGACCGAGGGAGTGCCCGCCACGTTGAGCACTGTACCCGCCGGTACTTATCTCCATCTTTAAGCGTGGGATGAAAAACCTCGACGGTGCCCGGCCGGGTTGGGCAGACTTCCTCTTGCCCGCCATGCCGGGGCACGGCATCGCCGAACCGGCTGTCGGTCCGCGGGCGCGCCGGTCGGCCGGACGGCACCACGAGGGTCTGCGGCTCTTTCTCCGTAGAGGTGTCGTCCGGCGACCGCTCCCGCCGAGCCAGCGCGCCACCGCCCGTACAGTGGCGGGGTGCCGGACATCGAGACGTACGCCGACCTGCACGCCGACGCCACCGCGGTGCTGGGCCGCTGGACGGCGACCAGCCCGGAGGCCGCCGCGAACCGGGACCGGACGCTGGCGCTGCTGGCGGCCGGGCCGGTGGCGATGAGCCGGGCACACCGGCCCGGGCACGTCACGGCCAGCGCGCTGGTGCTGGACCCGACGGGCGCCCGGGTGCTGCTCTGCCTGCACGGCAAATTCCGCAAGTGGGTGCAGCTCGGCGGGCACTGCGAGCCCGGCGACCGGACCCTGGCGGCGGCCGCGCTGCGCGAGGCCACCGAGGAGTCCGGGATCGCCGGCCTGGTGGTCGACCCGGAGCCGATCGACGTGGACATCCACCCGGTGGCCTGCCAGGGCGGCTCGCTGCACTACGACGTCCGGTTCGCCGTGCTGGCCCCCGCCGGGGCGACCGAGCGGGTCAGCGCCGAGTCCGAGGCGCTGGGCTGGTTCCCGCCGGACCGGCTGCCCGAGCCACTGGCCGACGGGACCGTCCAGCTGGTGGCGCCGGGGTTGGCCGCGCTGGCCCGGCGGGCCGCCGGCTGACCCGGCGCCCGGTCAGACCAGCCCCTCCTCGCCGCGCTCCTTGAGCTCGTCGACCACCTTCTTCACGTCCTGCGCCCGGTCGCGCGGGCAGACCAGCAGGGCGTCCGGGGTGTCCACCACGATCAGGTCGTGGACGCCGATCGCGGCCACCAGACGGCCGGACTGCGGCACCACCACCATGCCGCTGCTGTCCCGCAGCAGCACGCCGGGCTTGGCGTCGCCGCCCAGCACCACGTTGCCGGCGGCGTCCGCCGGAAGCACCTCGCCGAGGGTGTGGAAGTCGCCCACGTCGTTCCAGCCGAAGTCGCCCGGGACGGTCGCCACCCGGCCGGCGGTCGCCGCGCCCTCCATCACCGCGTAGTCGACGGAGATCTTCGGCAGGGTCGGCCAGACCGTCCCGAGGACGTCGTCCTGCTCCGGGGTGCCCCACGCCGCCGCGATCGCGGTGATCCCCGCGTGCAGGGCCGGCTGCTGCCGGGCCAGCTCGGCCAGGAAGACGTCCACCCGCCAGACGAACATGCTGGCGTTCCAGAGGTGCCGGCCGGAACGCACGTAGCCCTCGGCCACGTCGGCGGCGGGCTTCTCCTTGAACTCGATCACCGGGCGCAGCGGGCCGTCGCCCACCGGCTCGCCGGTCTCCAGGTAGCCGTAGCCCGTCTCGGGCCGGGTCGGGGTGATGCCCACCGTCATGAGCGAACCCTGCTCGGCGCCGCGGATCGCCTGCCGGACCACCTCGGCCCAGCGCGCCGGGTCACCGATCAGGTGGTCGGCGGCGAACGAGCCCATCACCGCCTCCGGCTCACGCTCGGCGATCACCGCGGCGGCCAGCGCGATCGCCGCGCAGGAGTCCCGCGGCGAGGGCTCGACCAGGATGTTCTCCTCCGGCACGCCCGCCAGTTGCCGGGCCACCGCCGCGACGTGCGCGGCCCCCGTGACCACCAGCGTGCGGTCCGGTGTGGTCAGCGGCGACAGCCGGTCGACCGTCGCCTGGAGCAGCGAGGCCGGGGTGCCGGTCAGCGGGTGGAGGAACTTGGGGTGGCCGGCACGGGACAGCGGCCACAACCTCGTGCCACTGCCACCCGCCGGGATGACGGCGTAGAACATCAGCACATCATGCCCGAACCGCCGTGCTACGGGCCCCCGGTCGGGCGTACCCGCAGGTGACACTCAGGAACGCGCCCGGCTCCACGCGGCGATGTGCACCTCGGCGCTGGACTCCCAGGTGAACTCCTTGGCGCGGTCGAAACCGGCCTTGGCCAGGGAGAGCCGGCGCTGCTCGTCGTCGAGCAGGGCGGTCAGGTCGGTGGCGATCTGGTCCGGGTCCTCGCTGGTGTAGGCCACGGCGTCGCCGCCCACCTCGGGCAGGGAGAGCCGCGGCGTGGTCAGCACCGGCGCGGCGCACGCCATCGCCTCCAGGATCGGCAGGCCGAAGCCCTCCCCGTAGGACGGGTAGGCGGCGACCAGCGCGCCGCCGAGGAAGCCGGGCAGGTCGCCGTAGCGCAGGTAGCCCGGGCGCAGCAGCCGCAGGTGCGACGGCACCTCGGCCACCGCGCGGTCGATGTCGTCGTCGTGCCCCTGGCCGCCGGCGATGACCAGCGCGGGCGGGTTCTCCCGGTCGGCGACCGCGCGGGCCCAGCCGCGGATCAGGTTGGGCACGTTCTTGCGCGGCTCCTTGGCCCCGAGGAACGCCACGTAGCTGCTGCTGCCCAGCCCGAGGCGGGCCCGGACCCGGGCCTTCTCCTCCTCGCTCGGCGCGTGGAAGGCGGCCTGGTCGACACCGTGGTAGGCCACGTCGATCCGGGTCGGGTCGGCGTCCAGCAGGCGGATCAGCTCGTCCCGGGTGGCCTTGCTCGGCACGATCACCCGGTCGGCCCGGCGCAGCGAGGTCTTGATGGCGCTGCGGAAGAAGGTGCGGCGCGACTTGTCGTAGTGCTCCGGCTCGGTGAAGAAGGTCGCGTCGTGCACGGTGACCGTGACCGGGCAGCCGGCCCGCAGCGGGCAGGTGTAGAAGGGCGAGTGCAGCACCTCCGCGCCCACCTGCTGGGCCAGCAGCGGCAGGCCGGTCTGCTCCCACGCGAGCCGGGCCGGGCGGTGGGCGACGGCCGCCGGAGCGGGGATCACCTCGGCGCCGGGCAGCATGCGGGTGTAGCGCTCCAGGTCGGTGCGGAGGCTCACCACGGCGAGGTCGACGCCGGAGCCGCAGACCCGGCCGAGGGCACCGAGCAGGCCGTCGACGTATCTACCGACGCCGCCGCGGTCGGCGGGGACACTCGTGGCGTCGATGAGCACGCGGGGCGGGCGACCGGCGGTCACGGGGCGACTCCTCAGGCTGGCGCGTCTGTGGGGAACAACACTGTCGGCAAGCCTACGCCGGGCCGGGTGCCCGACGCTGACTGCGACCCGACGGTACGCCGACTTGTCGTTGTCATCGAGTACGCGTACCGGGCGCGTATCGTTCGCGCCGATGGCCGACAACATTGCCCGGGTGTTCGCCGACGCGATCGCGCCCGACCCCGCCCGCCCGCTGCTGACCTGGTACGACGACGCCACCGGCGAGCGCACCGAACTGTCCGGCGCGACGCTCGCGAACTGGGTGGCCAAGACGGCCAACCTGCTCGTCGACGAGGTCGCGCTCGCCCCCGGCGACACGGCCGCGGTGCTGCTGCCGCCGCACTGGCAGACCGCCGCCGTGCTGCTCGGCTGCTGGTCGGCGAAGTTGACCGTGGCCGAGGCCCCGGGCCATGTGGACGTGCTCTTCGCCGCCGCCGGCCGGGTCGACGAGGCGGGCGACTGGCCGGCCGGCGAGCGCTACGCGCTGGCCCTGGACCCGTTCGCGCTGCCCATGCGGCAGGTGCCGGCCGGCTTCGCCGACTTCATCCCGGCGGTACGCGCGCACGGCGATCACTTCACCCCGTACCCCGGTGGTGGTGAGGGCGACGCGGCGCTGCTGGCCCGCGCGGAGGCCCGGGCCGCGGAGCTCTGCCTCACCCCCGGCGACCGGCTCCTGGTCGACGTGACGCGGCACCCCGACCCGGTCGACTGGCTGCTGGCCCCGCTCACCGCCGGCGCCACCCTGGTGGCGTGCGCCAACCTGGACCCGGCCCGCCTGGACTCCCGCACCGCGACGGAGAAGGTCACCCGGGCCCTCGCCTGACCCGGGTCAGGCCGGGGTCGGGTGGTCCGAGTCCGCGCGGCGCTGGGCGAAGGCGGCGAAGGCGGTCAGCGACTCCGGGTTGGCCAGGGCGCCCTTGGCCGCGGCGTGGTCCACCGGGGTGCCGGTGAGGATCTTCTTGACCGGCACCTCCAGCTTCTTCGCCGACAGGGTGCGCGGCACCGCCCGGACCTGGTGGATCTCGTCGGGGACGTGCCGCGGCGACAGCGCGGTCCGCAGCTCCCGGCAGACCTTCTTCCGCAGCGCGTCGTCCAGCTCCAGGCCCTCGGCGAGCACCACGAAGAGCAGCAGCTCGCCGGCACCGCCCTCGTCGTCCTCCAGGTGCACCACGACCGAGTCGACCACCTCGTCGAGCCCCTCGACCACCGAGTAGAACTCGGCCGTGCCGAGCCGGACGCCGCCCCGGTTGAGGGTGGCGTCGGAGCGGCCGGTGATCACGCAGCCGCCGCGCTCGTTGACGGTGATCCAGTCGCCGTGCCGCCAGACGCCCGGGTAGACCTCGAAGTACGCCTCCCGGTAGCGCGAGCCGTCGGTGTCGTTCCAGAAGCCGACCGGCATGCTCGGCATCGGCTCGGTGATCACCAGCTCGCCGAGCTGGCCGATCACCGGCGTGCCGTCGGCCGAGCGGGCCTCCACCTTCGCGCCGAGCGCCCGGCAGGTGATCTCCCCGGCGTGCACCGGCAGCAGCGGCACGCCGCCGACGAAGCCGGTGCAGACGTCCGTGCCGCCGGAGAGCGACTGGAGCTGGAGGCGGTCGCCGACGGTCTCGTAGACCCAGGTGAAGCCCTCGGCGGGCAGCGGTGCGCCGGTCGAGCCGACCCCGCGCAGCGCGGACAGGTCGGCGATCTCCTTCGGGACCAGCCCGGCCTTGCGGCAGGCCAGCAGGAACGGCGCCGAGGTGCCGAAGTAGGTGGTGCCGGTCTCCGCCGCCAGCCGCCAGAGCGCGCCCAGGTCGGGGTGGCCCGGGTTGCCGTCGAACAGCACGATCGTGGCGCCGACCGCCGGCCCGGAGACCAGGAAGTTCCACATCATCCAGCCGGTGGTGGTGAACCAGAAGAACCGGTCGGCGGGGCCCAGGTCGTGGTGCAGGGCCAGCATCTTCAGGTGTTCCAGCAGGATGCCGCCGTGGCCGTGCACGATCGGCTTGGGCAGGCCGGTGGTGCCGGAGGAGTAGAGCACGTAGAGCGGGTGGTCGAACTCCACCGGGGTGAAGGCCAGCGGCTCGTCGGTCTCCGCCGCCAGGTCCGCCCAGGAGAGAGCGCCCTCGGGGGGCGGCCCGGCCGGGTCGAGGTACGCGATGCCGACGGTGTGCCGCAGCGACGGCAGGGCGGCCCGGATGGCGGCCACCTCGGCGCGCCGGTCGACCGGCTTGTCGCCGTAGCGGTAGCCGTCGACCGCCACGAGCACGGTGGGCTCGATCTGCTGCCAGCGGTCGGTGACGCTGCGGGTGCCGAACTCGGGCGCGCAGGAGGAGAAGATCGCGCCGAGGCTGGCGGTGGCGAGCAGCAGGACGTAGGTCTCGGGGATGTTCGGCGCGTACGCCGCCACCCGGTCGCCCCGGCCCACGCCGAGCCGGCGCAGGCCGGCCGCCACCCGGCGGACCTGCTCCCGCAGCTGCGCGGCGGTCAGCGTCTCCGGGGCGCGGGTCTGCCCGTGCGCGATCACCACCGGGTCGTCGTCGGCCCGGCCGGGCATCCGCAGCACGTTCTCGGCGTAGTTGAGGGTGGCGCCGGGGAACCACCGGGTGCCCGGCATGGTCCGGTCGGTGAGCGTGGCGGTCGGCGGGGTGTGCGAGACCACCTCGAACCAGTCCCAGATCGACCGCCAGAAGGCGTCCAGGTCGGTCACCGACCACTGCCACAGCGCGTCGTAGTCGGCGAACTCCAGCCCGCGGTGCTCGGCCAGCCAGCGCAGGTAGTCACCGATCCGGGACCGCTCACGCACGTCGGCCGGCGGCGTCCACAGCACGTCACCCACTGTTCCACCCTCCCTGAGGCCCGTCACCACACTGTGCATGGGCCGTGGCGCCATCTTGCCCTACCCCGCGAGGCCATTCTCCGCACCCGGCGCCGGTGACGGGGCGTGGCCGGCCCACACGCCCGGGCCCCGGGGTGTGTGGGCCGGCATCCCTCAGCCGGCGCGGTGGGCCTGGATCGCCCGGCGGCGGGCCAGCCGGTGGGCGCGGCGGATCTCCGCCTCCCGGTAGCGCCGCTCGTCCTCCGGCGTCTCCGGCAGCACCGGCCGCACCGGCCGCGGGGCGCCGCCCACGTCGACCCCCACGAAGACGAGGTACGCCGTGGCGACCCGGACGGGTTCGTCCTCGGCCGAGTCCCAGCGCTCGGCGACCACCTTCACCCCGACCTCCATGGAGGTGTTGCCGGTCCAGTTCACCTGGGCGTGCGCGTGCACCAGGTCGCCCACCCGGACCGGTTCGGAGAAGACGATCTCGTCGATCGAGGCGGTCACCGCGGTGCCGCCGCTGTGCCGGGCCGCCGCCGCGCCGGCCACGTCGTCGACGAACTTCATCAGTACCCCACCGTGCACGGTCCCGTACAGATTGACATCGACAGCGGTCATGATGCGACTCAGCGTGACGCGCGAGTACGAGGTCGGCTTGCCCGCGGGGGCGGAGGGGTGATCTGTCATGCCGGAAACGGTACGGTGCGCGGATGCGACATCTCTGGAGCTTCCTCGCCGGGTTGGTGGTGGCGCCCGTCACCTGGGTGCTCGTCACGCTCGGTCAGGACGGATCTGGGCGCACCGTGCACCGGTGGGTGGAGATCGGTACGTACAGCACGCCCAACCTGATCGAGCCGGCCGTGTACCTGGGCGTCGCCGGCATCCTGCTCGGCCTGCTCGGCACGTTGCGCTTCTCGCCGATCGGCCCGGCCGTGGCCGGGCTGCTGCTCGTGGTCCCCTACCTCGGGCTGTTCGTCGCGCCCTTCGCCGTCCGGGACCGGGTCCCCGAGAGCTGGAAGATGCTCGGGGACCCGCTGCCGCTGCGCCAGCCGCTGGAGAACGGCACGCTGTTCCTCATCGGCGTGCTGCTGCTGATGGCCGTGTTCAGCGGCCAGCGCTGGCGACAGCGGCCGGCCGGGCCGGCCGAGGCGGAGCTGACCCCGGCCGGCAAGCCGGTCGAGCACGGCCCCTCGCTCGGCGACTGGCCTCCGGCGGACCCGACGAAGGACGGCGACACGGCCCCGCTCACGTTGGCCTACCCCGACACCCCCACCGAACCCCTGCCCCGCCGCACCGGCGGCGAGTCACCGTGGTCCGCGCCCCCGCGCGCGACCACCCGACCGGAGGGCACCACCGAGATCCGTTGACGACCGCGGGCGGGCCGGTCACCCGGCCCGCCCGCCCGATCGTCGTCGCCCGTGTGGTCAGCCCTTGAGCAGCTGGCGCGCCATGACGATGCGCTGCACCTGGTTGGTGCCCTCGTAGATCTGGGTGATCTTGGCGTCCCGCATCATCCGCTCGACCGGGTAGTCCCGGGTGTAGCCGTAGCCGCCGAGCAGCTGCACCGCGTCGGTGGTGATCTCCATGGCGGCGTCCGATGCGAAGCACTTGGCCGCCGCGCCGAAGTAGGTCAGGTCGGCGTCGCCCCGCTCCGACTTGCCGGCCGCCGTGTAGGTGAGCTGCCGGGCCGCCTCCAGCTTCATGCCCATGTCGGCGACCATGAACTGGATGCCCTGGAAGTCGGCGACCGCCTTGCCGAACTGCTTGCGCTCCTGGATGTAGCCCTTGGCGTAGTCCAGGGCGCCCTGCGCGATGCCGACCGCCTGCGCGGCGATGGTGACCCGGGTGTGGTCCAGGGTCCGCATCGCGGTGGCGAAGCCGGTGCCCTCGGCGCCGATCATGCGGTCGGCCGGGATGCGGACGTTGTCGAAGTAGACCTCGCGGGTCGGCGAGCCCTTGATGCCGAGCTTCTTCTCCGGCGCGCCGAAGCTCACCCCGGCGTCGGACTTCTCCACGACGAAGGCCGAGATGCCCTTCGAGCGGGCTGTGGGATCCGTCACAGCGAAGACCGTGTAGTACTCCGAGACGCCCGCGTTGGTAATCCACCGCTTCACGCCGTTGAGCACCCAGTGGTCGCCGTCCCGGACCGCCTTGGTGGTCATCGAGGCGGCGTCGCTGCCCGCCTCCGGCTCGGAGAGGCAGTAGGAGAACATCGCGTCGCCGGCCGCCACGGGGGTCAGGTACTTCCGCTTCAGCTCCTCGGAGCCGGCCAGGATCAGCGGCATGGTGCCCAGCTTGTTCACCGCCGGGATCAGCGAGGACGAGGCGCAGGCGCGGGCCACCTCCTCGATCACGATGGCCGTGGCCAGGGCGTCCGCGCCGGCGCCGCCGTACTCGACCGGGATGTGCGGCGCGTGGAAGTCGGCGGCCCGCAGCGCGTCGTAGGACGCCTTCGGGAACTCACCCGTCTCATCCGCCTCAGCGGCGTGCGGAGCGACCTTCGCGGCACAGACCTCCCGGACCGCCTCACGGATCGCCTCGTGCTCCTCCGGCAACCGGTAGACGTCGAACGACTGCTCTGCGGGCATGTCGGCCCTCCCCTTTCACGGCTATCATGCGCAGTCTGTGGCGCCCGGAAGGCTGCCGACTGCCGCAGACTGAAGGATAGCCACCAGGGTTCAGCCGGACCTTACCGGCGGGTAGGCTCGCGCACGAGCGACGGCGACAGGCCACAACTACCCTCACAGACAAGACGAGAGAGTTCCCTCGGTGCCGGCCCTGGCGCCCCAGCCGAACGCGACGCAAGGAAGCGCCGCCAGTGCGAGCGGAGAAAACAGGCGTGACGATCCCGTACCCGAACACCCAGCCGATGCCCGCCATCGCCGCGGTGACGCCGCCCTCCGGCGCGGCCCGACCCCGGGTGACCTTCCTGGGCACCGGCTACCTCGGCGCGACGTACGCCATCTGCTACGCCGAGCTGGGCTACGAGGTGCTCGGCTTCGACGTCGACGCGGACAAGATCGCGAAGCTGAACGCCGGCGAGGTGCCGATCCACGAGCCCGGCCTGGACGAGCTGCTCCGCCGCAACCTGGCCGCCGGCCGGCTCCGCTTCAGCACCGACATCCAGGAGACCGCCGACTTCGGCGACGTGCACTTCATCTGCGTCGGCACCCCCCAGCGGGCCGACGGGATGGGCGCCGACCTGTCGTACGTCGAGGCGTCGGTGACCAGCCTCGCCCAGCACCTGAGCCGCAAGGCGCTGATCGTCGGCAAGTCCACCGTGCCGGTCGGCACCGCCGAGTGGGTGGAGCAGCTCGTCGGCAAGCACACCCCGGCCGACCTGGGCGTCGAGGTGGCCTGGAGCCCCGAGTTCCTCCAGGAGGGCTTCGCCGTCGACGACGTGCTGCGGCCCAACCGGATCGTCGTCGGCGTCAAGAGCGAGTGGGCCAACGGCATGCTCTACGCCGCGCACAAGGGCGTCTTCGACCTGGCCGCCACCGAGGACCGCGAGGTGCCGCTGGTGGTCACCGACTTCGCCACCGCGGAGCTGGTCAAGGTCGCCGCGAACGCCTTCCTGGCCACCAAGATCTCCTTCATCAACGCGATGGCCGAGGTCTGCGAGGCCGCCGGCGGCGACGTCACCCAGCTCGCCCGCTCGATCGGCTACGACCCCCGGATCGGCAACCGCTTCCTCCAGGCCGGCCTCGGCTTCGGCGGCGCCTGCCTGCCCAAGGACATCCGGGCCTTCCAGGCCCGCGCCCAGGAGCTCGGCGCCGGCGAGGCGCTGCGCTTCCTGCACGAGGTGGACCTGATCAACCTGCGCCGGCGGACCCGGGTGATCCAGCTCGCCGCCGACCTGCTCGGCCGCCGCTCCGGCCCGGCCGGCCCGGACCTCTCCGGCACCCGGATCGCCGTGCTCGGCGCCACCTTCAAGCCGAACACCGACGACGTCCGGGACGCCCCCGCCCTCGCCGTCGCCGCGCTGCTCGGCAAGGCCGGCGCCGACGTGCACGTGTTCGACCCGCAGGGCGTGGAGAACGCCCGCCGGGCCGTGCCCGAGCTGACCTACGAGGCGACCATGAACGACGCCGTCCAGGGCGCCGACCTGGTCTGCGTCCTCACCGAGTGGGCCGAGTTCCGCAACGCCGACCCGGTCGCCCTCGGCGAGCTGGCCAACGGCCGCAAGGTGGTCGACGGCCGTAACTGCCTGGACTCCACACTGTGGACGCAGGCCGGCTGGGAGTACCGCGGCATGGGCCGCCCCTGACGCCGTGAACCGTCGGCCGGCCGGCCGGGGACCCGTTCCCCGGCCGGCCGGCTCTTTTTGTTGTCCGGAACGCGCCGGCAACGGTCGAAATCCGGGCCCGCTCAAGGCATGCTGCGACTGGGAGGTTCACCGCGCGGGGGCCGCCCGGACGGGAGAGTGTCGTGCAGACCTTCAGGTGCGCCTCGTGCGGGCGGGAGATCAAGCCCGCCGTCGCCTGCCCGCACTGTGGGGCCGACCAGCCACAGTGGGCCGAGCACCTGGCCGACATCGAGCGCTCGATCGCCGAGATGAAGGCCCGCGACGCGGAGATCGCCCGCGAGCAGCGGCAGATCGCCGCCAAGATGCAGGCCGCCCTCTTCCAGCGGGACATCCTGGCGCACGCCGGTGAGGAGCGGATCAAGCAGGCCACCCGGCCCCGCCGCGTGCTGCGCCGCCGGCCCGGCCGCCGCCCGCCGACCGCCACCACCGGCGCGCCACCCCGGGTGCCCCGCCAGGGCACCCCGACCGGCCCGGACGACCTCCCCCCGTCGCCGCCGCGCGGCCGCCCGCAGTGGCTCGACGCGGACGACCCGGAGCACCCGCCGGAGGCGTCCTCGCGGGAGGTGCAGAACATCCCGCTCGGGCTCGGCGCGCTGCTGCTCGGCATCGCGGCGGTGGTCTTCGCCGCCGTCGCCACCAGCTCGATGGACGCGCTGGCCCGGCTCGGCGTGCTGCTCGTCGCCACGGTGCTCATGCTGCTGGCCCCGCCGGTGGTGGCCCGGCGCGGGCTCACCTCCACCGCCGAGACGATCGCCGCGGTGGGCCTGCTGCTGCTGCCGCTGGCCGGGTACGCGCTCTGGGCCGTCGACCGGGTCGGCGGCGGCACCTCCGGCCCCGCCTTCTCCGGGTCGATCTTCCTGGTCACCACCGTGGTCGCGTTCGGGTACGCGTACTGGACCGGGCTGCGGGCACCCCGCTTCGCCACCGTGCTGGCCGCCCAGCCGGTGCTGCCGCTGCTGGCGTACGAGCGGATCACCGGGCCGGCCGGCTGGGCGCTGGTGCTCACCGTGGTGGCGGTGGCCGACCTCGCGCTGGCCCGCTCGGCGGTGGTGGTCGAACGCCCCGTCCGGCGTGACCTGCCGATCCCGGCGCCGGAGCCCGCTCCGCCCCGGCAGCGCGCCGCCGACGGCCGGCCCGAGTCGGACCCGGAGGAGTCCGGCGAGGTGCTCGGCGCCGAGCCGCCCGCCGGCGCGGAGCCGGTCCCGCCGGCCCGTCCGGTGCCCTGGCTCCGCGAGCTGACCTGGCTGCTGCACGGTGCCGCCGTCGCCGTCGCCCTGGCGTACGCGGTCACCGCCCTGCTGCGCGCCACCACCGTGCCGGCCGCCGCCGGGGCCGGGGTCGTCCTGCTGCTCGCCGCGCTGGTGGGGCTCGCCGGGACGCTGGTGCTACGCCGGCCGCCGCTGCCGGATGTGGGTGCCGGCATCGTCACCCTCGCGGTGATCGGCGCGCTGGGCCGGGTCGCCTCGGTCGCCTTCCCCGGCCGGTCGCTGCTGCTCATCGCCGCGATCATCGCGCTCACCGGGTTCGCCGTCCGGGCCGTACCGGAGGCGGCCCGGCGGGGTCCGCAGCTCGCCTCGGCGGTGGCGCTCACGGTCAGCGGCCTGGTGGTGGCCGGCGGCGCGCTGCGCGCCGGGCTGGCCCCGGTCCGCGCCGCGCTGCCCGCCTGGTCGGCGGAGCTGAGCGACTGGCACGCCGAGCTGGCCGCGGCGGTCGGCCCGACCGGCTGGCAGCTCGCCGCCAGCGCGCTGCTGCTCACCGTCGCCGCGGTGGTGGCCCTGCCGGGGGAGATCCGGCGCGAGTTCGCGGTGGTCGGCGCGGCGCTGACCGCGCTCGCCGTGCCGGCCTCGCTCGGGCTGGGCTGGGCGACCGCCTGCTGGCCCATGCTGCTGACGGCGGTGGCCATCGGCGTGCTGGGGCTCACGGCCGGCACCGAGCGCGCCGCGGTGGCCCACTCGGCGACCGCCGCGGGGCTCGGGCTGATCGGGGCCGGGGCCGCTCTCGCCCGGCCCGCGCTGACCGCCGCCGCGCTGACCCTCCTGTTCCTGGCCGGCGCGCTGGTCTCGCTGGCGCCCCGGGTCCGGATCGCCGCCGCCGCCGCGGACACCGTCTGCGCCTGGGCGGCGGGCGGGGCGGCGTTCGCGCTGCCCGGCGCCGTGGCCGCGTTCGTCGCCGCCACGGTGCCGGCCGTGCCGATCCCCACCCCGGCGAACCTGCGGGAGGTCACCGTCCCGATCCTCGCGGCGAGCTTCCTCGGCGTGTGCGTCACGCTCGGCTACGCCGCCCTCGTCCAGGTCGCGCAGCGGCACCTCACCATGCCGCACGCGCTCGGCACCGTGCTCGGCGCGGTGGCGGTCGCGGCGGCCGCGTTCGGCGCGCCCGGCGCCACCACCGCCGACGCCTGGTTGGGCGGGCTGCTGCTGGTCGCCGCCGCGCTGCTGGCGCTGGCCCCCCGGATCGACGCCGGCCGCCGCGCCGACCTGTCGCTCGACGGGTCGGACCTGGCCCTCGCCGCCACCACGGTGGCGCTCATCGCCACCCTGGTCCGGATCGCCGCCGTGCTGGCCCCCGGCGGCCAGCTCGTGGTGGCCGCCGCGCTGGTCACGGTGGTCGCCGTCGCCGCACGGGCGCTGCCCGAGGAGTGGCGGCGCGGCCCAGTCCTCGGCATCGCGGCCGGCGGCGCGCTCATCGGCCTGATCGCGGCGTGGAGCGCGCTGCGCGGCGGGGTCGGCGTGCTGGCCACGCCGGGTCCGATCTGGGCCGGCGACCTGAGCGGCTGGCCGGCCGCGCCGACCGGCGGGTCCACCTGGCAAGCGCCGATCGCGCTGGCGCTGCTGGCCGTGGCCGCAGGCATCCTGCTGCCGCCGCCCTGGAAGTACGACGTCTCCGGCGCGGCCGCCGTGCTCGCCACCATCGGCGCGCCGGCCGCGTTCGACCTGCCCTGGTGGTCGCCGGTGCTGGTGGGCGCCATGGTCGCCACGGTCTTCGGGATGGCGGCGGTGGCCGCGGCCGATCCACGCGCGGCGCTGTCCCGGGCCACGGTGGCCGGGGTCGTCGCCCTGCACGCCGCCGGCGCCGGGCTGGTCCGCCCGTGGACCACCGCGCTGGCGCTCGGCAGCATCGCGCTGATCGGGGTGACGGTGGCCGCCCTGGCCCGGGCCCTCGCGCCGGCACTGGTGGAGGACGTCCGCACCGAGGGGATGCCGGTGCACCTGGTGCAGGTCGGCGGCGCGGCGGCCGGCGCCGCACTGCTCGCGCTCCCCGGGGCGGTGGCCGCCCTGGCCGTCGAGTACGGCCGGCCCCCGCAGGTGGTGCTCACCGCCGCGCTCGCCGCGTCCAGCATCGGCCTGGCCGCGGTGGCGGCGGTCCGCCGGCAGGTCCCGCAGTACCTCCCGTTCGCGAGCGTGGCCGTGGTGGGCGGCGCGACGGTCAGCGCGGCCGCCGCCGTGATCACCCACCTCCCCGCCGGGGTGTACGCCGCCGCGGCGGCGCTGCTCGGCGTGCTCGCCGAACTGATCCGGGCTGCCACCGTGCCGCCGGTCGGCTCGGCCCAGCCGGTCCGCCGCTGGTCGGTGCTGCTGAACGGGGCGCTGCGCCGCGAGCCCGACGACCCGGCCGAGCGCCGCTGGCGGGTGAGCCCGGCGGCCGGTGCGCTCGCCGCGGCGGCGCTGCCCACCGCCCTGGCCCTCGCCACGCTGGCGCCGGCGCTGGTGGTGGCGCTGGTCGAGCCGCTCCAGGTGGTGTCCCGGATCTGGCAGGGACCCCCGCCGGGGCTGCTCACCCCGCCACCCGAGGCGGTGGACCCGACGCACGTGCTCACCGCGCTCCTGCTCACCGCGACGGCGGCGCTCGCCGCCGTCGGGTTCAGCGGCGGCCGCCGGTCCCGGGCCGTACCGGTGATCCTGCCCGGGGCGGCGCTCACGTTGCTGATCACCCCGGTGGCGCTCGGCCGCGGCTGGCCGGTGACCGCGACGGCCGGGCTGGCCGTCTTCACCGTCTCGATGCTGGGGCTGGCGCTCACCCCGCCGCCCGCGCTGGCCGAACCGGCCCGCTCCATCCGGGTCGCCCGGGTGCTGGTGTTCGCCATCGGGCTGGCCGCCGGGAACGCCGGGCTCTCCGGCAGCCTCGCCACCCGGGAGCTGACCCTGTTCACGCTGGGCGGCGCGGTCGGCGTGGGCACGGTCGCCGCCCTCTTCGGCACCACCCAGCGGGCCCGCATCCTGGGCTGGCTGTTCGCCTCGCTCATGGCCCAGCTCTTCGTGCTCACGCTCGGTCTGGTGGCCGGGCTCGCCGCGGTCTGGTCCGCGTTCGGGGTGCTGGCCGTCGGTGCGGCGCTCCAGGTCTTCGCCGCCGCCCTGCCCCGGCTGCGCCGGCCGGAGGCGTACCGGGAGGCGGCCACCGTGGAGTGGAGCGGCCACGCGGCGGCGCTCATCGCGCTGGCCCTGGCCTACGACTCACCCCGGCACATCGCCGCGCTGCTGGCCGCCTGGGGCGCCGTCCTCGGGATGGCGGCCGGCCGCCCGGGTCGGCGGGCCGGGGAACGGAACCTGCTGATCTGGGGCGTGGTGATCTGCGAGATCAGCGCCTGGTGGATCCTCATGCGGACGGCCGACGTGGCGCTGCCCGAGGCCTACACCCTGCCGTTCGCGCTGCTCGCCCTGCTGGTCGGGGTGGTGCAGCTACGGCACCGGCCCGACCTGTCGAGCTGGGTGGCGTACGGGCCGGCGCTGGTCGCCGCGTTCCTGCCGACGCTGGCGATCGTGCTGGCCACCGAGTCCAGCATGCTGCGCCAGGTGCTGCTGCTGCTCGGCGCCGTGGCGGTGCTGATCTTCGGTTCGACGAGCCAGCAGCAGGCGCCGGTGATCGTGGGCGCCGCGGTCACCGCCATCGCCGCGGTGCACGCGCTGGTCAGCCTCGGCCCGTGGCTCGTGCTCATCCCGGTCGGTTTCCTCCTGCTGGTGCTCGGCGCGAGCAACGAGCGGCGCCGGCGCGCCCAGGAACGCCTCCAGACGGCGCTGCGGGGCATGAGGTGAAACCGGAGGGGTGGGCGCTCGCCGTCGGGGGCGGGCCGAGGGTGCCGGGTCCGCCCGGAGGTGCCCGGGCGGCTCAGGCGAGCGAGGCGCGGAGGTTGGCTTCCTTCTCGGCGACCAGGTCCTCCAGGCTCGCCTGGTAGGCGGCCATCCGGTCGCGCAGCGCCGGGTCGGACACGCCCAGGATGCGTACGGCGAGCAGGCCGGCGTTGCGGGCATTGCCGATCGACACCGTGGCCACCGGCACGCCGGCCGGCATCTGCACGATGGAGAGCAGCGAGTCCATGCCGTCGAGGTACTTCAGCGGCACCGGCACGCCGATCACCGGCAGCGGGGTGACCGAGGCGACCATGCCGGGCAGGTGTGCCGCGCCGCCCGCCCCGGCGATGATCACCTTGACGCCCCTGTCCGCGGCGGCCCGACCGTACTCGATCATCTTGACCGGGGTGCGGTGCGCCGACACCACGCCGACCTCGTAGGGCACGCCGAACTCGTCCAGCGCCTCGGCGGCGGCCCTCATGGTCGGCCAGTCCGAGTCACTGCCCATGATCAGCCCGACGGTGCTCATGAGCGCCCCTCCCGCAGCCAGCGGGCCGCACGCGCGGCCCGGGCCCGTACGTCGTCCAGGTCGGTGCCGAGCACGGTGACGTGCCCGATCTTGCGGCCGGGCCGCACCTGCTTGCCGTACAGGTGGACCTTGGCGCCGGGTTCGGCGGCGAAGAGGTGGTGCAGCCGCTCGTCGATGGACATGCCGCCCGGCTCGCCGCCGAGCACGTTCGCCATCACCACGACCGGCGCGGTGAGCGAGGTGTCCCCCATCGGGTAGTCGAGCACGGCCCGGAGGTGCTGCTCGAACTGGGAGGTCCGGGCCCCCTCGATGGTCCAGTGCCCGGAGTTGTGCGGCCGCATGGCCAGCTCGTTCACCACCAGCCCGGTGGGTGTCTCGAACAGCTCCACGGCGAGCAGGCCGACCACGCCGAGCGCGGTGGCCAGGTCGATGGCGAGCTGCTGCGCGGCGACGGCCCGCTCCTCGGGCAGGTCGGGCGCCGGGGCGAGCACCTCGACGCAGATGCCGTCCCGCTGCACCGTCTCGACCACCGGGTAGGCGGCGACCTGCCCGAACGGCGAGCGGGCCACCTGCACGGCCAGCTCCCGTTGCAGCGCCACCCGCTCCTCGACGATCAGCGGGGTGCCCCCGGCCAGCAGGGTGGTGGCCAGCTCGGCGGCCGCGGTGGCGTCGTCCACCATCCAGACGCCCCGGCCGTCGTAGCCGCCGCGGGCGGCCTTGAGCACCACCGGCCAGCCGATCTCCGCGCCGAATGCGAGCAGGTCGGCCGGGGTCTCGACGGGGCGCCAGGCCGGGTTCGGCGCGCCCAGCTCACCGAGCCGCTCGCGCATCACCCGCTTGTCCTGCGCGTGCACCAGCGCCTCGGCCGGCGGGAAGAGCTTCACGCCCTCCTCGGTCAGGGTGCGGATGTGCGCGTTGGGCACGTGCTCGTGGTCGAAGGTGACCACGTCGCATCCCTTGGCGAAGGTGCGCAGGGCGGCGAGGTCGGTGTGGTCGCCGTACTGGACGTCGGCGGCGACCAGGGCGGCGCCGTCGTCCGGGGCGAGCGCGAGCACGCGCAGCGACTGGCCGAGGGCGATGGCGGCCTGGTGGGTCATCCGGGCGAGCTGGCCACCGCCCACCATGCCGACGACAGGCAGTCCGGTACGGGAATCCATAGCGCCGCCAGCCTATCGGGGCGGCGGCGGGCGACGGCCCGGAGGGCCGGACCTGGGAGGACCGGCGCCCGGTTGACAGGATCACCCCATGACGACCCGCGATCTGCTCCGCGGCCTGCCGGTGCTGGCCCATGACATGCCGTCCTTCGACCCGACCGACGTACCGGCGGAGCCCACCACCCTCTTCGCCGACTGGCTCGCCGAAGCGGTCGCCGCCGGCGTGGACGAGCCGCACGCCATGACGGTCGCGACGGTCGACGCCGACGGCGCGCCCGACGCGCGGGTACTGATCCTGAAAGACCTGGACGCCACCGGCTGGCACTTCGCCACCACCTCCACCAGCGCCAAGGGGAGGCAGATCGCCGGCAACCCCCGCGTCGCGCTCGGCTTCCACTGGCGGGAGCAGGGCCGGCAGGTCCGGGTACGTGGCACCGCCCGGCCCGCCGACCCCGCCGTCTCCCGCCGGGACTTCCTGGCCCGGCCGGAGGGCTCTCGGATCGCGACCCTGGCCGGCCGGCAGAGCGCCGTCCTCGCCGACCGCGCCGAGCTGGATCGCGAGCTGGCCGAGGTGCGCGCCCGGCTGGCCGCCGATCCCGGGCTGGTCGCCGAGGGGCACACGGTCTACTCGGTGACTCCGGCGAGCGTCGAGTTCTGGCAGGCCGACCGGGAACGCCGGCACGTCCGGCTGCGGTACCGGCGGACCACCGACGCGTGGAGCCGCGACCTGCTCTGGCCGTGATCGTCAGCCGAGGCGGCGGCACGGCGGCCCGGGTCAGCTCGTCGTGGCGACGGCGATGCGGCGGGGTGCTCGGGCAAGCTCGCGGGCGGTGGTCCGGGCGATCAGCAGCGAACCGAGCACGGTCGGGGCGAGCCAGGCGACCAGGTGGCCGCCGGTCATCTGCACGGCGAACCCGGTGACGAAGGCGATGACCGTGCTGCCCATCAGGTTGAGGTGCCAGATCCGCCAGCCCCGGCCGCCCAGCCCGCGCGGCCGGCGCCGGGCGAACCAGAGGCCGCCGACCAGCCAGCCGAGGGTGAGCGCGCCGAGCACGGCCAGCCCCCACAGGCGGCCCGGGTCGTAGGCGAAGAGCCCGAAGGCGCTGAGGCTGAGGCCGACGGCGGCCCCCGCGTAGACCCGGCCGAGCAGGGTGTGCCGGCCGCGCCGCTTCGGCGCGAGCAGCACGGGCAGCGCCAGCAGCAGCCCGGTGATGCCGCTGGCGGCGTGGAGCACGACGAGAACGGTGTGCACGGGTCCCCCTCCCGCGACATCCCAATGTGGGAGGTCGATGGGTCCAGCATCGGACCTGACACAATGGGATGTCAAGGAGATTCGCCGAAGGAGAACCGACCCATGCCGGACCGGCCGCTGAACGCCACCGCCGCCTCGCTGCTGGGCTTCCTGCACGACGGCCCGCTGACCGGCTGGGACCTGGTCACCGTCGCCCAGCAGCGGATCGGGGCGTTCTGGTCGCTGACCCAGAGCCAGGTCTACCGGGAACTGACCGCGATGGCGGCCACCGGGCTGGTCCGGGCCGGCGAGCGGGGCCGACGCGACCGGCAGCCGTACGAGATCACCGAGGCGGGGCGCCGGGCGTTCGCCGAGTGGGCGGCCCGACCCCCGGCGGACGAGACGATCCGGTTCCCGCTGCTGCTGACCGTGCTCTTCGGCCGGCACCTGCCGCCGGAACGGCTCGCCGGCTACCTCGGCGCGCACCGGGCCGCCCACGCCGCACGGCTGGCCGACTACCAGGCCGCGGCCGCGCTGCTCCCCCCGGAGGCGGACGAGGTCGAACCGTACGCGGTGGCCACGCTGCGCTTCGGGCTGGCGTACGAGCGGGCGGTGCTGGAGTGGTTCGACGCGCTCCCCGAGCCGCTGCGCCCGGCGGCCGGGGGCGAGGAGCCGGTCAGCTGAGCTGGGCGACCAGATCCTCGACCGTGGTCACCGGCCGGTCACAGACGAACCCCCGGCAGACGTACGCGGTGGGCCGCCCGCCCAGCGCCGGCCGGCCGGCCAGCAGCGGCACACCGGGCTGGTCGGCACGGCCCGCCACCACCACGGCCCCGGGCGGGGCGTGCCGGAGCGCGGCCGACGCCAGCGGGTCGCCCACCGGGTCGTCCGTCACCACCGCGATCTCGTACGGCCCGGACAGCACCGCCTCGCCGACCGTGGCCGCGTAGCCGGTGAACCGGGCGTGCCGGGCGACGATCGGCGCGACCGTCGACAGGGCCGCGTCGGCCGCCTCCCGGTACCGGGTCTCCCCCGTCAACGCCGCGTACGCGACCAGCGCCGCGGCGATCGCCGAGCGGCCGGCCGGGGTGGCGTTGTCGGTCGGGTCCGCCGGTCGGGTGACCAGGCGCTCGGCGTCGTCGGCGGTGTCGTAGAAGCCGCCGTCCGGTGCGGCGAACCGGGCCAGCGCCACGTCGAGCAGCTGCCCGGCCAGGACGAGCCAGCGGCCCTCGCCGGTCAGCTGGTGCAGCGCGCAGAACGCCTCGGCCACGCAGCCGTAGTCCTCCAGCACGCCGGCCGGCTCGCCGACCACCTTGTCGCGGGAGACCCGGCGCAGCCGGCCGTCCACCACGTGCACGGCCGCCAGGTGCTCGGCGGCGTCCCGCATCGCGCCGTCGGCCACGATGGTGACGCCCTCCATGAGGTTGGCGTCCTCGTCGTCGGGGGCCGCACAGAGCGCCGCGACCTGCTGGAACTCGGCGATCGCCGTGATCGCCAGCCCGTTCCAGGCGGCCACCACCTTGTCGTCCCGGGCCGGCTGGGGGCGGGTGTCCCGCGCCGCGAGCAGCCGGCCCACCACCTCCTGCCAGCGCCGGCGCACCGAAGGGTCGGCGTCGTCGATGTCCCGGGCCAGCCTCAGCACGCTGGTGCCGTGCTCGACGCCCCTCTCTCCGTCCGGAGCGCCGCCCTGCGGCGCGGAGTCGGAGTGAGGAGCGAAGGTGCCCTGCTCGGTCACCTCGAACAGGTCGGCCGCGAAGCGGCCGTCCTCCTCCCCCAGCACCTCGACCAGCTGGGCCGGGGTCCAGACGTAGGTGAGGCCCTCGACCCCCTCGGTGTCGGCGTCCAGCGCCGAGGCGAACCCCTCGCCGGCCCGGTGCAGCTCGTCGGCGAGGAACCGGGCCGTGTCGCGGGCCACCCGCCGGGCCAGCCGGTCCCCGGTGAGCCGCCAGAGCTGCGTGTAGACCCGCAGCAGCAGGGCGTTGTCGTAGAGCATCTTCTCGAAGTGCGGCACCGTCCAGTGCCCGTCCACCGAATAGCGGGCGAAGCCGCCGGCGAGCTGGTCGTGCAGGCCACCGCGGGCCATCGCCTCGCAGGTGTGCCGGACGATCTCCAGGCTCCGGGGCGAACCGGTGCGCTGGTGGTGCCGGAGCAGGAAGAGCAGGTTCATGTGCGGCGGGAACTTCGGCGCGCCACCGAAACCGCCGTTCGTCTCGTCGTACTCGGAGGCGAGCTGGTCGGCGGCGGCGTCCAGCAGCTCGGCGGTGAGCGGCGCGGTCAGGCCGCCCACGGCCTGCGCGCCGCCGATCGCCTCGACCACGGCGGCGCCCTGACGCAGCACCGCCTCCCGCTGGTCGCGCCAGGCGGTGGCCACCGAACCGAGCAGCCGGATGAAGTTCGGCCGGGGGAAGTAGGTGCCGCAGAAGAACGGGGTGCCGTCCGGGGTGGCGAAGACCGTCATGGGCCAGCCGCCCTGGCCGGTCATCGCCTGGGTGGCCGTCATGTAGACGGCGTCGACGTCGGGCCGCTCCTCCCGGTCCACCTTGACGCAGACGAAGTCGTCGTTCATGAGCTGGGCGACGCCCTCGTTCTCGAACGACTCGTGCGCCATGACGTGGCACCAGTGGCAGGCCGCGTAACCGACCGAGATGAGCACCGGGACGTCGCGCCGCTTCGCCTCGGCGAACGCCTCGTCGCACCAGGGCCACCAGTCGACCGGGTTGTCGGCGTGCTGGAGCAGGTAGGGCGAGGTGGCGTCGGCGAGTCGGTTCACCCGACGACCATATCGGCCGCACCCCGGCCACGCCGCCGGAGTGGACCGGCCGGGCCGGGGAGCCACCTCCCCGCCCCTCAGGATGCTCGCATCGCCCGGCCGGAATCGCACCGGGCTCGGCGGGAACGGCCACCGATCGCGCTGTCCCGTCCGGGCCCGGCGTCGGTGCCGCGACGGGGACACCATCCGTCCTTCCGATATTCATCTTTGTTGATTTGAATCAGCGCATGCCCGGCGCCGCCGGGCCGTCCGAAGGAGACGGTTCATGCGCAGACTCCCCGCCCTGCTCGCCCTCGCCGCCCTCGCCGGACCGGTGCTGGCCCCCGGCACCGCGACCGCCGCGGTCCCGCCGGACCCCCGGTTCTCCGCCGCCACCGGTGTCGGGATCCACAACACGTACGAGCGCGGCACCTACCCCTACCTGGCGCAGGCGCTCGACGCCCGGCCCGGGCTGATCGAGCTGGACGTCTGGCCGGACGTGCTGACCCGGCAGTGGCGGGTCAGCCACTCCAACCCGCTCGGCAACGACAACAACTGCGTGGCCGCCACGAGCGCCGCCCAGCTCTACACGGGCACCCGGAACCGGAACCTGGAGCACTGCCTCGACGACATCCGGCTGTGGCTGGGCGCCCACCCCGACGCCGGCCCGCTGGTCCTCAAGCTGGAGCTGAAGACCGGCTTCAGCGGGCGTACCGGGCAGGGGCCGGCCCAGCTCGACGCGGTGCTCGCCGCGCGGCTCGGCGACCGGGTGTTCCGCCCGGCCGACCTGCTCGGCGGGCACGCCAACCTGGACGCCGCCGCGCGCGCCGACGCCTGGCCCAGCCGGGCGCAGCTCGCCGGCCGGGTGATCGTCGAGCTGATCCCCGGCACCGTCGAGGAGGGCAACCCGACCGACACCCTCTGGACCGACGTCGAGTACGCCCGCCACCTGGCCGGCCTCGCGGCGGCCGGCACGCTGGGCACGGCCCGCACCTTCCCGGCCGTGCACCGGGCGCAGGCCGGCGACCCGCGGACCCGGTACGCCGACGCGAGCCTGCGGCCCTGGTTCGTGCTCTTCGACGGCGACGCCACGGCGTACGTCACCGGGGGCATCGACACCGCCTGGTACGACGCCAACCACTACCTGCTGGTGATGACCGACGCGCAGAACGTCCCGCCGGCCGTGGGCGCAGGCGACGCCGACGCGGCGGCGGCCCGGGTGGCCGAGCTGGCCGGGGCGCACGCCAGCATCGCCTCCGCGGACTGGGCGGCCCTGCCCATCGTCCTCGACGACGTGCTGCCCCGCGGCTGAGCACGCGACCGGCCGGCCCGCGCCGCCGGGGCGAGCGGCTCCGGCGGGGCGGGACGGTCAGGAGGCGCCGTCGGCGCGCAACGGGAAGACGTTGCCGCGCGCGGTGTCCACCAGCGACCCGAGCACCGCGCCGATCTTGTCCGCCGGCATCGGCTTGAAGAAGTGGTAGCCCTGGGCGGCGGTGCAGCCCAACTCGGCCAGGGCGGTCCGCTGCTCGGCGGTCTCGACGCCCTCCGCCACCACCCGCAACCCCAGCTCGTGGGCCAGCCCGACGGTCGTCCGCACGATCGCGGCCGCCTCCGGGGAGTCGGCCATCCGGATCACGAAGGAGCGGTCCACCTTCAACTCGTCGACCGCGATCCGGGTCAGGAACGTCAGCGAGGAGAACCCCGTGCCGAAGTCGTCCACGGCGAGCTGCACGCCCATCGAGCGGAGGGTGGCGAGCACCTCGTCGATGACCTCCAGCTCGCTCATCACCACCGTCTCGGTGATCTCCAGGACCAGCCGGTGCGGCGGGACCTGGTGCCGGCGCAGCGCCTCGCCGATCTCGGCCGGCAGCCGGGGGTCGAGCAGGCTGCGCGCCGACAGGTTCACCGAGATCGGGATGTCCAGCCCCTCGCGCGCCCAGTCGGCCGCCACCGCGAGGGCCTTGTCCAGCACGTAGCGGGTGAAGCTGCCGAGCTGCTCGCTGTTCTCCACCGGCCGGATGAAGTCCGCCGGGCCGAGCCAGCCCCGGCGCGGGTGCCGCCAGCGGATCAGCGCCTCCACCCCGGTCGGCGCGCCGGTGGCCAGGTCCACCGCCGGCTGCAACGCCAGCACCAGCTGGTCGTCGGCCTCCAGGGCCTCCCGCAGCTCCGCGAGCAGCGCCAGGTGGTCGGTGCTCGCCGCGT
The DNA here is from genome assembly GCF_040631005.1 of Micromonospora sp. NPDC005707. Classification (NCBI taxonomy): domain Bacteria; kingdom Bacillati; phylum Actinomycetota; class Actinomycetes; order Micromonosporales; family Micromonosporaceae; genus Micromonospora; species Micromonospora sp. NPDC005707. The sequence goes on from NZ_JBEXYR010000014.1 coordinate 140,122, forward strand.
CGCGGGAGCTGTCGTACGCGGCGACGCTGCCGCCGCCCTCCTTCGCCTGGTACATGGCGATGTCGGCCCGGCGCAGCAGCTCGGTCAGGTCGGCGGTGCCCGCGTCGGCGACCACCACGCCGACCGCCACCTCGACCGACATGCGCACCCCGGCCACCTCGGTCGGCGCGGCGAGCCGCTCGGCGATCTCCCGGGCCTGCCTCAGCGCGTACGCCAGCGGGGCGGCCCGGTCGTCGACCACCGGAACCGTGGTGAGCAGCAGGGCGAACTCGTCGCCGCCGAGCCGCCCGAGCAGGTCGCCGGGACGGGCGATGGTGGTCAGCCGGCTCGCGGCCAGCCGCAGCAGCTGGTCGCCGGCCGCGTGCCCTAGCGTGTCGTTGACCTCTTTGAACTGGTTGATGTCGAGCAGCAGCAGCGCCACCGGATGGTCGTGGGCGCGCTGCCGCAACGCCTGGTCGCCCTTGGCCAGCAGGGCGGCCCGGTTGAGCAGCCCGGTGAGCTGGTCGTGCACCGCCTCGTACGACGAGCGGGCGGTGACCAGCCGCAGCTCGCGGTGGGTCGCGGCGTCGTGCAGGGCGGCGGCCAGCGCGTCGCCGAACGCCGCGACGCCGTCCCGTTCCCGGGCGCTGGGCGGGGCGGACCGGGGGAACCTGACCCGCAGCTGGCCGACCTCGGCGCTGCCCACGGTGAGCCGCCGGACCAGCTCGTGCTCGCCCGACGCGGTGGCCGACGGCGGCTCCACCTCGCGGTCGCGCACCTGCGCGCCGGTGTCCGCGCGGTAGCGGCGCCAGCGGGCGTCGCCGCGGGCCACGTCCACCTCGACCAGCTCGGCGCCGAACAGGGTGAGCGCCCCGGTCACCGCGGCGGTCGCCACGCCCCGCTCGTCGAGCTGGTTGAGGGCGGCGGTGGCCTCGGCGAAGGCCCGCCAGGTGCGCCGCTCCTGGTCGGCCCGGAGCCGGTGCCGGTAGGTCTGCTGGAGCAGCCAGAGTGGCGGTGGCAGGAGCAGCAGCCAGCGCGGGTCGAGCTCCAGCAGGGTGACCACCACCAGGCCGACCGCCACGTTGCCGACGAACATGAGCAGCTTGCCGCGGAGCGCGGCGAGCAGCGGCGGCCCGATCGGGATGCCGTGCAGCAGGGCGAGGCCGGCGCCGCCCAGCCAGGCGGTGGTGAGCAGGTAGACCACCGCGCCGGCGGTCAGGGCGAGGGCCAGCTCGGGGGTGGGCGCGGCGAGCAGCGGCCGGCCGAGCGCGCTGGCGACGGCGGCGGCGAGCGCGGTCGCGGCGCAGAGCGAGCCGGCGATCCGGACCAGCTCCAGCGCGGACCGGCGGTCGGCGGCCAGGGACATGGTCGTCCACGCCGCGCCGGCGCCGAGCAGGGCGGCGGCCGGCAGCCAGCCGGCCGGCACCAGGTAGAGGCAGACGACGAGGGCCGCCTCGCCCCAGGTGATGCTGACCATGCCCGAGGCGGTGCGGAACCGCAGCCGGGCGAGCTGAGCCACGGCGAACGCCGCGACGGCGAGGCCGAACCGGACGAACCCGGGCAGCGGGTCGTCCGGCGGCAGGTGGGCGGGGACGGTGAGGCCGACCACGGCCGCCACCACGGCGGTGACCGCGACGGCCGAGGTCAGCAGGATCACTCCGACCGGTGTGCCGCGCAGACCCAGCCGATCGGGGGGATCGCCGGCCCGGCCGGAAGTCACCGGCCCACCCCGTCAGGCGGCGGCCCCGGGGCACGATCGGGGGCGGTTGCTGCCATCGACATCGGCGCCCCCCTTCCGCGCACGGCTCAGGGCCTTTCGGTCCCCCCGGCGGAAGGCTAAGCCAAACCCGGTGGTCGCAACAGGGGTTGACGACCGGCTTCGGCGTGATTCACGCGGTGTTCAGCCGTTCCGGCGCTGCTGGGAGCCGTTGGGGGCGTTCGTCGGTGAATCCTGCTCGGCGGTCCCGTCTGTCGGATCCGCGACTGACGCGTCGGTCCGGCCCGGCTCGACCGGGCCGGCCTGCTGGGGGAACCGGTCGGGCAGCCGGCGCAGCCGGGCGTTCATGTTGCGGATCAGCAGGACGGTGGCGGTGGCCAGCAGCACGATGAGGAAGAGGCCCATCGGGCCGGCCAGACCACCCGTGCGGGTGTCACCGAAGTTGTTCTCCGCGAGCACCTGGGCGGTGGTCAGCATGGTGTTCCTCCGATGTGCGGCTGAGGACCAGCGTAGCCCGCCGGGGAATCAGCGGGCATGGCACGTCTCGCGCACTCCGGCGAAGAGGTCGGACTCGGGCAGCGGGCTGTCCACCATCGAGCGGGCGAGCTGGAAGTCCTCGGTCGGCCAGGCGCGCTGCTGCAGGTCCATGGGCACCTGGAACCAGAAGCCGTCGGGGTCGATCTGGGTGGCGTGGGCGCGCAGCGCGTCGTCGCGGACCGGGAAGTATTCGGCGCAGTCGACCCGGGTGGTGATCCGCTCGCCCTTGTCGGGACGATCCTCCCAGCGCTTCATCCACTCCCCGTACGGCGACTCCAGGCCGGCGGCGAGCATCGCCTCGTGCAGGGCCATGATCTTCGCCCGCGAGAAGCCCACGTCGTAGTAGAGCTTGAGCGGCTGCCACGGCTCGCCCAGCTCGGGGTGGCGGTCCGGGTCGCCGGCGGCCTCGAAGGCCGCCACCGTCACCTTGTGGGTCATGATGTGGTCGGGGTGCGGGTAGCCGCCCTCCTCGTCGTACGTGGTGACGACGTGCGGACGGAACTGGCGCATGAGCCGCACCAGCGGGGCCGCCGCGACCTCGACCTCCTCCAGGGCGAAGCAGCCCTCCGGCAGCGGCGGCAGCGGGTCGCCCTCGGGCAGCCCGGAGTCGACGAAGCCGAGCCACGCCTGCTCGATGCCGAGGATGGCCCGGGCCGCGTCCATCTCGGCGCGGCGGATGTCACCGATGTTGGCCCACACGTCGGGCCGGTCCATCTTGGGATTGAGCACGCTGCCCCGCTCGCCACCCGTGCAGGTGACGACCAGGACATCCACCCCCTCGGCGACGTATTTCGCCATGGTGGCCGCGCCCTTGCTCGACTCGTCGTCGGGATGGGCGTGCACCGCCATGAGCCGCAGTCGTTCTGCCACCTTCGGCGCTCCTCGTCTGTGCCCACCGGGCCCGGCCCGCCCGGGCCCGCCCGGCTGACCTGCCGGAATCTCCCCCCGCGCCCGCGAAAGCCCCCGTGTGGCCGATCGGCGGCGGGGCCGACCTGCCATTCTTGACTCAGCGCCGGGCTGGGAAGATGGACTTTGCCATTCTTGCCGATGCCGCCGACAACAACGCCAGGAGATACCCGCCGGTGAGCGAGACGCACGCCACACTCCCATCGGACGCACCGGTCTTCCCGCCCGGCCGCTACGGCCGCCGCCGGGAGCCGGGGCGCCGCCGTCCGCTCCTGCTCGTGCTGGTGGCGGCCGTCCTGCTGGCGCTCCTCGGGCTGGTCGCCGCCCGGCTCTACAGCCAGTACGGCGACCCCGACTACCGTGCCGAGATGATCACCTACACGGACATCACCGATTCCGGGGTGGTGGTCGACTTCCGGGTGACGGTGCCGGAGGGCGGCTCCGCGACGTGCCTGCTGCGGGCCCGCTCCCACGACGGCGCCGAGGTGGGCCACATCGAGGCCACGGTGACCGCCCCGCCCGGTGAACGCCACGTCCGGTCCCGGCAGGAGGTCCCCACCACCGCCCGGCCCTTCATCGGCGAGGTGCTGCGCTGCCGGCCGGCCGGCTGAGCCGGCAGCCCGGCCCGGCGCCGGGACGACACGCACCCCGGGTCCCACGGCCGGCACCCGGGGTGATCGGCAACACCCCGAGGTGGCCCGCACTGGTAAATTGGTTGTTCACCTGTCAGCCAGTCCGCACCAACCGAGGAGATCGCCTGTGTCCACCAATGACAACGAGGCGCCCGCGACCTGGCTGTCCCAGGACGCGTACGACCGCCTGCAGGGCGAGCTCGACGAGCTGATCGCCAACCGGCCGGTCATCGCCGCCGAGATCAACGCCCGGCGCGAGGAGGGCGACCTGCGGGAGAACGGCGGCTACCACGCCGCGCGCGAGGAGCAGGGCAAGGCGGAGGGCCGCATCCTCTACCTGAAGGAGCTGCTCCGCACGGCCAAGGTCGGCGAGGCACCGAGCGCCGACGCCGTGTCGCCCGGCATGGTCGTGACGATCTACTTCGACGACGACGCCGACGACACGGAGACCTTCCTGCTCGGCTCCCGCGAGATCGCCTCCACGACCGACCTCACCGTCTACAGCCCCGAGTCGGCGCTCGGCAAGGCGATCCTGGGCGGCAAGGCGGGCCAGACCTGCACCTACACGGCGCCCAGCGGCGCCGACATCAAGGTGACGGTGGTCAAGTTCGAGCCGTTCTCCGGCTAGCCGCTCCGGACCCGCGCCGGACGGCTCGGGTCCGACCCGACCGAGGCTGACAGGCTCCTCGGCCCCGAGCCACATCCGACCGCACCGACCGCCCCGACCGGCACCGTCCGGCCGGGGCGGTCGTGTCCGCGGCGCCCTCAGCCCTCCCCGGCGAAGACCACCTGGTAGCCGCTGGCCCGCAGGGCGCTGATCAGCGTGTCCGAGTGCTCCACGCCGCGGGTCTCCACCGAGAGCGCCACCTCGACCTCGCCGAGCCGCAGGTGGGGGTTGGCCCGCTGGTGCACCACGTCGACCACGTTGGCCCGGTGCTCGGCGATCTCACCGAGCAGCGAGGCGAGCTGGCCCGGCCGGTCCGTGCAGCGGACGGTCACCCGCAGGTAGCGACCCGCCGCCGCCAGGCCGTGCTCGATCACCCGCAGCATCAGCAGCGGGTCGATGTTGCCGCCGGACAGCACCGCCACCACCGGCGCCTGGACCTCCACCACACCGGCCAGCAGCGCCGCCACACCGACCGCGCCGGCCGGCTCCACCACCTGCTTGCCGCGCTCCAGCAGCATCAGCAACGCCCGGGAGATGTCCTCCTCGGAGACCGTGACGATCTCGTCGACCAGCTTGCGGACATGGGTGAAGGTCAGCTCACCGGGGCGGCCGACCGCGATCCCGTCGGCGATCGTCGAGAAGAAGGGCAGCCGGACCGGCTCGCCGGCCTTCAGCGAGGGCGGGAAGGCCGCGGCGCTCGCCGCCTGCACCCCGATCACGCGTACGTCGGGGCGCAGCGCCTTGGCGACCACCGCCAGACCGGAGATCAGCCCGCCGCCGCCCACCCCGGTCACGATGGTCTTCACGTCCGGGCACTGTTCGAGGATCTCCAGGGCCACCGTGCCCTGACCGGCGATGACGTCCCGGTGGTCGAACGGGTGGATGAACACCGCGCCGGTCCGCTCGGCGAAGGTCTGCGCCGCCACCAGCGACTCGTCCACCGTGTTGCCGACCAGTTCGACCTGGGCCCCGTACCCCTTCGTGGCGGCCACCTTCGGCAGCGGCGCGTTGACCGGCATGAAGACGGTGGCGTGCGCGCCGACCAGGCCGGCGGCGAGCGCGACACCCTGGGCGTGGTTGCCGGCGCTCGCCGCGACCACCCCGCGTTGCCGCTCCTCGGCGGAGAGCCGGGAGATCCGCACGTACGCGCCCCGCACCTTGTACGACCCGGCGCGCTGCACGTTCTCGCACTTGAGCCAGGTCGGCCCGCCCAGCGCGGCGCTGAGCGGCCGCGACGGCTCCAGCGGGGTGGTGCGGGTGACGCCGGCGAGCAGTTCCCGCGCGGCCTGTACGTCGGCGAGACCGACCAGTTCCGTCATGCCCCGATCGTGCCACCCGGCCCCGGCGGAACCTGCGGCGACGCCACGGTCGGGTCACCCGGCACCTGCGGCGACGGTCCGGTGACCGGCTGCGGCGGGATCGCGGGGGACAGCAGGGCCGCCCGCCACGCGGCCCCGTCGATGCGGGCCTGCTGTGCGGCGGAGACCCGCAGCACGACAGCGACGAGCGCGGCCGCGGCGACGAGAACCGCCAGCGCCGGGAGGGTGTTGCGCAGCGCGGCGTCCCGATACTGGTCGAGACCCGGTGCCAGCCCCTGCTCGGCGCGGCGTAGCCGGTCATCCACGTCGGCGATGCTGGTCACCAGATCGGCGATGCCGAACGCCAGCCAGGCCAGCCACCAGACGCCGACCAGGACACGCAGCCACACCCGGTCGAGGCTGTCCCGGACGATGCCGGCCATGACCACGCACGGCACAGCGAGGCTGGCCACCGGCACCCACCAGCCCGTGATGGCCCAGTGGGCGGCCAGGACCTTCCGGCCGCCGGGGAAGGCATCCGTGTTCTTCCGGGCCCGGAACATCCAGACCATCACCAGGGCGGCGGTGGTCAGGAAGACCACGACGTACGCCACGGAGAGCAGCCCCTCGGCGGCGAGCGGCACCGGCTGCCCGCCCGGGTCCCCGCCGGGCGGGGTGAGCAGGACGTGCAGGGCCGGCGCCAGCGCCACCAGGGTGTACAGCAGCGCGGTCAGGCCCACCCCGATCGCCGCGGCCACACCGATCCCGTGGACCGCGAAGGTCCGCATCCCCGGCGAGAGCGCGGGCCGGTCCGGCGAGACGCCGCAGCGCGGGCAGGCGCCGGCGGTGGGGCTGTCGGCCCCGCAGGTCTGGCAGTGCATCGGCGTCGTCCCCGTGGTCGCGTACGGAAGTCGCGCACACGCTAGACGATCATGCGTGGGCCGGCGACCCCGTCCCGACCCGGGGGTAGCCGGGGGCGTGCCGCTGCCACGGCGCCTGCATCTCGAACTGGCCGGCGACGCCGAGCAGCAGCAGCTCCGAGCCGGGCGGGCCGACGAACTGCACGGCGACCGGCAGGCCGTCCGGGCGGCGGCCGACCGGCACCACGATCGCCGGCAGCCCGGCGATGTTCCAGGGCGCGGCGTACGGGGCGTACCGGATGTTGGCCTTCATGTTCGCCAGCCAGGAGCGGCCGGACCAGCCGGCGGCCTCCGGCGGCGGGCCGGCCAGCGCCGGGGTGAGCAGCAGGTCGACCGAGTGGTCGGCGAAGAAGTTCACCGACCGCTCGCGCCAGGCGGCCCGGTCGGCCTCGCGCACGTACCCCCGGCGCTGCGCCCACTCGCCGAGCGCGACGTGCCGGCGGCTGCGCCGCTGCAGCCCGCGCCGCTCCACGCCCGCGGCCTGCACCTCGGTGGCGGCCGCGGCGAACCAGGTGGCGATGCCCTGCAGCCCGAGCCGCGTCGGGTAGACCGGGTCGGCCGGGACGGTGTCGTGCCCGGCGGCGGCGAGCAGCCGGCCGGCGGCGGCGACCGCGTCCCGGTTCGGCGCGTCCGGCGAGACGCCGCGCACCGGGGAGCGCAGCGAGACGCCCACCCGCAGCCGCGGCGGCGGGACCAGCTTGTCCGGGCGGCGCCCGGCCAGCACCGAGAAACCGACCACCGCGTCGGCCACCGTGCCGGTCAGCATGCCGTGCTCGGTGAGGCCGAACCAGTCGTCCGCGCCGAGCTGGCAGGGCACCACGCCCCGGCCGGGCTTGAGCCCGACCAGCCCGCAGCAGGCGGCCGGAATGCGGATCGACCCGAGGCCGTCGTTGCCGTGCGCGATCGGCACCAGCCCGGCCGCCACCGCGGCGGCCGCACCGCCCGAGGAGCCGCCCGGGGTCCGCGCCGGGTCCCAGGGGTTGCGGGTCACCCCGGTCTCGTCGTCGGTGAGGGCCCACAGGCCCAGCTCCGGCATCCGGGTCACCCCGAGGATCACCGCGCCCGCGCCGCGCAGCCGGCGGACCACCTCGTGGTCGGCCTCCGCCACGGGGGTACGCACGGCGGCCGACCCGTTCCACGTCGGCAGGCCGGCCACCGGGGTGTTCTCCTTGACCGCCACCGGCACGCCGGCCAGGGGGAGGTTGGCCAGGTCCTCCTGCTCGTCGACCTTCTCGGCCTCGACGATCGCCTCGCCGCCGCGTACCGAGCGGAACGCGGCCAGCTCGGCGTCGGCCCGGGCGATGTGGTCGAGGTGGTCGGCCACGACCTGGGTGGCGGACACGTCACCCCGGCGTACGCCCCGGGCGATCTGCTTGGCGGTCGCCCCCACCCAGGTCGTCGGCATGATGTCCTGCACGGCCATCCTCCCCAGCCAGCGGTCAGCCCAGCGCCTGCTCCAGATCGGCGAGCAGGTCGTCGACCGTCTCGATGCCGACAGACAGTCGCACGAGATCGCCGGGAACTTCAAGCGGCGAGCCGGCAGCGCTCGCGTGTGTCATGCGTCCCGGGTGCTCGATCAGGGATTCGACCCCGCCGAGCGACTCGGCGAGCACGAAGAGCTTCGCCCGGTTGCAGATCTCCACGGCGTGCTCCTCGCCGCCCGCCGCGCGGAAGGAGATCATCCCGCCGAACCGGCGCATCTGCTTGGCGGCCACCTCGTGACCCGGGTGCGCGGGCAGGCCCGGGTAGATGACCTGCGCGACCTTGGCGTGACCGTCCAGGTAGGCGGCGATCCGCTCGGCGTTGTCGCAGTGCCGGTCCATCCGTACCCCGAGGGTCTTGATGCCGCGCAGGGTGAGCCACGCGTCGAACGGGCCGTTCACGGCGCCCATCGCGTTCTGGTGGTAGCGCAGTTCCTCGCCGAGCGCCCGGTCGGCCGCGATCAGGGCGCCACCGACCACGTCGGAGTGTCCCCCGATGTACTTGGTGGTGGAGTGCACCACCACGTCCGCGCCGAACGCGATCGGCTGCTGGAGGTACGGCGAGGCGAAGGTGTTGTCGACCACCAGCAGCGCGTCGGCCTCGTGCGCGACGGCGGCCAGCGCGGCGATGTCCGCGATGCCGAGCAGCGGGTTGGTCGGCGTCTCCACCCAGATGATCCGGGTGGCGCCGGGACGGATCGCGGCGCGGACGGCGTCCGGGTCGGAGACCTTCGCCGGGGTGTACGCCAGCCCCCAGCGCTCGGCCACCTTGGCGAACAGCCGGTAGGTGCCGCCGTACGCGTCGTCCGGGATCACCACGTGGTCGCCCGGCTTGCAGACGGTCCGCAGCAGGGCGTCCTCGGCGGCCAGGCCGCTGGCGAAGGCGAGCCCCACGGGCCCGCCCTCCAGTGCCGCCAGGCACTCCTGGAGCGCGTCCCGGGTCGGGTTGCCCGAGCGGCTGTACTCGTAGCCCTCCCGGGGCGCGCCGACGGCGTCCTGGGCGTAGGTGCTGGTCTGATAGATCGGCGGGATCACCGCGCCGGTGCGGGCCTCCGGGTCCTGACCGGCGTGGATGGCGAGCGTCTCGAAGCCGTGACTCATTCCCGAGACGTTAGTCCGCCCGCGGCGTCCCACCGCGTGTAACCCGCCCGGTGCCCGCGCCATCCCTTGATGTGGATCTTGGAGAGTTGCCGTTCCACGCGAACGGCAGGTCGCCAAGATCGGCGCGCGGAACGGGCAAGACCGCGGGGCAGCGCCTAGCCTGGCGGGGTGAGCGGGTGCGTGTTCTGCGGGATCGTGGCGGGCGAGGTGCCGGCGTTCCGGGTCGCCGACGAGGCGGACGGGGTGGCCTTCCTGGACACCCGGCCGGTGTTCAAGGGGCACGTGCTGGTGGTGCCGCGCACCCACCTGGTCACCCTGGCCGACCTGCCGGCCGACGCGCTGCCCGGCTACTTCCGGCTGGTGCAGCGGCTCGCCGTGGCCGTGGAGGCCGGTCTGGGGTCCGGTGGGACGTTCGTGGCCATGAACAACAAGGTGTCCCAGTCGGTCCCCCACCTGCACACCCATGTCGTGCCCCGGACGAAGGGCGACGGGCTGCGCGGCTTCTTCTGGCCGCGGACCCGCTACGCCGACGACGCGGACGCCGAGGACTTCGCGGGCCGGGTCGCCGCCGCGCTCGCCTGAGGCCGGAACCTCGGGGTAAGGAACCGGGGTCCGGCGCTGTTGCACACGCTGGGAAAGCCACGAGAGGAGTCCCACCGTGTTCCTTCGCCGCATCAAGGCCGAGATGATCTCTCCCGACCGGGCCCTGCCGGGCCGTCCGATCGCGATGCCGATCGCAGACCGGCACGAGGTGCTGCCGTCCTCGCTGAAGGGCCCCTTCCCCGAGGGCGCCCAGGTCGCCGTCTTCGGGATGGGCTGTTTCTGGGGCGCCGAGCGGCTGTTCTGGACCCTCCCCGGCGTCATCACCACGTCGGCCGGCTACGCGGGTGGCTACACCACCAACCCGACGTACGAGGAGGTCTGCTCGGGGATGACCGGGCACGCCGAGGTGGTCCAGGTGGTCTACGACCCGTCGAGGATCAGCTACGAGGACCTGCTCAAGGTCTTCTGGGAGAACCACGACCCGACCCAGGGCATGCGCCAGGGCAACGACGTCGGCACGCAGTACCGGTCGGCGATCTACGCCAGCACCGACGAGCAGTTGGCCACCGCGCGGGCCTCGCGGGACGCCTTCGCGCCGATCGTGGCGCGGGCCGGCAAGGGTGAGATCACCACGGAGATCGCCCGCCTCGGCGACTACTACTTCGCCGAGGACTACCACCAGCAGTACCTCGCGCCGACCAAGAACCCGAACGGGTACTGCAACCACGGCCCCAACGGGCTGAGCTGCCCGGTCGGCGTGGCCCGCACCGCCGGCTGAGCGACCCGGATCCGTTTCCGGGCCTGCGGTGTTTTTCACACCGCGGGCCCGGCACATTTCCGGCATCGGTCGCCCGGGGGACAGGAACCGCCGGTCCGAGACGGTGGCTACCATACGTAGCGGCGCATGATAGCGAGCCGTCACACGACTGTCATCGTCTCAACAGGCAAACTGCACCAACCTCTGGCAGCATGGGCCCGCATGTGCGGACTAGCGGGAGAGTTCCGCCGTGACGGTTCCCGGGCCGACGTGTCGGCCGTGGAGCGGATGGCGGCCACGATGAGTGACCGAGGGCCCGACGACAGTGGTGTCTGGTCCCAGGGACAGACAGCGCTCGGACACCGACGCTTGAAGATCATCGACCTGTCCGCGGCCAGCGGCCAACCGATCGTGGACGCCGCCGCCGGCCTGACGGGCGTCTTCAACGGCTGCATCTACAACTACCGCGAGCTGCGCGAGGAGTTGCAGGCCCGGGGGCACCGCTTCTTCTCGGCCGGCGACAGCGAGGTCGTCGTCAAGGCGTACGCCGAGTGGGGGCTCGACTTCGTCGACCACCTGGTCGGCATGTTCGCGGTGGCGATCAGCGAGCGGGACACCGGCCGCCTGGTGCTGGCCCGGGACCGGCTCGGCATCAAGCCGCTCTACCTGGCCGAGAGCCCCGGCGTGGTGCGCTTCGCCTCGACCCTGCCGGCGCTGCTCGCCGGCGGCGGCGTCGACACCGGCATCGACCCGGTGGCGCTCGCCCACTACCTGAGCTTCCACAGCATCGTGCCGCCGCCGCGGACCATCCTGCGCGGCGTCGCCAAGCTCCCCCCGGCCACGGTCCGGGTGTACGAGCCGGACGGCACCACCCGCGACCGGGTCTACTGGGATCCGGCCTTCACCCGCGCCGCCGAGCGGGCCGGCTGGTCCGAGCGGGACTGGCAGGACGCCCTGCTGGAGTCGCTGACCACCGCCGTCCGCCGCCGCATGGTGGCCGACGTGCCGGTGGGCGTGCTGCTCTCCGGCGGCCTCGACTCCAGCCTGGTGGTCGCGCTGCTGGCCGGCGAGGGGCAGTCGGGGCTGTCCACCTTCTCCATCGGCTTCGACGCGGTGGGCGGCCGGGAGGGCGACGAGTTCGTCTACTCCGACCTGGTCGCGAAGACCTTCGGCACGGACCACCACCAGATCCGGGTGCCCACCGGCGACCTGCTGCCGCCGCTGGAGGCCGCCGTCGCCGCCATGAGCGAACCCATGGTCAGCCACGACTGCGTGGCGTTCTGGCTGCTCAGCCAGGAGGTCGCCCGGCACGTCAAGGTGGTCCAGTCCGGTCAGGGCGCGGACGAGATCCTGGGCGGCTACCACTGGTACCCGCCGCTGGCCGGTGTCGACCGGGACCGGGCCCTCGACACGTACGCGTCGGCGTTCTTCGACCGCGACGCGGCCGGCCTGGCCCGGGTGCTCAACCCGGCGTGGCTGGCCGACGGCGACCCGGCGCGGGAGTTCGTGGCCGCGCACCTCGGCCGGCCCGGGGCGCAGACCGCCGTGGACGCCGGCCTGCGCATCGACACGCAGGTCATGCTCACCGACGACCCGGTGAAGCGGGTCGACAACATGACCATGGCCCACGGGCTGGAGGCCCGGGTGCCGTTCCTCGACCACGAGTTCGTCGAGCTGGCCGCGAGCTGCCCGCCGGAGCTGAAGCTGGCCCAGGGCGGCAAGGGCGTGCTCAAGGAGATCGGCCGGCGGGTCCTGCCGCACGAGGTCATCGACCGGCCGAAGGGCTACTTCCCGGTCCCGGGCCTCACGCACCTGGAGGACAAGCTCCTCGACCGGGTACGCGACGCGCTCACCGCGCCCGAGGCCCGCCGCCGCGACCTGTTCCGCGCCGACTACGTCGACGCGCTGCTCGCCGACCCGAATGCCGAACTGACCCCGTTGAACGGAAACAAGCTGTGGCAGCTGGGACTCCTGGAAATGTGGCTCCAGAGCCACGGAATCGACTGACCGTGACCGACACCCTCGCGACGGGAGCCGCGCGTACCGATCGGGAACGGGTGCTGGGCCGGCGCCGGGAGCGGGTCGGCCCGGGCGGCGACCCGGTGGCGCCCGGCACACCGGAGCCGCGCCAGGAGCCCGGCGACGGGTCCGGCGTGGTGCTGGACTGCGGCTGGGGCCGGCTGGTCTTCGGGCAGACCTTCGCCGAGCAGGTCGAGGTCGCCGACGTGCTGCGCTCCGAGGCGGTCGGCGCCCGGGACATCTGCATCTACCTGCGCGACCCGCACGTGCTGGTCTCCCGCCTCCCCGACGAGCTGTTCATCGACCCGTCGCTGACCTACCGGCTGCCGCTGGGCGAGCGGCGGCCGGCCGCCACCGAGAGCGTCGAGATCCCCGGCCTGGCCGTCCGGCCGCTGCGCGACGCCGACGACGCGGACGCGGTGAACCGGATCTACGCCCGCAACGGCATGGTCACCGCGCCGGTGGAGGTGCTGGTCGACAACGCCGCCACCGACCGGTTCCTGCACCTGGTCGCCGAGGACGCCACCGGCGAGGTGGTCGGCACCATCACCGGGGTGGACCACGTCGCGGTCTTCGGCGACCCGGAGAACGGCGCGAGCCTCTGGTGCCTGACCGTGGACTTCAACACCGCCCCGCCCGGCACCGGCCAGGCGCTGCTCACCGCGCTGGCCGACCGGCTCGACACGCGGGGCCGGGCGTACGTCGACCTGTCGGTGCTGGCCGAGAACTCGGGGGCGATCCGGCTCTACGAGCGGCTCGGCTTCCACCGCACCGGGACGCTCTGCGTGAAGCGGAAGAACCCGATCAACGAACGGCTGTTCCTGCCCGCCATGCCGGCGGGCTACGACGAGCTGAACCCGTACGCGAAGATCGTCGCGGACGAGGCCATGCGGCGCGGCATCCGGGTGGAGGTGACCGATCCGCGCTGGGGTGAGCTGCGGCTGAGCAGCGGCGGCCGGACCGTGCACACCCGCGAGTCGCTCTCCGAGCTGACCTCGGCGGTGGCGATGAGCCGCTGCGACGACAAGCGGGTCACCCGGCGCATCCTCACCGAGGCGGGCCTGTCGGTGCCGCGCGGCCGGACCGCCACGGGCGACGCCGACGACCTGGCCTTCCTTGCCGACGTCGGCCCGGTCGTGGTCAAGCCGGCCCGGGGCGAGCAGGGCAACGGCATCACGGTCGGGGTCCGCACGCCGGAGGCGCTGACCGCCGCCGTCGAGCTGGCCCGCCGGTTCTGCCCGGACGTGCTGATCGAGGAGCTGCGGGAGGGCGAGGACCTGCGGGTGATCGTCATCGACCACGAGGTGGTGGCCGCGGCGGTCCGCCGGCCCGCGCAGATCACCGGGGACGGGGTGCACGACGTCACCGAGCTGATCGAGCGGCAGAGCCGCCGCCGCGCGGCGGCCACCGGCGGCGAGTCCCGGATCCCGATCGACGACATGACCCGCGAGGTGGTGGCCGAGGCCGGCCACCGGATGCACGACGTGCTCCCCGAGGGGCAGGTCCTGGCCGTCCGGCGGACCGCGAACCTGCACACCGGGGGCACGATCCACGACGTGACCGCCGAGCTGCACCCGGCCATCGCCGAGGCGTGCGTGACGGCCAGCCGGGCGCTGGACATCCCGGTCACCGGGCTGGACCTGCTGGTCCCCGCCGCCGACCGGCCGGAGCACGTGTTCATCGAGGCGAACGAGCGGCCCGGGCTGGCCAACCACGAGCCGCAGCCGACCGCCGAGCGCTTCGTCGACCTGCTCTTCCCCGGCACCCGGGCGCCGCAGCGGCTCTGGTCGCCGGCCGGGGCGGGAGGGGCCGCGTGAGCCCGAAGCCGCTGGAGCTCGACCTCGACTACCTGCGCCAGGTGCTGGTGGAGCTGCTGGAGATCCCCAGCCCGTCGGGGCGTACCGACCACGTGCAGCAGTACGTGGGCGAGCGGCTCTCGGCGCTCGGCATCGGCTCGACGCTGACCCGGCGCGGGGCGCTCAGCGCGTCCCTGCCGGGGCCGCGGTCGACCGGCGCCGACCGGGCCATCGTGGTGCACACCGACACCATCGGCGGCATGGTGAAGCGGCTGAAGGAGAACGGCCGGCTGGAGGTGAAGCCGATCGGCACGCACAGCGCCCGCTTCGCCGAGGGCGCCCACGTGCGGATCTTCACCGACGACCTGGACCGGGTGGTCACCGGCCAGGTGCTGCCGCTGAAGGCCAGCGGGCACCGCTACAACGAGGGCGTCGACCTCCAGGGCGTCGGCTGGGAGCTGATCGAGGTCCGGGTCGACGAGCCGGTCACCGACGAGGCCGGGCTCCGGGCGCTCGGCGTCGACGCCGGAGATTTCGTCGCGCTGCTCGCCAACCCGACGATCACCCCGAGCGGGTACGTCAGGTCCCGGCACCTGGACGACAAGGCCGGGGTGGCCGCGGTGCTGACCGCGTTCAAGGCGATGGTCGACGCGGGCGTCACCCCGGCGGTCACCGCGCACCTGCTGGTCACGGTCACCGAGGAGATCGGGCACGGGGCCAGCCACGGCCTCGACCCCGACGTCGCGGAGATCGTCTCGGTGGACGCCGCGGTGGTCGCGCCCGGCCAGCAGTCCCGGGAGGACGCGGCCACCCTGGCCATGGGCGACGGGGTGGGCCCGTTCGACTACCACCTCACCCGGCACCTCGCCGCGATCGCCCGGGAGCACGGCGTCCACCTGGTCCGGGACGTCTTCGACTACTACCGCTCGGACGTGGCGGCGGCGGTCGAGGCGGGCGCCCACGCCCGGGTGGCGCTGCTCGGCTTCGGCGTGGACGCCACCCACGGGCACGAGCGCACCCACCTGGACGGGCTGCGGCATCTCGCCCAACTGCTCTGCCTCTACCTGCAGAAGCCGCTGGTGTTCCCCGAGTGGGACGCCGAGCCCGAGGGCGACCTGGCCGATTTCCCGTCGCTGGCCGTCCAGCCCGCCTCCGAGGAGGGTCCGCGAGAGGGCCCCATCGGCGTGGAGTGATCGGCCGGCGCTCGGGATTCCCCGTCGGGCTGTGATCCAAATCCGTTGCCGAGCGCGACGGGAAGTCGATAGCGTGGCGGTACACGGGAAAGGAGGTGGTCCAGACTTGTATAGCAATCGGACTCGTGAGGTGGCTGTCCGCTAGCCGCTGTCCTCGACAGTGAAATCCCGTCCGCCGCGAGGCGGGCAGCAAGGCACCATCGTCGAGACCGTGTGGCAGCGGTGCGGCGAAACCACGACAGCCACCCGACCCCCGGGGTGCCGGCCCAGTCCAGCCGGCCCGCGCGCGAGCGCGGAAGCCCCGGGGGTCGCTTCATGTCTGGGAGGCCCCGCGTGTCGATGCGCGAGCTGGTGATCCTCGGTACGGCCAGCCAGGCGCCCACCCGGCAGCGCAACCACAACGGCTACCTGCTGCGCTGGGACGACGAGGTGCTCCTCTTCGACCCCGGCGAGGGCAGCCAGCGGCAGATGCTGCACACCGGGATCTCCGCCACCGACCTGACCCGGATCTGCGTCACCCACTTCCACGGCGACCACTGCCTGGGCCTGCCCGGCATGATCCAGCGGCTCTCCCTGGACCGGGTCCCCCGCCCGGTGGCCGTGCACTTCCCCGCCGGGGGCGCCGAGTACTTCGCCCGGCTGCGGCACGCGTCGAGCTTCTACGAGACCGCCGAGCTGGCCGTCGAGCCGGTCGAGGCGGACGGGCAGCGGATCACGCTGGGCATCGGCACGCTGGAGGCCCGCCGGCTGCGGCACCCCATCGAGACGTACGGCTACCGGCTCGTCGAGCCGGACGGCTGCCGGATGCTGCCGGAGAAGCTGTCCGCGTACGGCATCGCCGGCCCGGCGGTCGGGCAACTCCTCCGCGACGGCCACCTGGACCTGGACGGGCGCCGCGTCACCCGGGAGGAGGTGAGCGTGACCCGGCCGGGGCAGCGGTTCGCCTTCGTGATGGACACCGGCCTCTGCGACGGGGTGTGGGCCCTGGCCGAGCACGCCGACCTGCTGGTCATCGAGTCGACCTTCCTGGAGTCCGAGGCCGCCCTCGCCGCCGAGGCCGGGCACCTCACCGCCGGTCAGGCCGCGCGGGTGGCGGCCGAGTCGGGGGTACGCACGCTCGTGCTCACCCACTTCTCCCAGCGGTACGCGGACCCGCGCCGCTTCGCCGACGAGGCCCGCGAGCACTTCGCCGGGGAGCTGGTGATCGCCGAGGACCTGATGACGGTGCAGGTGCCGCCCCGGCGGGTAGCCTCGGCCTGATGACGATCTCCCTGCGCCCGGCCACCGAGGCCGATCTCATGGCGGTCGGCGCCCTGCACCAGCGGTCCCGGGTCGCGGCGTACTCGTCGTTCCTGGCCGCGGAGGCGCTGGCCGATCCGACCCCGGAGGCGATGGGCCGGTACTGGATCGAGCGGGTGACCTGGGAGCGCGCGGACCACCGGATGACCGTGGTCGAGCGGGACGGCCGGCTCGTCGGCTTCAGCTATCTGGGGCCCGACGACGAGGGCGATCCGGCCACCGGCCTGCTCAACGCCATCCACCTGGAGCCGGCGGAGCGGGGGCGGGGCACCGGGCGGGCGCTGATGGTGGACGCCCTCGACGCCATGCGGGCCCGCGGCTGGTCCCGGGCGGTGCTCTGGGTGCTCCGGGAGAACGCGACCGCCCGCCGGTTCTACGAGCGCGGCGGCTGGACCGCCACGGGCGAGCAGCGCGACGACGTCATCGGCACCGCCCTCGTCCCCCAGCTCCGCTATTGCCGTTCGCTCTGAGCGGATCGGGGCATGGGCGTCGATGTGGGCGCGTTGGGATCGGCATGGACACCGAGCACACCGAGCGGGCCGAGGACGCCGCGCTCGACGCGTACTCCCGGGTGGTGAGCGGCGTGGCCGCCCGGGTGCTGCCCAGCGTGGCCGCCCTGGCGGTGCGGACCGCGCGCGGCGCCGGCGCCGGTTCGGCCGTGGTGATCGGCCCGGACGGGCTGCTGCTCACCAGCGCCCACGTGGTGCAGGGCGCCCGGGACGGGTCGGCCGCCTTCGGCGACGGCACTGAGACCGGGTTCCGGGTGGTGGGCGCCGACCCGCTCTCCGACCTGGCCGTGCTGCGGGCGGAACGGGCGACCATCGAGCCCGTGGAGCTGGGCGACGCGGACCGGCTGCGGATCGGCCAGCTGGTGGTCGCCGTCGGCAACCCGATGGGGCTGGCCGGGTCGGTCACCGCCGGGGTGGTCTCCGGGCTGGGCCGGTCGCTGCCGGCCCGGGACGGGCGGGTCACCCGGCTCATCGAGGACGTCATCCAGACCGACGCGGCACTCAACCCGGGCAACTCGGGCGGCGCGCTGGCCGACTCGGCCGGCCGGGTGGTCGGGGTCAACACCGCGGTCGCCGGGTACGGCCTCGGGCTGGCCGTGCCGGTCAACGCCACCACCCGGCAGATCATCGCGGACCTCACCGCCGACGGCCGGGTCCGCCGGGCCTGGCTCGGCGTGGCCGGCGTGCCGGTGCCGCTGCCACCGGAGATCACCGCCCGGACCGGGCAGCGGCGCGGGCTGCGCGTGGTCGAGGTGGTGCCGGGCAGTCCGGCCGGAACGGCCGGGCTCTACCTCGGCGACATCATCGTGGCGGCCGGCGGCCGGCCCGTGCAGGACGGCCAGGGCCTGCAACGGTTGATGCTCGGCCCGGCGATCGGCGCCCGCCTGCCGGTCACCGTGCTGCGCAAGGGCGCGTACGTGGACGTGGTGGCCGTCCCGACCGAGCTGAGCCGCTGACGCGAACGAGGGCCGCACCCGCCGGGGGTGCGGCCCTCGTGTCGACGTGGGTCAGCGGGCGCCGAGGTGGGCGAGCAGGTCCTGGCGGGTCAGCACGCCCTTGGGCTTGCCGTCGACCAGCACCAGCGCGGCGTCGGCCTTCTCCAGCAGCCCGACCGCCTCGCTCACCGGCTGGCCGCCACCGATCATGGGCAGCGGGTCGGTCATGTGCCGCTCGATGGTGTCGTGCAGGTGGGCCTGGCCGGTGAAGAGCGCGTCGAGCAGGTCCTTCTCGGCGATCGAGCCGGCCACCTCGCCGGTCACCACGGGCGGCTCGGCCTTGAGCACCGGGAGCTGGGAGACGCCGTATTCCCGCATGTAGTCGATCGCGTCGCGGACCGTCTCGGTCGGGTGGACGTGCACCAGCTCGGGCAGGCCGCCCGGCTTGTTGGCGAGCGCCTCGGCCACGGTCGGCTCGGTGCCCGAGTTGTCGAGGAAGCCGTAGCGGGCCATCCAGCTGTCGTTGAAGATCTTCGACAGGTAGCCCTTGCCGCTGTCCGGCAGCAGCACCACGACCACGTCGTCCGGGCCGGCCTTGCGGGCCACCTCCAGGGCGGCCACCACGGCCATGCCGCAGGAGCCGCCGACCAGCAGCCCCTCCTCGCGGGCCAGCCGCCGGGTCATCTCGAAGGACTGCTTGTCGGACACCTCGACGATCTCGTCGGCCACGGACCGGTCGTAGGTCTCCGGCCAGAAGTCCTCGCCGACGCCCTCGACCAGGTAGGGCCGGCCGGTGCCGCCGGAGTAGACCGAACCCTCCGGGTCCGCGCCGACCACCCGGACCCGCCCCTCGGACGCCTCCTTCAGGTAGCGGCCGATGCCGGAGATGGTGCCGCCGGTGCCGACGCCCGCCACGAAGTGGGTGAGCCGCCCCTCGGTCTGCTGCCAGATCTCCGGCCCGGTGGTCTCGTAGTGCGAGCGCGGGTTGGCCGGGTTGCTGTACTGGTTGGGCTTCCAGGCGCCGGGGATCTCCCGGGTCAGCCGGTCGGAGACGTTGTAGTAGGAGCGCGGGTCCTCCGGCGCCACGGCGGTCGGGCAGACCACGACCTCGGCGCCGTACGCCCGCAGCACGTCCTGCTTGTCCTGGCTGACCTTGTCGGGGCAGACGAAGACGCACTTGTAGCCCTTGAGCTGGGCGACGAGGGCCAGCCCGACGCCGGTGTTGCCGCTGGTCGGCTCGACGATCGTGCCGCCCGGCTGGAGCAGGCCGGCCTTCTCGGCGTCCTCGACCATGCGCAGCGCGATCCGGTCCTTGACCGAGCCGCCCGGGTTGACGTATTCCACCTTCGCCAGCACGGTCGCCTGGATGCCCTCGGTGACGTTGCGCAGGCGTACCAGCGGGGTGTTGCCGATCAGCTCGACCACGTTGTCGTAGTACTGCACCTCGTTGTGCCCTTCGTTGCGCCGCCGTCGTGGGGCGGCCGGAAAGTCGTCAGTTCGTCGCCCAGGGTACGTGCCGTCAGGGCGCCACATGCCCCGGGATGACGGACCTGCGACGTGCCTCCCACTCCAGGAAGCGCTCGGTCTCGGCGAGCACGCTGCCGGCCAGCCAGGTGACCATGACGGCGTCGTCGGCCAGGCCGAAGATCGCCAGCGGGATCTCCGGCAGCAGGTCGATCGGCGAGACGATGTACGCCGTGGCGCCGGCCATCAGGGCCAGCCGCAGGCCGCCGTCGTACTCGCCCCGGGCGGTGGCCCGGATCATCCGCGGCAGCGCCGCCAACCGGGCGCCCAGCGACGGGCCACCCCGCGCTCCGGCGGCCAGCGCCCGGGCCAGCGCCGTGAAGGCCGCGCTCCGTTTCAACGTCTTCCCCATCTCCTCGCCCCTCTCCGCTCGACCAGGGTGCGGTCCCGGTGCAAGCCCGCCCCTGCCCTACCGGTACCCGGAACGGTCCCGTCCCAGCCATGACGATCACGCGGAGAGCGGGTGTCGTGGTGGCGCGATAATGTCGGTGCATGGGGGACGCTGGTTCCGTCGCGCACGGCGGCTGGCAGCGCGCCCGGCGGATCGCCCGCGTGACGGCGATCGGCACGGGCGCCACGGTGGCGGCCACCGTCGTCACGGGCGGGGTGCTGCTCGGGCAGGCCCGCCAGGCCCGGCGCACCATCCCCATGGCCGAGGCGCCCCCGCCGCGCTGCGACGGCGTCTACGGCGCGAAGCTTCCCGGCCCGCCGGTCACCATGGTGATCCTCGGTGACTCCTCGGCCGCCGGCTACGGCGTGCACCGCCGCCGCGAGACCCCCGGCGCGCTGCTCGCCACCGGGCTGTCCCGCCGGTTGCACCGGCCGGTCCGGCTGCACCGGTTCGCCGTGGTGGGCGCCCTGTCGGCCGGGCTCAGGCCGCAGGTCGAGTCGGCCCTGGAGGTCGAACCGGACATCGCGGTCGTCCTGGTCGGCGGCAACGACGTCACCAACCGCACCCCGCTCTCGGTGGCCGTGCGCTACCTGGTCGACGCGGTCCGCACGCTGCGGGCCGCCGGCTGCGAGGTGGTCGTCGGCACCTGCCCCGACCTGGGCGCGATCCGGCCGATCCAGCCGCCGCTGCGCTGGCTGGCCCGGCGCTGGAGCCGCCAGCTCGCCGCCGCCCAGACGATGGCTGTGGTGGAGGCGGGCGGCTGGACGGTCTCGCTGGGCGACCTGCTGGGCCCGCGGTTCGCCGCCGAGCCGACCCGCATGTTCGCCTGGGACCGGTTCCACCCGTCCGCCGAGGGGTACGCGGTGGCCGCGGCGGCGCTGCTACCGACCGTGCTCTCCGCGTTGGGCGCCGGCCAGGAACGCCGGCCTTCGCTCGCCCACGCGGAAGGCGTACGGTCGCTCCCCGAGGCGGCCCAGGAGGCCGCCCGGCACGCCGGCACCGAGGTCAGCGCCGCCCAGGTTCGCGGCCGCGAGCGCGGGCCCGGTGGACGATGGGCGCAGCTTCGGCGGCGGGCCTTCTTCGGCGTCGGCGCGGTGCCGCAGCCCGGTGCCGCCGCCGATCCGGCCCAGGTGGAGGGGCTGGCGTGAGCGGGGCGGCGGAGGCATCATCAGCAGGCACAACGTGTGCCATGCTCATGTCGACGCCGTTCGCCAGGAGCAGACCCGCCCGCGGGTCAGGGGAGCTGGGGAGGCGTCGTGGTGACCGAGCGTAACGAGCTCGCGGTCCGGCTTGGTCGGGCCGCCGCGCTCTCCCTGCTCGCCGGCACGGTGGGCGGGGCGGTGGTCCTCGCCGGCCAGGCCATCGCCGCCCGGAGCCGGGAATACGCCCAGCCCGAGCTGGGTCTCGCGCTGCGCGCCACGGTCGGCCGGGCGGACGCCCCGCCGCTGCGGCTGGTGCTGCTCGGCGACTCGTCGGCGCTCGGCGTCGGCGTCGACCGCTTCGAGGAGACCATCGGCGGCCAGCTCGCCCAACTGCTGAGCGAGGCGCCCGCCGGCCGGCGGGTGCACCTGTCCAGCGTCGGGGTCTCCGGCTCCCGCTCCACCGACCTGGCCACCCAGGTGGCCCGGGCGCTGCTCGGCGAGCGGCCCGACGTGGCGGTGATCCTGATCGGGGCGAACGACGCCACCGGGCTGGCCCGCCCGGCCGACGCGGCGGCCTACCTCGGCTCGGCGGTGCGCCGGCTGCGCGAGGCGCACGTCGAGGTGGTCGTGGGCACCTGCCCCGACCTCGGCGCGGTCCGCGCGGTCGCGTCCCCGCTGCGGCAGGTGCTCGGCTGGGCCGGGCGGCGGATGGCCCGCGCCCAGACGGGCGCCGTGCTCGACGCCGGGGGCAGCGTCGTCGACCTGGCCACCGAGACCGGCCCGGTGTTCCGGGCGGACGCCGGCACCCTCTGCCACGACGGCTTCCACCCCTCCGCCGACGGCTACCGGGTCTGGGCGCACGCCCTGCTGCCGGCGGTCGAGGCGGCCGCCGCGGTCGCCTACCGGCACCACCACTGAGCCCCGGCGGGGTGACATTTCCCGCCCGCCGCGCGGCTTCCGCCACAAGTTACCGGCGGGTTAACGTTGGTTCATGCCGATTGAGTCGCCCCGCGACGCCGTCATCGTCGCCACCGCCCGGTCCCCCATCGGCCGCGCGTTCAAGGGTTCCCTGCGGGAGGTCCGCCCGGACGACCTCGCCGCCACGATCGTCCAGGCCGCCCTCGACAAGGTCCCGGCGCTCGATCCCACCACCATCGACGACCTCTACCTGGGCTGCGGCCTGCCCGGTGGCGAGCAGGGCTTCAACATGGCCCGGGTGGTCGCCACCCTGCTGGGCCTGGACGGCCTGCCCGGCGCCACGCTGACCCGCTACTGCGCCTCCTCGCTGCAGACCACCCGCATGGCCATGCACGCGATCCGGGCGGGCGAGGGCGACGTCTTCATCTCCGCCGGCGTCGAGACCGTCTCCCGGTACGCGCGGGGCAACTCGGACACCCTCCCGCCGGAGGCGCAGGCGCTGGTCGGCGGCGGCTGGGAGAACCCGCGATTCGCCGAGGCGCGCGAGCGCTCGAAGGCCCGGGCCCAGGGCGGCGCCGAGGTGTGGACCGACCCGCGCGAGGCCGGCCAGCTCCCCGACATCTACCTGACCATGGGGCAGACCGCGGAGAACCTCGCCCAGGTCCACGACGTCACCCGCGAGGACATGGACGCGTTCGGCGTCCGCAGCCAGAACCTGGCCGAGAAGGCGATCGCGGACGGCTTCTGGGCCCGCGAGATCACCCCGGTCACCACGCCGGACGGCACCGTGGTGAGCACCGACGACGGCCCGCGCCCCGGCGTGACGCTGGAGGCCGTGGCCGGCCTGAAGCCGGTCTTCCGCCCGGACGGCCGGATCACCGCCGGCAACTGCTGTCCGCTCAACGACGGGGCGGCCGCCGTGGTGATCATGAGTGCGCAGCGGGCCCAGGAGCTGGGGCTCACCCCGCTGGCCCGGATCGTCTCCACCGGCGTCACCGCGCTGTCGCCCGAGATCATGGGCCTGGGCCCGGTCGAGGCGTCCAGGCAGGCGCTGAAGCGGGCCGGCATGACCATCGACGACGTCGACCTGGTCGAGATCAACGAGGCGTTCGCCGCCCAGGTGATCCCGTCGTACCGGCAGCTCGGCATCCCCGAGGAGAAGCTGAACGTGATGGGCGGCGCGATCGCCGTCGGCCACCCGTTCGGCATGACCGGCGCGCGGATCACCGGCACCCTGCTCAACGCGCTGGAGTGGCACGACGGGACCATCGGTCTGGAGACCATGTGCGTCGGCGGCGGCCAGGGCATGGCCATGGTGCTCGAACGCCTGAACTGAGGCCGGTTCCCCGCAACAGAAGCCGGGTACGGGAGGCGCCATGGCGACCGTCGTGGAACGCGAACGCAAGTACTCCGGCGACGAGGGATTCCGGCTGCCCGACCTGACGGGGTGCGGTGGCGTCACGACGACGTCCGACGCCACCGCCCTCGACCTGGACGCGGTCTACTGGGACACCGCCGACCTCCGGCTGGCGCGCAGCGGCTACGCGCTGCGGCGGCGGACCGGCGGGCACGACGCGGGCTGGCACCTCAAGGTGGGCGCGGTCGGCGGCGCGCGCACCGAGCACCAGTTCCCGGCCGGGCCGGAGGACGCCGACCCGCCGCCCGAACTGGTGGCGCTCTTCCGCGGCGCGTCCCGTGGCCGGCCGGTCGCCCCGGCCGCGCGGGTCGTCACCCGCCGCCGGGAACGCCGCCTGCTCGACGCGGCCGGCCGCCCGCTGGCCGAGGTGGCCGAGGACGACGTCCACGCCGAGGACCTGGTGAGCGGCGAGCGGCAGGCCTGGCACGAGCTGGAGGTCGAGCTTGTCGAGGGCGACGAGGCGCTGCTCGACGCGGTGGACGACCGGCTGCGCGGGGCCGGCGCCCGGGCCGTCCCGGTCTCGAAGTCGCACCGCGCGCTGGGCGGCCGGCTCGCCGCCACCCGTTCGGCACCCTCCGGCCCGGGGGCCGCGCCGGTGGTCGACTACCTCACCGCCCAACGCGACACGCTGGTCGGGCACCACGCCGGCGCGCTCGGCGGCGACGAGGACGCCGTGCACGACATGCGGGTGGCCGTCCGCCGGCTCCGCTCCACGCTGCGGACCTTCCGGGGCCTCTGGGACCGCGCGGAGAGCGAGCAGGTGCGGGCGGAGCTGCGCTGGCTGGGCGCGCAGCTCGGTCCGGTCCGCGACGTCCAGGTGATGGCCGCCCGGCTGGCCGACGCGGTGCACGCGGAACCCGCGGAGCTGGTGCTCGGCCCGGTGCCGGCGCGGTTCGCCGAACGGTTCGCCGCCGACCTGGCCGCCGCCCTCGACGGGCTGCGCGCCGCGCTCGGCTCCGACCGCTACACCGACCTGCTGCGCCGCCTGGACGCGCTGGTGGAGGGGCCGACCACGCGCGGCGTACGGCCCCGCTGGGTGACCCGGCGGGTGCGCCGGGCGGTGACCCGCTTCGACGACCGGCTGGACGAGGCGCTCGCGGGCGGGGACGACGCCGCCCTGCACGAGGCGCGCAAGGCGGGCAAGCGGGCCCGGTACGCCATCGAGGTGCGCCGGCCCGCCGCGAAGCTGGTGGACCGGTTCAAGGACCTGCAGGACGCGCTCGGCGCGCACCAGGACTCGGTGGTGACCCGTGCGGTGCTGCGCGAGCAGGCGCTGCGGGCGTACGCCGACGGCGAGAACACCTTCACCTACGGCCTGCTGCACGCCCGGCAGGCCGCGCTGGCCGACCGGGCCGGGCCGGCGCTGGCGAAGGCCCGCCACCGGGCCCGCCGGCGGAAGGTGCGGCGCTGGCTGACGGGCTGACCGCCGGTCAGAGCGTGGAACGGGTCCGGGCGACCGCGGCGGCCGCCCCGGCCAGCACGGGCTCCGGCGCGCCGGCCGCCAGCAGGTCGGCGGCGACCACCCGGAGCTGGTCGGGCAGGGCCAGGTCGCTGGGAAGCCGGGGCACCTCGCGGCGCGGCTCCCCCTCGGCGTCGGCCGCCAGGTTGGCGATCTCCTGGACCAGCTTGTGCACGAGGTCGGCGCGGGACACGTTGCCGCCCTCGGCCGCCGCCGACCAGCGCGGCTGCTCCCAGTGCCCGACCTGTCGGACCAGCAGCGTCACCGCCCGGTCCAGTTCCCCTGCGCTCATCGCGGCCGAGTCTACGACCGCTCCAGGTCGCGACGCGGCGGGAGACCGGCCTTCATTCGGACCGGGGCGCCGCCGGGCGGCGCGGAGGCCGAATCATGGCCGCCAGCCGAGCGGGGGTCGTCGTACGGTCAGCGGCGGACGTAGCTGAGCAGGCGCAGGATCTGCCAGTACAGGAAGATCAGCCCGACCAGCAGGCCGAAGGCGCAGAACCAGGCGTACCGGCGGGGCAGGCCGTTGCGGGCGGAGCGTTCGACAAGATCGAAGTCGAGGACGAAGCTGAGCGCCCCGGCGATGATCGCGACCACCGAGAAGAGGTACGGCAGCCAGCCCACCCGCGCGGAGAGGCTGTAGACCTCGACGCCCTGCTTCCCGGTGAACAGGTAGGTGACCAGGTTGACCAGGCCGATCGCCACGATGCCGATGAGGGTGCCGACGACCAGGCGGGCGAGCCGCGGGGTGGCCCGGATGAGCCGGGCCCGGTAGAGCAGCGCCATGCCGAGGAAGACCCCGAAGGTGCCGACCACCGCCTGCGCCACGATGCCCGGGTAGACCAGTTCGAAGGCGCGGCTGGCCACGCCGAGCAGCAGACCCTGGAGCACCGCGTACCCGGCGATCAGTGGCGGGTTGGTGATCTGCTTCAGCGTGATGACCAGCACGAGCGCCAGGCTGGCCAGGGCGCTGCCGGCCAGCGCCGCGGAGATCCACCCGGCCTGCGGCACGAGCACCCAGGCCACGGCGGCGGTGACGCCGGTGAGCAGCAGCAGCCCGACCGTCCGGCTGACCACGTCGGCCACCGTCATGGTGTCGGCGGCCCCCGCCCCGAGCACCTGCCGCTCGGTCCGGCCGACGTCGTCCAGCCGGTCCAGCACCGGGTTGGCACTGCGCACCGCGACCTCCTCGCGCCGACGTACCCCGGCTCCCACTCTGCCCCGGGCGGCCCGGCGGCGGCGGGCAAACGACGACGCCCGCCGCCGCGGGGGCGGCAGGCGGGCGTCGCAGGTCGGGCGGGGTCGGTCAGTCGTCGCCCTGGAAGTAGCTGAGCAGCCGGAGGATCTCCAGGTAGAGCCAGACCAGGCCGACCACGATGCCGAACGCGGCGGTCCAGGAGTAGCGCTGCGGGAGCCCCATCCGGACGCCCTCCTCGATCTCCGCGAAGTTGAGCACGAAGCTCAGCGAAGCGACCACGATGCAGACCAGGCTGAAGCCGATGGCCAGCGGGCTGCCGTCGCGGAGGTGGGTGTTGACGCCGAAGAGGGCGAGCACCAGGTTGATCAGCATGACGCCGAAGAGACCCGCGATGATCGCCACCATGATCCGGGCGAACTTCGGGGTGGCCCGGATGATCCGTGCCTTGTAGATCATCGCCATGAGGAAGAAGACGCCGAACGTGGCGACCACGGCCTGGAGCACGATGCCGTCGTAGAGCGTGTCGAAGGTCTTGCTGACCATGCCGACGAAGACGCCCTCGACGATCGAGTACGCCACCACGAGCGCCGGGTTGGCCATCCGCGAGAACGAGATGATCAGGCCGAGGACGAGGCCGACCACGGCGGCGCCGATCCAGGCGACGCCGGTCAGGGCGTCCGGCACGAGCACCCAGGCCGCCGCGGCCGAGGCGCCGAGGATGCCGAGCATCAGGACCGTCTTGACGACCACGTCGTCGAGGGTCATCGGGGTCACGGTGGGCGGGGCCGCCGGGTAACCGTGGCCGGTCGGGTACGGCTGCTGCTGCGGGTACTGCTGGTACTGCTGCGGATATCCGGGCTGACCGTACGGCCCGGGCTGGGCGTACCCGGCCGCCCGCTCCCGCTCAGCCGCCTGGCCGAGCCGGGCGAGCACCGGGTTCGAGGTCTTCACTTCTCAGGCCTCCCTCAGGGGGTCGATGCACGTGAACGTGCCTCTCCAGGGTAAACGCGGGGGCAACGCCGCGCGCCGCGCGAAGCTGTGGGAAAGCTGAGAGTGTGGTGCCCGGGGCGGGGGTCGAACCCGCACGCCTTTCGGCAGCCGCTTTTAAGGCGGCCGTGTCTGCCGTTCCACCACCCGGGCGGGTGACACCGGCGCGTCGACACGCGCGGTGCAGATCTCACCGTAGCGGCTGCGTCGCGGCCCGGCGTACCCCGAGGGGTCCGGCCGATATGGTCGAGGCCGTGACCAGCGCCGCCCGCACCGCCCCCGGGCCCGACCGCGACCAGGCGGTCCGCCGCGACCCGGCGATCCGCCCGGGCCGGGCGGCCCGGCTGCTGGCCACCGGCCGCCGGCACCGCGCGGACCTGCTGGTCGGCCTGCTCTTCGCCGCGTTCGCCGGCTGGCTCACCCACGGGCTCTGGCCGGCGCCCGGGCAGCGGATGCTCGCCCTCAACCCGGCCGACCAGACCCTCTACGAGTGGTTCCTGGCCGTCGACTCGCGTGCGCTGCTCGGCGACTTCGGCCTGATCACCGACCGGCTGAACGCGCCGGACGGGGTCAACCTGATGACCAACACCACGGTCATCGCGCTCGGCGTGCTGCTCGCCCCGGTGACCCTCGTCCTCGGGGCGCCGGTCACCTTCGCCCTGCTGGCCGGGGCCAACCTGGCCGGTACGGCGCTGGCCTGGTACCTGCTCCTGCACCGGACGCTGCGGGCCCGCCGGCTCGCCGCCGGGCTCGGCGCCGCGCTCTGCGGCTTCGGCCCGGGCATGGTCTCGCAGAGCAACGGGCACCTGCACATGACCGCCCAGTGGCTGGTCCCGGTGATCGTCTGGCTGGTCGTCCGGCTGCTCCTTGCCGCCGACCCGGCCGGCCGCCCCGACGGCCCGGACCGCCGCCGGCTGGCCACCTCGGCGCTCGGGCTGGCCGCCGCCGTCACCGTCCAGGTCTTCGTCGGCGAGGAGGTGCTCTTCCTCACCGCGCTCACCCTGCTCGTCATGGCCGTCGCGTACGGGCTGGTCGACCGGGCGCTGCTGCGCCGGGCGCTGCCCGGCTTCGCCGGTGGGCTGATGTGCGCCGCCGGGCTGGCCCTGCTCGTGCTGGCGTACCCGCTGTGGCTCCAGTTCGCCGGGCCGCAGGGCGTCTCGGACGGGATGTTCAGCCCGCACTACTTCTCCGCCGACCTCACCAGCTGGACCCGGCTCTCCGCGCTGTCCGTGCTGGGCGGCGCCGACGCGGCCCGGCTGACCACCGGACCGGCCGAGTTCAACGGCTTCCTGGGCTGGCCGCTGCTGCTGGTGGCCGCCGGTTGCGCGGTCTGGCTGGGCCGGCGCGCCCTGGTCGTCGCGTGCCTCGCCGGGGCGCTCGTGATGGCGGCGCTCTCGCTCGGCCCCGAGGTCATGGTCGGCGGGGAGCGGACCGGGCTGCCGGGCCCGTACGCCCTGCTGGCCGGTCTGCCGGTGATCGACGGCGCGCTGCCGACGCGGTTCGGCCTGGCGGTGCTGCCGCTGGTGGGGACGGTGCTCACGCTGGCCGTGCACCGGGCGCTGGGCGAGCGGGGGCACGCCCGCCGGCTGGTCCCCGTCGCGGTCGGCGCGGCCCTGCTCAGCGTCTTCCCCGCGCCGCTGCCCACCACCGACCGACCGCCGCTGCCGGAGTTCGTCACCGGCGGGCACTGGCGGCAGTGCGTACGCCCCGGCGGGGTGCTCGTCCCGGTGCCCACGGCCACCCCGAAGGACCCGTGGCCGATGCGCTGGGGCACCGCCGCCGGCGGCGCCTTCGGCATGCCGGAGGGCTTCTTCATCGGCCCGTACGGGCGCAACGGCTCGGCCACCATGGGCACGTACCAGCGCCCCACCTCGGCCCTGCTGGCCGACGTCGCGAAGCGGGGGGTGGCGCCGGCGGTGGGCGACCGGCAGCGCCGGCAGGCCGCCCGGGACATCGAGTTCTGGGGCGCGTCGTGCGTGGCGCTGACCGACGACGCGCCGCACGCGGAGACCCTGCGCCGGACCCTGGAGGAGCTCTTCGGGCCGGGCACCCGCATCGCCGACGCCTGGACCTGGCGGTTCTGACCCGGACACGGCGAAGGGCCCCTCCCGTGCGGGAAGGGCCCTTTCCGGTTGCTCTGCCGCGCCTGGGTTCAGACGCGCGCGCCGACCGGCGGGGCGGACGCCTCGGCGAACTCCTCGCGCGGGTCGTGCAGCTGGCCCAGGGCGACCACCTCACGCTTGAGGACGAACGCCAGCGTCCAGTCGACCACGACCCGGACCTTGCGGTTGAACGAGGGGATCCGCGACATGTGGTACGTGCGGTGCATGAACCAGGCCGGCCAGCCGGTCATCTTCACGCCGTAGACCTGCGCCACGCCCTTGTGCAGGCCGAGGCTGGCCACGCTGCCCGCGTGCTTGTGCTTGTAGTCGACCGGCTCGCGCCCGCGGATCACGTTCACGATGTTGTCGGCCATCCGGGCGGCCTGCCGGACGGCGTGCTGCGCGCTGGGCGAGCAGAAGTTGCCCGGCTCCTTGGTCAGGTCCGGCACCGCGGCGCAGTCGCCGGCGCTCCACGCGCCCTCGACCACCCGGTCGCCGTCCACGATCTGGAGGGTGGGCAGGCAGGTGACACGGCGCCGCTCGTCGCGCGGGAAGTCCGTCGCGTCCAGCATCGGCGACGGCTTCACGCCGGCCGTCCAGACGATCGTGTCGGACGGGAAGCTGGCCCCGTCGGAGAGCTTCGCGACCCCGTCGACGCAAGACTCCAGCCGCGTGTCCAGGCGGATGTCCATGTTCCGCTTGAGCAGCTCCTGCACCGTGTAGGCGCCCATGTCCCGATCGACCTCGGGCAGCACCCGCTGGGTGGCCTCGACCAGCACCCAGCGCATGTCCTCCGGCTTCAGCTCCGGGTAGTAGCGCAGCGCGTCCCGGGCCATGTCCTCCATCTCGGCGAGCGCCTCGATGCCGGCGTAACCACCGCCGACGAAGACGAAGGTCAGGGCGCGGCTGCGGACCTCGGGGTCGGTGGTGGCGGCCGCCACGTCGAGCCGGTCCAGCACGTGGTTGCGCAGGAAGATGGCCTCACCGATGGTCTTGAACCCGATGCCGTGTTCGTGCAGGCCGGGGATCGGCAGGGTGCGGGACACCGAGCCGGGCGCCACCACCACGTGGTCGTACTGGATTTCCCGGGTCGGGCCGCTGATCGGCTGCACGACGGCGGTCTTGCGGTCGTGGTCGATCCGGGTGACCGTGCCGGCCACGACCTTGCACTTGCGCAACTCCCGCCGCAGCGGCACCACAGCGTGCCGCGGGGAGATGTTGCCCGCCGAAGCCTCCGGGAGGAACGGCTGGTAGGTCATGTGCGGCTGCGGGTCGACGACGATGACCTCGGCCTCACGGGAGCTCAGCTTCTTGGACAGGCGCAGAGCGGCGTACAGGCCCACATGCCCGGCACCCACGACAAGGATCCGCTTCGGATTCACGCCATCTATCTTTCCCCGGGCGGCTCGGCTAATCCCGATCGAGACCCTCTTCTGTGACGGAGCACAACCCCTGTGACCTGCGCAACTTCTCGGGACATCCCGCTATCTGCGACGCAGGAGCCACGCCAGGAGGCCGCTGAGACCCACCGCCACCAGCAGTCCCGCCACCGTCGCCGCCTGGGAACCCGAGTCCCCGCCGACCCCGCCGAGCCACGCCAGCACGATGCCGAGCACGGCGGCGGCCAGCACCACCCCACCGGCCCGCGCCAGCCAGCGCAGCACCAGATCCGGGTCGACCACCGCGTCGTAGGGCAGCAGCGCGGCCAGCGCGCACAGCGTGTGCGCCAAATAGAGCAGCGTGGCCACGGCGAGCAGCCGCCACAGCGCCGGCGGCCGATCGAAGCCGAGCGTGGCGAGCAGCCAGCCGCCGACGGTGACCAGCGCCGCGAAGGTCGGCCAGACCCGCCGCGGACCGGCCGCCGGCAGCACCGCCACCACCGTGAACGCCAGCAGCGACCGCGGGGTGAAGGCCTGTGCGGGGTACGCGACCAGGACGCCGACCAGCACCGTGAGGAAGATGCCGGCCCGCACCAGCAGCGGGGTCGGGCTGACCCGGCGAGCCGCGTGCTGGAGCGCCCGCACCCGCTCGGTCAGCCCCTCGACGAGATCGTTCATCTGCGCCACTCTTCGTTCGCGACTGCGGGGCTCCGCTGCGCTGCACTCCTCGCGCTCACCGAGCCGACCTTCCGTTCGCGACTGCGGGGCTCCGCTGCGCTGCACTCCTCGCGCTCACCGAACCGACCTTCCGTTCGCGACTGCGGGGCTCCGCTGCGCTGCACTCCTCGCGCTCACCGCATCCCTGCCTTCGGTGCCGTGGCCAGGCGGGCCACGTCGCGCAGCACCTGGTCGAGGCTGCCGGCGCCGGCCCAGCGCACCACCGGCACGCCGTGCTCGCGGAGCTGGCCGATCATCGTGTCCCGGTCCAGCCGCCACAGCCGGTACGCCACCTCGGTCCAGCCCCGGTCCTTCGGCATCGGCAGCTCGGCCGGCAGGGTGTCCACCGCCACGACGAACCGCCCACCCCGGGCCATCCGCGCCAGCATCTGCGCCGACCGCTCGTCGAGCAGCGGGGTGAGCACCACCACGAGCGCGTCCGAGGAGAGCAGCTGCGGGCCGAAGACCTGGTCGTACGGCTCGTGCGGGGAGGCCTCGGCCTGGACGTCGAGCAGCCACTCCAGCACGGTCAGGTACTGCCGGCGGCCGGTGGCCGGGCGCAGCCGGCGGGCGGCCGGGCCGTACTCCAGCAGCGCCACCCGGTCACCCCGGTGCAGGTAGTGCTCGGCGATCGCGGCGGCCGCCCGGACCGTGGTGTCCAGCACGGACGCCGGCCCGCCTACGCCGCCGGAGCGGCCCGCCTCGGCCAGCACGTCGAGCAGCACCACCACCTCGGCGTCCCGGTCGGAGAGGGTGGCCGCCACGTGCAGCTGGCGGGCCCGCAGCGAGACCCGCCAGTCGATCCGGCGCAGCCGGTCCCCGGGCGCGAAGACGCGGACCCCGGCCAGCTCGCCGCCCTCGCCCGGCCGGCGCGAGTGGTGCGCGCCGACCAGCCCGGCGGCCCGGGGCATCGCCTCGACCGCCTCGAACGGCTCGGTCACCGGGTAGACCCGCATCCGGACCGCCTCGGTGACCACGGCCCGCGACACGAGCAGCCCGTCGGCGGCAGCGACCCGGGCGCCGGCCGGCCCGATCGGGTGCCGCCCCCAGCGCAGCGCCGTCCCGGTCAGCTCCAGGTCGACGGCGGAGCCGGACGGCACCGAGGTGACGAAGGGCCGGTCGGCGCCGGAGCGGCTCACGTCCACCCCGGCCCCGCCGAAGCCGACCTTCTCCACCCGCAGCCAGCGCGACATCCGCGTCCGCACCACGGCCAGGTCGTAGGAGACGGTGTCCGGGTTGGCGACGGCCACCGTGGCGGCCATCGGGGTGCCCTCGACCAGGTGCGCGTCCGCGGTGCCGATCTCCAGGTCGGGCAGGGCGGTGGGCCGGCGGCGCAGCGCGTACGCGGTGCCCAGCGCGAACGGGGTGGCCAGCACGACCAGGTCGATGCGGCCGAGCAGCACCGCCGCGACCAGCAGCAGGCCGGTGAGCAGCACGGCCCGGCCGAGCGCCCGGGTGGGCGCCCAGCCGCTCGCCGGTTCCTGACGGTCGGCCATCAGCGCCCGGACGGTCCGGCCGCGTAGCTGGGCAGCGCGCCGCTGGCCGGGGCGGGCGTCGACTCCAGCACCTCACCGACCACGAAGGACGGATCCACCCGGCGCAGCCACATCTCCGGCCGCAGGGTGATCCGGTGTGCCAGCGCGGGCGCCGCCACCGCCTTGACATCCTCCGGCACCACGTAGTCCCGGTTGGCCAGCACCGCGCGGACCCGGGACAGCAGCAGCAGCGCCAGCGAGCCGCGTGGCGAGGCGCCGACCAGCACGGACGGGTGCTCCCGGGTGGCCGCGGTCAGCGCCACGATGTACCGGCCGATGGAATCCTCGACGACGACGTCCTCCAGCGCGGCCTGCATGGCGCGCAGCGTGCCGGAGTCCACCACCGGTTTGATCTCGGCCTCCTCGCGGCGGCGGGCGATCCGCCGGCGCAGCACCTCCCACTCCTCGTCGTGGTTCGGGTAGCCGAACGAGACCCGGAGCAGGAACCGGTCGAGCTGCGCCTCGGGCAGCGGGTAGGTGCCCTCGTACTCGATCGGGTTCGCGGTGGCGAGCACGTGGAACGGCTCGTCCAGCCGGTAGGTGACGCCCTCCACCGAGACCTGCTTCTCCTGCATCGCCTCCAGCAGCGCCGACTGGGTCTTCGGCGGGGTCCGGTTGATCTCGTCGGCGAGTAGCAGGTTGGTGAAGACCGGCCCGGCACGGAACGAGAAGTCCCCGCTGCGCTGGTCGTAGAGGAAGGAGCCGGTGACGTCGGCGGGCAGCAGGTCCGGGGTGAACTGGAGGCGGCGGAAGTCCAGCCCGAGGGCCTGCGCGAACGACCGCGCCGTGAGCGTCTTGCCCAGGCCGGGCAGATCCTCCAGCAGCACGTGGCCGCCGGCCAGGATGCCGGCGAGGACCAGCTCCAGCGCCTCCCGCTTGCCGACCACGACCGTGCCGACCGCGTCCAGCACGGCGCGGGCCAGCTGGCCGACCTCGGCGGGGGGCATGCTCCGGTCCACGTCGTTCATGACAGCTTCTCCAGTTCGGCGACGATCGCCGCGAGGTCGCGCGGCGACGGGGGGCGGCGGGCGGGGGTGGCGAGGAACGTCCACAGCGGCTCGCCCAGCAGGGTGCGGGCGCGGGCCGGGTCGGACTCGCGGGTGACGCCGTGCTTCTGGCGCAGCCGCTCGTCGGCCAGCTCGCCCAGGCGGGGAAGCACCCGCTCGGTGAACCGCTCGCGGTTGCCGGAACACCAGTCCAGCGGGCGCTCCCACTTGTTGACCGCGGCGCGCAGCGCGTCCCGGGCGGACCAGTTCCAGGTGCCGGGCTCCTCGCCGGCCGGGGCGCGGGCGCCGGCCCGGGGCGGCGGCGGGGGCGACAGCTCGGCGGTGACCCGGCGCACGGCGAGCACGGCCAGCACGCCCGCGACGATGACCCAGAGCGAGACCTGAAGGCCGACCGCGCGCAGCCCGACGACGACCACCACCACGATCGCGGCGGTGACCGCGAGGGTGCGCAGCACCCAGCGCGCCCGGCCGCCGCCCGACCGCCGCGTCTCCTCGACGGGCTCCTCGGCGGACGAGAGCAGGTCATCGATGCTGGTGCTCACGGCGCCATCTTCGTTCGCGACTGCGGGGCTCGCAGAACCGGCTCACTCCTCGTGCTCACGGCAGCACCTCGCCGGTGGCCACCGTCGTCAGCTCGCTGCGCAGCCGGCGCAGGGCGGCCCGGGCCTGGTCGCGCATCCGCTCGTCGACGGTGTGGGTGGCGTACCGGGCCTCGCGGTAGACGTGCGCGAAGCCGTCGAGCACGTCGGCGCTGGCGATGGCCGGGACGCCGGCCGCGGAATCGCCGCGCAGCAACCGGCTGACCAGGTCGGTGGGCGTGTCCCCGGCATGCCGGGGCACCCCGGCATCGTGCGCGGCCTCCTCCAGCCGGACCCAGCAGGCGATCACCGCCGTGCGCGGGTCGGTGGACCGGTCGTCCAGGTCCACCAGGCCGGCGTCCAGCGCGGCCACCACCTCGCGGGCGGTGCCCTCGGCGGTGCGCCGGCCCCGCTGCGCGGGCAGCGCGCGGGTCGCCCGGCGCAGCGCCCCGCCGACCACGGTCCAGAGCACGTAGCCGACCGCGGCCAGCACGGCCGCCGCGAGCACCACGATGGCGGCGGTGACGAGCCAGCCGGGGATGCCACCCGAGGTGGGCGGGCCGGCATCCCGGGGCTCGACCGTGATCGAGGGTGCGGCCTCGGCCGAGGGGTAGTCGGGCACGTACGGGATGGTGTCCGCGGCGGGCGGGATGCGGCTCGCCCCGATGGCCGAGTGCCCGGCGGCGAGCGCGCCGACGGCGAGCAGCAGGGTCACCGCAGCGACCGGCCACCACCTGCGCAGCACGCCGAGGTCCATCCCACCGCCCCACGCATTCCTCAGTCCACCCCGGCCAGGTCCTTCGCCCGGGCGAACACGTCGTCCAACATCGCTGGCGTCAGCCGCCCGGTGAAGGTGTTCTGCTGGCTGACGTGATAGCAGCCGAGCAGCGCCGGTGCGGATGTGCCGGACCAGTGTGCCCCATGGCCGAACGCCGGGCGCGGAGTGGGCGGGCGCTGTCCGTACACGTGGCGCAGCACCGGCCACCACGCGGCCCAGGCGAACGCGCCCAGCGCGACCACGACGCGCAGGGTGGGCCGGATCAGCGCGACCTCCCGGTGCAGCCACGGTGCGCAGGTGTCCCGCTCGGCCGGGGTGGGCTTGTTGTCCGGCGGCGCGCAGCGCACAGCGGCGAAGATGCGGGTGTCGCGCAGGGCGAGACCGTCGTCGGTGGACACGCTGGTCGCCTGGTTCGCCAGCCCGGCCCGGTGCAGCGCCGCGAAGAGCACGTCGCCGGAGCGGTCCCCGGTGAAGATCCGGCCGGTGCGGTTGCCGCCGTGCGCGGCGGGCGCCAGGCCGAGGATGCCGATCCGCGCGTCGGCCGGGCCAAAGCCGGGCACCGGCCGCCCCCAGTAGTCCTGGTCGCGGAAGGCCGCCCGCTTGACCCGGGCCACCTCCTCCCGCCAGACCACCAGCCGGGGGCAGGCGAAGCAGTCGCTGACCGCGCCGTCGAGGTCGGCCAGATCGGTCGCCCGCGCGGCGCGGGCGACCACCTCGTCGGGGGTACGTGACTCAGCCAAGCTTGGCCCGGAAGAGTTCCAGGGTGCGGGCCCAGGCGGTCGCGGCGGCCCGCTGGTCGAAGTGCTCCGGCCGGTCCTCGTTGAAGAACGCGTGAGCGGTCCCGGGGTAGTCGTAGGTCTGGCAGGTGCCGCCGGCCGCCTCGATGGCCCGGCGGACGCTCTGCACCCCGTCGGCGGCCGACAGGCCGTCCGCCTCCGAGCAGTGCACGAGCGCGGCTTTGCCGGCGTAGCCGGCCCAGTCGGCGCGGCCCGCGTTGTCTGCCGCGCCAGCGGCCATGCCCTCCCAGGGCAGCCGCGGGTAGAAGCCGGCGGTGGCGACGATCCGCTCGGAGAACGTGCCGGACCAGAGCGCCAGGCTGGCGCCGGCGCAGAACCCCGCGCAGCCCACCTTGCCGGCGACCTCGGGACGGTTGGCGAGGTATTCCGCGGCCGCCGCGATGTCGCTCGCCGCCTCGTCCATCTGGGTGCTGTTCAACATCTGCCGCGGCTCACTCGGCTTGCTGGCCGGGCCGCCGTGCCGGAAGTCGGGCGCGAGCGCGACGAAGCCGGCCTCGGCGAAGCGGTCCACCACCGCCCGGACGTGGGGCACCAGGCCCCACCAGTCCTGGATGACGATGACCGCCGGGCTGGCCGCACCGCCGGAGGGTATCGCGAGATACCCCTCGCTCGTCCCCCCGTTGCCGGTGAAGCTCACCATCTCGCCCATGGACCCGTCCTCCTAGCGGTCAGTCATCGTTGGCTGGTCGCACAGTGGGTGTTACGTGCCGGTAGCGTGCCACGCGCTCACCGGCCCGGGGAAGACGAAAGAACAGTGGCATTCACCTCCCGTTCGCCTGCCGGACGGGACGGCGCGCACCGCCGCCGGCGGCGGTCGCACGCTCCCGTACGGCCCTCCCTCGTGGACGTGCCGAGGGGGCGCCCGCCGGTCGGCGCCGGCGTGTCGGCGGGCACCAAGGTCGACGCCACCTTCAACGGGGCCATCGCCGCGGTCGCGCGGAC
>NZ_JBEXYR010000015.1:0-168040 GCF_040631005.1 Micromonospora sp. NPDC005707
CCCGCGCGGGGGGGGGCCCCCCCCCCGGGGGGGGGGGGCCGGGGGGGCCCCCGGGGGGGGGGCCCCCCCCCCCCCCCCCCCCGGCCCCCCCCCCCCCCCCCCCCCCCCGGGCCCCCCCCCCCCCGACCGCCACCGGAACGATGACCGGACTCGGTGGCGGGATCACCGCCGCCACCGCTGCCAGGCAGGACGTCGGTGGCGGGATCACCGCCGTCACCGCCGCCGGGCAGGACCTCGCTGGCGGGACCATCGCCGTCAATGCCGCCGGGCAGGACCTCGGTGGCGGGATCACCGCCGTCACCGCTGGTGGGCAGGACGTCGGCGGCGCAGCCGCTGACACGCGGGCCGTCCCCGCTGTTGAGTCCGTGCCGGTGGCGCCCCTCTCGGCCGTGACAGGCGTGACCGGCCGGCCGCTCGTCCTGACCGGGCTGGTCCCGGCCACCGTCGGCTCCCGGGCCCCGCCCGCCCGCTGACCCCGCCCGCGGGCCGGCGCCCCACGCCCGCCGCACGCACCGAACCTCACCCCCGCACCCGCCCGCCGGGCGGCCCCGCGGCACCCGCTGCCGCCGCGCCCGCCGCATCCACGGGTCGTGCGGACACCTCTCCACCACGTTCTCTCCCGTGAGGTGCCGACATGCCGCAAACCGTTCTCTACCGTTTCCTGACCGAGGTTCCCGAGGCCGCCGCGATCTGGTCGGCCCTGCTCGTGCTCGCCCTCGGCCTGCTCGCCGTGCTGGTCGCCCGCCCGGAGCGCGACGGCGCGCCCGATCCGGCGCCCGACCCGGCCGCCGAGGAAGCCGCTCGCCGGGCCGACCTGCGCCGCTACGCCGACGAGGTGGCGGTGGCCGCCGCCGGCGCCGCGCAGAGCGCCCGGCGGCGCCGCGAGCAGTGGCTCACCGCCCAGGACGAGGCCGATCGGGCCTGGCGGGCGTACGACGAGGCCGAGGCCGCCGCCCGCCGCCTCGCCAGCGCCGCCGCCCTGCCCGCCCCGCACACCCCACGCACCCCGGCCGAGTACGCGGCCCGGGAGCGCTGGCTGCACCACGCCGCGATGACCGCGCACTGGCGGGGCGACCTGAGCGCCCGGCAACTCGCCGACGTGCTGGCCCACCGCAACGGGTGGGACCCGCGCCGGCACCCGGCCGAGCAGGAGATCGTCCTGGCCCGGGCCGTACGCGAGAGCCGCCGGGCGGCCTGGGCGACGGCCGCCGAGCGGGAGCGGCGGGCGTGGCGGGACGCCGAACTGGCCGCCGAGGCGGCCCGCGCCCTGTCGGCCGAGTCCTACGCGGCGGCCACCGCCCTCCGTCCCGCCGACGCCGCCACGGCGACCGTGGAGGGGCGGAACGACGCGACGGTGCGGATCCCGGCCACCGTGCCCGGGGCGCGCTGGCGTCCCGTCCGGGCCGGCTGAACGTGGTCCACTCCCGTTCCGGGAGAGCTGGTGGCAACCGTCCGCAGGGCGGCGAGCGTGCGGCCGGAGAGCGTGCGGCCGGAGAGCCGGTGGCCGGATGTGGTCGTGCCGGCCGCTAGGAACTTGATGACGTGAACGGATCGGGCGCGCGGCCCTCCCGGACGCCTGTCGAGCTGCCGTCGTGACCGACCAGACGTGGCCGGCGGCAAGTTGGGCGTGAGTCGTTCAGGACATCAAGTTCCTAGCGGGTCCGAGCGGATGTCCTGGCGGTCGGCGAGCCGGCTGGCCAGGACACCAAGTTCGTAGCCGGTCTTGAGCGAATGTCCTGGGCGCCGGTGGGCCGGCTGGCGGGGCCGCTGGGTAACCCTGTGGCCTGTGGCCCGTGCCCCGTGGCCCGTGGCCCGTGGCCCGTGGCCCGTGGCAGCGGTAGCTGGAGAGCCGTCGTGCCCGGCCTGCGTCACCGCCGGCCCGACCCGCGGCGTCGCGCCGACTCGACCCCACGGCGTCACGCCGGTTCGACCCACGGCGTCACGGCCGGCCCGACCCCACGCGTCACGCTGGTCCGACCCCGCGCGTCACGCTGGTCCGACCCCACGGCGTCACGCCGGTCCGACCTCACGGCGTCACGCGGGGGCCGACTCCCATGGCGTCACGTGAGCCCGACTCCCCACGCGGGGCCGAGTCTGCCGAATTGTTATCCGAATTCGGTGAGCCCGGTCACCGGGACCCCGGAAACGGTCACCGGGCGCAGGCCGGGCGAAGTGCCCCCGCAATTCCGGGTCAGCCGCCACCGGATGTCCGCTTTTCGCCCGCCGGCGCCGCCGTAACTGCCTGTCCCATTGAGTGAAGTCAGTGACGGAGTGTTCCGATATCCGTAGCGATGCACGAGGTTTAAGCAGGTGGGAGCGCTTGGCAGGCGGCATACCCACCGGTAGTGTCGGCGCGTCCGGAGCGGTTTCCGATCGCAAGTGGCGACGCCGCGCCGACCCGCCTAATCGTGTTCTTACGAACCGGGGACCCACAGCAACACCGGGGTGAATCCGCGGGCCCACGGCCTGTGGTAGGGCGTACTTCCCGCCCGAATCCGTCAGCTAACCCGGTCGGCGGCCACGGAAGGAGTGCCATTCCTCGTGCTCACCTCCCCCCGCTCGTCCCCCCGCCTCCACGGCATCGTGGTGCCGGCGCTCGCCTGACGGCGACCGGACCCGGCAACCGCCCCGAACGCCCGGCCCCCCGGGCGCTCCCCTTCCGCGGCGACCCGCCCCGCCAGCGCGCGTGAGTTCCTCCGCGCGTGGGCCGGTGTGTGCCGCGCACGCTCCCGTGGAGGAACCCGTGAAGCATCACCTGAAGCGTCAGCTGCGGCGTCTCGTGACCGAGCGCCCGTACCAGATCATCGCCGGCTCGGCCGCGGCGCTCGTGCTCGCCGGCGGCGCCGGCGCCACCCTGAACGCCACCGACGACGCCCCGGTCCAGCAGGAGAACACCGCCGCGGTCGCCGAGCTGGGCTCGCGGCTCGGTGAGGTCGCCAGCCGGGGCGAGGCCCGGGCGGCCGTCCCGGCGCCGTCCGCCTCGCCGAGCGCGTCGCCGTCGGCCGCGAAGTCCGCGGCCAAGGCCACCACCGACCCGGACACCACCCGGAAGGCCAAGCCGAAGCCGCCGTCGACCAAGGTGCTGGACTACACCTACGAGGCGCAGACCGCCTACTGGAACTGCGGCCCGGCCGCGGTGCGCAACGCGCTCAGCGCGAGCGGCGTCGAGACCACCCAGGACGCGATGATCGCCCCGCTGAACGCCGGCGAGAACGGCACCAACTCCGCCGAGGACACCACCCGGGGCCTGAACCAGATGGTCAAGGGCAACCCGTACCGGACGCACATGTTCGGCGGCTCGGCGAGCCCGGCGGAGATCGACCAGCTCCAGGCTGACGTGGTCAAGGCGATCACCGACGGCCGGGGAGTGGTGGTCAACATCGCCGGCGACGCCACCGACACCGACGGCGGCTGGCACTCGTTCCCGGGCGGCCACTACATCGCGGTGGTCGGCTACAAGAACGACGGCCGCACGGTCCGGATCGCCGACTCGG
Source organism: Micromonospora sp. NPDC005707 (assembly GCF_040631005.1). NCBI lineage: Bacteria > Bacillati > Actinomycetota > Actinomycetes > Micromonosporales > Micromonosporaceae > Micromonospora > Micromonospora sp. NPDC005707. The sequence continues at coordinate 3,495 of NZ_JBEXYR010000015.1, forward strand.
CGAACGCGGCGCTGCCCGCGTACTGGATCAGCACCATCGACCTGGCGAACTGGGCGGCCACGCGCGGCTACTCCGCCTGATCGCAGCTCTCCCGTCGGGCACCGGCTCCACCGAGCCGGTGCCCGACGTCGTCGTGCCGGCTGCTCTCGCGCGTCGTGTCCGTCCGGTGGCACACTGCGGCCTATGGGCGACGCGACGGGTACCCGCCATCTGCTGCTGCTGCACGGCATGGGCGCCACCGGTGAGGTGTGGCTGCCCTGGGCGCCGCTGCTGGAGCGCCACTGGGCGGGGCGGTGGCTCGCACCCGACCTGGCCGGGCACGGCTGGTCGCCCCCGCTGCCGGAATACTCCTTCGAGGCCCTGGCCCGGCGGGTGGTCGAGGGGCTCGGTCCGGTGGCCGAGCGGCTCGGCCCCCGCGACCGGCTCGTGCTGCTCGGCCACTCGCTGGGCGGGGTCGTGGCGCTGGCGCTGGCCGCGCGGTCGCGGCGCCTGCCCGTCGACGCGGTGGTCGGGCTGGGCATCAAGGCCGTCTGGTCCCCGGCCGAGCTGGAGAAGGCCCGCGAGCTGGCCGACCGTCCGGTGACCTGGTTCGCCACCCGGGACGAGGCGGCCCGCCGCTACCTGCGGGTCTCCGGGCTGGCCGGGCTGTTCGCCCCCGACCACCCCGTGGTGGAGGCGGGGCTGCGCCGGGAGGACGGCCGCTGGCGGCTGGCCATGGACCCGGCCGCCTTCGCGGTGGGGGAGCCCCGGCTGCCGGCGCTGCTCGCCGCCGTCGACGTCCCGGTGCTGCTGGCCCGTGGCGAGCAGGACCCGATGGTGACCGACGCGCAGCTCAAGGAACTGGGCGTCCCGGTCGCCACCCTGCCCGGCCTGGGCCACAACGCGCACGTCGAGGACCCGGCGGCGGTGCTCGCCCTGCTCGACGCGTACCTCTGAGCCTCGGCTCAGGCGGTGGGGGAGGGGAGCGGCGAACCGTCCCGCGGGGCGGGCGCGGTCCCGGCCGGCGCGAGCTGCCGGCGGGCGGCGTCGAGAAACACCTCGGCGTAGGACTCGGCCGGGAAGTCGCCCAGGTAGCGGGCGCGGGTGGCCCAGCGCGCCGCCGCCTTCGGGTCGGTGTCCAGGAGCCCGGTCAGCACCTCGTCCACGTTGGACATGTCCCGGCGCAGCACGTAGCCGGAACCGGCGAGGGGGAACCGCTCGACGAAGTGCTCCCCGTCGACGCCCATGTCGGTGACCGCGTACGGCTTGCCGGAGTAGAGCCAGTCGGAGATCACCCCGGAGACGTCCGAGACCAGCGCGTCGGCCCGGTTGACGCACTCGGTCAGGGTCAGCTCGCGGCCGGCCGCCGCACCCCACAGGTGCGCGCGCCCGGTCCTCGCCCGGTCGGCGGCGAGCAGCTCGGTGAGGCGGGCCAACTGCCGGGCCGAGGCCGGGTTCTGGGTGGTGTACGGGTGCGCCCGCAGGATCACCGTCGCCCCCCGGTCCAGCAGCCGGCGGATCAGCGTCTCGGCCACCGGCAGCGAGCAGTAGTCGGCGTCGGCGTGGTGCCCCGTCCAGGTGGGCGTGTAGAGCACGGTCGGGTGGGCGAGGCCGGTGACCGGCTCCCGGCGTACCTCGATGGCCTCCACCTGGGGACGGCCGACCACGACGAACTTCTCGGCGGGGATCTCCACGCCGGCGCGGGCGTACCGCTCGATCGCGGCCTGCCCGGCCACGAAGATCTTGTCGAAGATCGCCGAGACCGGGTTGGCGCTGGGCGCCTTGTCGCTGTCCCCGTGGTGCAGCTGCACGTGGGTGAGCTGGGTGAAGCGGATGCAGTGGCTGTTCTTCGCGCCGTGGTTGACGTAGAAGGCCGCGCGGAGGCTCGGCACCAGCGCCTCGTCCATGGTCTTCAGCGTGGGGCAGAAGACCACCGGCGCGCGGGTCGCGGCGGCCACGGTCGGCAGGAACTCGGGCTCGCGCACCAGCACCAGGAACGGCCGGCCGATCCGCTCCAGGTAGGGCAGCCACATGGTGACCTGGTACTCGGAGCCCGGCGGGGCGGAGAAGTAGAGCAGGAACTCGGGCTGGTGCCGGCGCAGCGCCCGGCCCACGGGGCCGCCGCCGGCCGGCGGCCGGAACCGGCGCCGGGCCAGGTCGAGGCCGACCGCGCCGCAGCCCGCCCCGACCAGCAGCGCGGCCATCAGGGCCACCCAGGCGGGCAGCGCCAGGCCGGCGGCGAGCGCCACCAGGGCGAGCAGCACCAGCAGCGCGTCGCCGAGCCGGGCGGCGACCAGCGGGGTCCAGGACCGGACCGGCAGGTTGGCCGCCCGGATCTCCAGCGCGCCGGCGTCGCGCAGCGGCCCGACCAGCAGCACCAGGCCGAGCAGGACCAGCGCGGTGGCCGCCAGCGCCGGGTCGAAGCCGGCGTCCAGCCGGCGGGCGTAGCCGACCAGGATGCCGGCGGCGACCAGCACCGACTCGGCGAGGCCGTCGGCGGTCGGCCGGACCCGGCGCTCCCAGGCGGCGGCGGCGAGCGCGGCGACCGCGACCGTCAGGCCCCAACCGGTCGCCCCGGTGAGCGCCACGACGAGGAAGGCCAGCACCGCCAGCCCGGTGGTCAGCACCCGGGCGAGCAGCTTCCGGACCAGGTCACCGCGCATCTGGCTCGTCCCGTCCCGCGGCTCAGGCGTCGATGCCGGTGGGCAGTTGCTCGGTGGCGTGCGCGCCGGGCTGGGCGGGCACCGCGGCCACCGGCTCGCCGGGCGCCCGGCGGACGTCGATGACCTGGCCGGTCAGCTCGGAGATCAGCACGTCCAGGGAGGCCTGGGCGACGGCCTCGGCGGAGAGCAGGGTGTGCTCCGGCTCCTCACCGAACGCCTTGGTGCGCATCGGGGTGGCGGTGCGCTCCGGGTTGACGCAGTTGACCCGTACGCCGAACTCGGCCCACTCGTCGGCGAGGGCCTGGGTCAGGTTGACCAGCGCGGCCTTGGTCGCCGAGTAGAGCGCGTAGCGCGCCCGGCCCCGGGTGTAGGAGCTGGAGGTGTAGAGGAGCAGCTGGCCCTTGGTCTGCTGGAGGTAGGGCAGCGACTGCCGGGCGATGGTGACCGGGCCGACGAAGTTGACGTGCAGGAGGCGGTCCATCGTCTCCTCGTCCATCTCCGCGAGGGCGCCCTTCTCCAGGATCCCGGCGGTGACCACCACGTGGTCGATCCGGCCGGTCGCCTCGAAGGCGGTCTTCAGCGCGGCGGCGACGTCCTCGGCCCGCTCGACGTGCGTGCCGGTGGTGGAGCGGCTGAACGGGAAGACCTGGGCGCCGTAGCGGCGGGCCAGCTCGGTGAGGTCGTGGCCGATGCCGTAGCTGCCGCCGAAGACGACGATGGTCCGGCCGGTCAGCTCCTCGGTGTAGCCACGGTGGTCGCTGACCTTGGGCACCTGGGCGGCGGCGAGCTGGAAGAGCTTGTCCGCCAGGTGCACGTCGACCGGGTGGGTGACCTTGATGTTCTCGTCCGAGCCGTCGATCACCTTGATCGGCGTGCCGGGCAGGTAGCGCAGGACCACGCCGCAGTCGTCGGTGGCGGCGAAGTCCGGGTCGCCCTCGGCCCGCCGGTACGCCTCGCGGATGGTGCCGGAGCGGAACGCCTGCGGGGTCTGGCCGCGGCGCAGGGTGGCGCGGACCGGAATGTCGGTGATGCACTCGTCCTGGTCGACCTGGACGATCGTGTCGGCGGACGGGATGGCCACGTCCACGGCCGAGTAGGCCCAGAGCGCGTTCACGCACTCGCGCACGATCCGGGCGCTGACCAGGGGGCGCACCGCGTCGTGGAAGAGGATGTTGACGTCGCCCTCGCCGACGGCGTCCAGTGCGATCCGGGTGGTGTCGTTGCGGGTGTCGCCGCCCTCGATCACCTTGCTGACCTTGCGGAAGCCCGCGTTGGCGACGATCCGCTCGGCGTCGGGCACGTGGCCGGCGGCCATCAGCACGATGATCTCGTCGATCTCCGGCGCGGCCTCGAACACGGCCAGGGTGTGCTCGATGATCGGCTTGCCGGCGATCTTCAGCAGCTGCTTCGGGATGCCCAGCCCGAGACGCGTCCCGGTCCCCCCGGCGAGGATGACGGCCACCGTCCGCGAGGGGCGCCAGGGAGCCGGGCTCGCCGGCGCGGCGTCCGGTGCGGGGGTGCGGTCCTGCGTCATTGCCGTTCCTCACTTCTGCGGGGGGTTTGTGGTTCGGTGACCAAGTGGTGAATTTTGGTCGGCGCCGAGGGAAACCTTAACGCGTACGACGGAGCGCACCGACCCGGGCGAGCCCGGAACCGGTGCGCTCCGGACGGCTACTTCTGGTTCTCGTAGGCGTCGCAGACCTCCTTGGTGGGGCCGTCCATCTTCAGGACGCCGCTCTCCAGCCAGATGGTGCGCTCGCAGGTGTCCCGGATCGAGCCGATGGAGTGGCTGACCAGGAAGACGGTGCCGGCGCTCTCCCGCAGCTCCCGCACCCGCTGCTCGCTGCGGGCCCGGAACTTGCGGTCACCGGTGGCCAGCGCCTCGTCGATGAGCAGCACGTCGTGCTTCTTCGCGGCGGCGATGGCGAAGCGCAGCCGCGCGCCCATGCCGGAGGAGTAGGTGCGCATCGGCAGCGAGGCGAAGTCGCCGCGCTCGTTGATCCCGGAGAACTCGATGATCTCCGGAGCCAGCCGCTTGACCTCTTCCGGCGGCATGCCCATGGCCAGGCAGCCGAGCACCACGTTGCGCTCGCCGGAGAGGTCGTTGAGCAGGGCCGCGTTCACGCCGAGCAGGGACGGCTGGCCCTGCGTGTAGACCGCGCCCCGGGCCGGCGGGAGGAGGCCGGCGATGGTCCGCAGCAGGGTCGACTTGCCGGAGCCGTTGCTGCCGATCAGGCCGATCGCCTCGCCCTGGTAGGCGGTGAAGCTCACGCCCTTGACCGCGTGCACCTCGCGGATGTTCGGCGCGTTGGTCCGGGACACGATCCGCTTGAGCGCGGAGACCGGGGTGGTGCCACCGGTGGCGCCCTTGTGGATCCGGTAGATCACGTGCACGTCGTCCACCACCACGGTGGGGATGCGCCCCGAGTCCACCACGGCGGTGCTGCCCGCCGGCTGCGTGAGGTCAGCCACGGCCGTACTCCTCTTCTCCGCGCCAGAAGTAGACGAACCCACCGATCCCGGCGACCACCGCCCAGGCGACGGCCAGCGACCACAGCCGCAGCGGCGAGGACGCGATGTGCTCGGGGTGGGCCGAGTCGAGCAGCGCGTACCGGGCCAGCTCGATGTAGACCAGGATCGGGTTGCACTCGAGGATGTTCGCGGCCCAGCCGGGGAGCCGCTCCGCGAAGAGCGTGACGCTGTAGAGCACGCCGGACGCGTACAGCCAGGTGCGCATCACGAAGGGCATGACCTGCTTGAGGTCGGTGATCTTCGAGCCGAGCCGGGCCATCACCATGGTCAGCCCGATGTTGAAGATCGTCTGGAGCACCAGCATCGGCGCGAGGAACAGCCAGCGGAAGGTCAGCGGCTCGCCGGTCGCCAGCACGATGCACGCCAGCACCACCATCGACATGAGCAGCTGCTGGAGCTGCACCAGCGTGACGGTGATCGGCAGCGCGGCCCGGGGGAACTGGAGGGCCCGGATCAGGCCCAGGTTGCCGGTGATCGCGCTGGTGCCGTTCTGCACCGCGGTCTGCGTGAACAGGAACACGAACACGCCGGTGCAGAGGTACGCGATGAAGTTCGGCACGTGCTTGTTCTGCGAAATGATCACGCCGAAGATCAGGTAGTAGACCGCCGCGTTGGTGAGCGGGGTCAGCACCTGCCAGAGCTGGCCGAGCTGGGTGTTGCTGAACGAGGAGGCGACCTTCGCCCGCGAGTACGCGGTCATGAAGTGCCGGTACGCCCACAGCCGGCGGGCGTACTCGGCCAGAGGCGGGCGTTCCCCCGCGACCCGCAGCCCGTACCGCTGGGCGAGCTGGGCCCGGGTCAGCCCGGATTCGGGGTCGGCCACCGCGGTGTTGGCCATGGTGAGGCGCTCCGATCTTTCGTGCCGATGGGGAGCAGGAGATGTGTGTCGCGGCGTGAAAATCTAGCGTGGCCGGGCGGGGAGGTGCCTCGCTGATGCGTGGAAGGTAGTCCAAAACACGTCGGGACGCAACCGTACCGTCGTTGCGCTACATTGTCCCACGTGACGACCGAGAAGAGGCGTGCCCCGGCCGGCGCGGCGGTGCTGCGCGGGGAGATCACCAGTGCCATCCGCGCCGCCGTGATGCAGGAGTTGGCCGAGGTCGGCTACGGCCGCCTCTCCATCGAGGCGGTGGCCCGCCGGGCCGGGGTCAGCAAGACCGCGATCTACCGCCGCTGGCGTTCGAAGCTCGACCTCGTGCTGGACATGGTCTCCGCGGCGGCGGGCCGCAACCTGCCGCTGCTGGACACCGGGAGTCTCCTGGGCGACCTGGAGATCCTGCTCCACGTGATGGCCCGTGCGCTGCGTCACCGCCTGGCCTCGCAGATCATCCCGGACCTGCTGGCCGAGGCGGCCCGCAACCCGCAGATCGCGGAGAAGCTCCAGGCGGCGCTGGACGACTACCAGCAGACCGTCGGCCGGATCCTGATCGGCCGCGCGGTCGAGCGGGGCGAGCTCTCCCCGGACACCGACCGGCGTGCCGCCGTGGACCTGATCGTCGGTCCGCTCTACTGGCGGATGGCCATCTCCCGGGCGCCGCTGGACCTCGACGAGGTGCCCCGCCTGGCCTCCGCGATCGTGGCGGCCCTCCGGGTAGCATGCTTGGGGCCTGTCCGCGGCGAGGTGGAAGTGTGACCCCCGGGTCCCCCCGTCCGCGGCCCTCAGTCGATCATGAACACCAGGACACATCTGGTCGGACAATGGGTGCGACCGGGTTGTTTCCAGCACCAACCGTTACCATCCCCCCCGAAACTGTCCCCCACATGAGAACCCTGTCGACAGGAGGAAGCCCCATGGTCGGGCCGCATCCAGAGTTCATTCCCCCAGCACGACCGATCATCGGTGAGGCCGAGATCGAGGCGGCTGTCCGGGTGCTGCGGAGCGGCCGGGTCGTTCAGGGCCCCGAGGTCGCGGCGTTCGAGGAGGAGTTCGGCGACCTGGTCGCCGGCCGGCACTGCGTGGCCGTCAACTCCGGCACCTCCGCGCTCCAGCTGACCCTGATGGCGCTCAACGTCGGCCCGGGCGACGAGGTCATCGTGCCCTCGTTCTCCTTCGCCGCCAGCGCCAACGCGGTCCGGCTGGTCGGCGCCGAGCCGGTCTTCGTGGACATCGAGCCGGGCAGCTTCTGCGTCGACCCGGAGGCCGTCGCCGCCGCCGTCACGCCGCGCACCGTCGCCATCATGCCGGTGCACCTCTACGGCCACCCGGCGGCCATGGACCGGATCATGGCCGTCGCCGAGCGGCACGGCCTCGCCGTGGTGGAGGACGCCGCCCAGGCGCACGGGGCCACCCTGCACGGCACCCCGGTCGGCGCCTTCGGCACCGCCGGCTGCTTCAGCTTCTACCCGACGAAGAACATGCACGCCCTGGAGGGCGGCATGGTCACCACCGCCGACGCCGAGCTGGCCCGCACGCTGCGGCTGCTGCGCAACCAGGGCATGGAGCAGCGGTACGCCAACGAGATCGTCGGCGCCAACATGCGGATGACGGACGTGGCGGCCGCGATCGGCCGGGTGCAGCTGACCCAGCTCGGCGAGTGGACCGAGCAGCGCCGCGCCAACGCCAAGTTCCTCGACTCGAAGATCACCGGGATGGTCACCCCGCCCGTGGCGGACGCCGCCAAGCACGTCTACCACCAGTACACCGTGCGGGTGGAGGGCAACCGGGGCGCGGCCATGGCCCGCCTCACCGAGCTGGGCATCGGCAACGCCGTCTACTACCCGACCCCGATCCACCGGCTCAAGCCCTACCTCGACGCCGACGGCAAGCCGGGCCCGTGGGACCTGCCGGAGACCGAGCGGGCCGCCGCCGAGGTGGTCTCGCTGCCGGTGCACCCGTCGCTGAGCCCGGCCGACCTGGAGCGGATCGCCGAGGGCGCGAACCTCGCCGGGGGTGCCCGATGAGTGGGGCCCGCAAGCTGCGCGCCGGCCTGATCGGCCTGGGCGCCATGGGGCGCAACCACGCCCGCGTGCTGTCCAACCTCGACGGCGTCGAGCTGGTCGGCGTGGTCGACCCGGCCGGCGACGTGACCGGCACGCTCCGCGCGCCGGTGGTCCCCACGCTGGGTGACCTGCTGGCCCTGGGCGTCGACTACGCGGTCGTCGCCTGCCCGACCGCCCTGCACGAGCAGATCGGCCTGGAGCTGGCCGCCAACGGTGTCTCCGCGCTCATCGAGAAGCCGCTGGCCCAGTCCGTCGAGGCCGCCACCAAGCTGGTGGAGGCGTTCGAGTCCGCCGGCCTGGTCGCCGGCGTCGGCCACATCGAGCGCTACAACCCGGCGCTGCAGAGCCTGCGCACCCGGCTGGAGGCCGGCGAGCTGGGCGAGGTCTTCCAGGTCGTCACCCGGCGCCAGGGCCCGTTCCCGCACCGGATCGCCGACGTCGGCGTGGTGATGGACCTGGCCACCCACGACATCGACCTGACCGCCTGGGTGACCGGCCGCGAATACACCTCGGTGGCGGCCCGGACCGTCTCCCGCAGCGGCCGCCTGCACGAGGACATGGTCGCCGTGGTCGGCCAGCTCTCCGACGGCACGATGGTCAACCACCTGGTCAACTGGCTGAGCCCGCTCAAGGAGCGGTCCACCGTGGTCACCGGCGACAAGGGCTGCTTCGTCGCCGACACGCTCACCGCCGACCTGACCTTCTACGCCAACGCCGCCATCGACACCGAGTGGGAGGCGCTGCGCGCGTTCCGCGGCGTGGCCGAGGGCGACATGGTCCGGTACGCGATCCCGAAGCGGGAGCCGCTGCTGGTCGAGCACGAGCGCTTCCGCGACGCCGTCGAGGGCAAGCAGAGCGACATCGTCACCCTGCGGCAGGGGCTGCGGACCGTCCAGGTCGCCGCGGGCCTGCTGGAGTCCGCCGCGGACGGCAAGGTCGTCTCGGTCCTGCCGTCCCGCGGCGCCCCCGAGCCCCGGCAGTCCGCCGGGAGCGCCGTCTAGCGGCAGCTCGCTTCCGCAGCGGCGGCGACATCCCGCCGCCGCTGCGCAGTCACCCCTCCGGGTCGCCCGGCGGTCGGCACCCGCCGGCCGGGCGGCCCCAGCCGACCCCTCGAAAGGACAGGGATGGACCCGGACAGCACCCGCCCACGGGGGCGGGTCGTCATGTTGGTGGACAACGGGGTGCACGGCGACTCCCGGGTGCAGAAGACGGCGCGCTCCGCCGCCGAGGCCGGCTGGGAGGTGATCCTGCTCGGCATCCTGGGCAAGACGTCACCCGAGGACAGCTGGATGATCGGCGACGCGCAGGTGCGCCTGATCAAGGTGCCGCGCCCGCTGGCCCAGCACCCGCTGAACCTGCGCCGGTCGCTGCGCCGCCCCTTGGCGTACCGGCCCGGCCGGTACGCCACCCAACGGTTGAACGCGCTGAAGGCCCGACGGCTGGACCTGGAGCAGCGCCAGGTGCGGCTGGACGAGGCCCGCCGGGACGGGGCGGGGGGCAGCTACCTGATCGGCAAGCTGCTGCTGCTGCCTCCCCGCGCCACCACCAAGGTCCGCACCCAGTGGGCCCGGCTGCGCGCCGGCGAGCTGAAGCGGCTGCGCAGCAACCAGCAGAACGAGAACCTGCTGCTGACCAGGCTGTCGATCCAGTTCTGGCAGAAGGTGATGGGGCCGCGGTCGTGGCGGCGGCTCGACCCGGGCCTGTGGGACTACGAGATCGCCTTCGGCCCGGTGATCGACGAGCTTGAGCCCGACATCATCCACGCCAACGACTTCCGGATGGCCGGCGTGGGCGTACGCGCCGCCGAGCGGGCCCGGGCGCTCGGCCGGCCCACCCGGGTGGTCTGGGACGCCCACGAGTACGTCGCCGGCGTGCTCGGCCGGGAGGACAACCCGCGCTGGCTGCCCGCGCAGATCGCCTACACGGCGGAGCACGCCCCGCGGGCCGACGCCGTGGTGACCGTCTCCTCGACGCTGGCCGAGCTGCTGCGCGAGGTGCACAGCCTGCCGGAGCTGCCGGACGTCGTCCTGAACGCGCCGGACCGGGTCGTCGACGACGCCCGGCTCGCCGAGCCCGTGCCGGACCTGCGCGCCCTGTGCGGTGTCGGTCCGGACACCCCGCTGCTGGTCTACTGCGGTGGCGTGAACCCGTCCCGGGGGCTGGAGACCATGGTGGACGCCCTGCCGCGGCTGCCGGGCGTGCACATCGCCCTGGTCACCCTGCACCCGACCGGCAACAACACCCCGTCCGAGGAGGTGCGGGAACGCGCCGTGGAGGCCGGAGTGGGGGACCGGGTGCACCTGCTGCCGTACGTGCCGCACTGGCAGGTGTCGGCGTTCCTCGCGCCGGCCGACGCCGGGATCATCCCGATCCACCACAAGCCGAACCACGAGCTCGCCCTGATCACGAAGTTCCTGGAATACTCGCACGCCCGGCTGCCGATCGTGGTCAGCGATGTGCGGACGATGGCCGAGACGGTCCGCTCCACGGGCCAGGGCGAGGTGTTCCGGGCCGAGGACGTGCCCGACTACGTGCGGGCCGTGCAGGCCGTGCTGGCGGATCCGCAGCGTTACCGTCGGGCGTACGACCGGCCGGGGCTGCTGGACGGCTGGACCTGGGAGGCGCAGGCGGCCGTGCTCGACGGCGTCTACCGCCGACTGCGGCCGGACGTCGCGCCGCCGGTCCGTCAGCCGGCGGATCCGGTGCTGCGCTGACCCGCCCCGCACCTGCCCGGCCGGCGGATCCGCCGGCATGGAACGAAAAGGCCCACCCCGGTCCGCCGGGGTGGGCCTTTTCGTTCGCGTTGGCCGGGTGAGGTCAGCCCGCCGGGTCGGTGGCCGGCACCCCGAACAACTCGTCGTAACCGCGGCGGACCACCGTCCAGTCCCAGGTCGACAGGGCATGGGCGGACGCCGCCGCGCCGTCGGCCCGCCACGTGTCGTCGCTCGACGTGGCGGTCAGGATCCGCTTCGCCGCGTCGTCCGGCGTGGCGATCACCCAGTCCGCCGGGAAGAGCGTGCGGGGCCCGTGCGGCAGGTCGGCGAGGAAGGGCCAGTCCCGGACGACCGGCACCGCGCCGCTGGCCGCGCCCTCCACCAGCGCGCAGTGGAACGCCTCCCGGGTGGAGCTGCTGAGGATCACCCCGACCCCGGTGAGCACCTGGGCCACGTCGGTCACCTCGTCCAGGTAGGTGACCGCGGAGGCGAGTTCCGCCAGGTCGTTCACCAGCTCCGCCTGGTACCGCTTGTTGTTGGTGCCGGTCACCGAGTCCGGGCCGTCACCCACCAGGAGGAGCCGGTAGCGCCGGTCCTCCGCGCGGAGCAGGCGCAGCACGGCGACGGCCCAGCGCGCGTCCTTCGCGGCGGTGTCCGCTCCCACCACGGCGAGCGTGAAGCGGGCCTCGGGCGGCTTCGGAAGCGCGTGCGCGCGCAGATCCAACCCCGGGGGAAGCACGTGCTCGGCCGGGCGCCGGCCCGCACGCAGCTGCGGCAGCGCCGCGTGCGCCAGGTCCCGCAGGTGGTCCGAGACGTAGACCAGGTCGTCCACCCGGGACAGGTCGATCAGCTGCGCCCAGATGCCGGTCAGATCGAAGTTGTGCAGCCGCAGGACGATCCGGGTGTCACCCGGATCGTTCAAAGTCACCAGGGCGCCGGCCGTGCACGAGTCGACGAACACCGTGTCCGCCCAGTCCAGGTGCGGCTGGAGCCACGCCAGCACGCGCTTGCTGAAGGGCGTGGCCGCGCCGCCGGCGAGGAGGTGCTCGACGACCGCGCCCCGCTCCCGAGCGAACTTGTCGCTGACCGGGTCGTCGTCGAGCCGCACGTACCGCAGCTCCACGTCCGGCGCGAGCTCGTACCGCTGGCGGAGCTGGTCGAGGTAGTGGTCCCGGCTCGCGTCCCGGGTGAGGACGAGCAGCCGTCGCGGCCGGCCGGTCGGCGTGGGCGCGGCCGGTACCGCCCGACCGCGCTGCCGCAGCAGGGCCTGCCCGGCGGTGCTGCCCAGCAACGGGGCCAGATAAGCGTCGGCGTCGGCGACCAGCGGCGAGCCGGACTGCTCGAGCTGCGGCACCCGGTGGTAGAGCAGCTGCAACGCCTGATGAACCGCCTGGGCCGCCTTGTGCGCGTTCTTCTTGGCGAGCAGCTCGTCGGCCAGCGTGAGCTGTGCGGTCACCGTCTCGCGCAGGCAGACCGGGATCAGGCCCATGCCCAGTTCCTTCTTGGCCTCCCGGGTCAGCAGGTCGACCCGGGCCCGGCGGTCGTGCATCCGCCGTACGGCGGCGGCGGAGGCGGCCACCGCCTGGTCCGCGCGGTCGGCGTTGAGCAGTCGCAGGTGCACCTGGTAGGCGAGCCCGCCGCGGACCCGGTCCGGCAGGGCGGGGGCGGCGACGACCGTACGCCAGAACCTGGCACCCGGGGCGCTGCGCATGACCGCGGGCGCCATCGTCGCCCGGACCGAGCGCTTGGCCGCCGCGGCCGCCCGCTGTCGGGTCTCCCGCACGACGATGCCGGCCCGGGCGGACGTCGCGGCGCCCACCGTGCCCCTGCGCCGGGCCCTGCCGTCCAGCCTGGCCTGCACGGCGCGGCCCGCCGGTCCGAGCCCCTGGCAGGCGTCGGCCCGCAGGTTCCGCTGCGCCAGCTCCCAGACCGTGTGCACGGACACCGCGTCGAGGGACACCAGGATGTCGGCGGTGCGCGCCCACCCCCGGACGACCCGGTCCCGACGGATCCCCAGCCACAGCGCCCGGCTGGGCTCCGCCCCACCGGCCAGCCGCTTCACCCGGGCCTTCGCCTCGGCCTTGGGCAGGGCGTACACCTCGGCGGACGACGTGTCGAGCGACGTCAGCTCCAGCGGAAACGCGCACACCAGCCGGACCCGGACGCCCTGCGCGCGGAACCGGGCGAGCGCCTCGGACAGCACGGCTTCCTGCCGTGGCGCCGCACCCGCGATGATCAGCATCTCGATCATGACCGTCCACCTCCGGTTGCGACCGCCTCGGTCGACGGGTTCGGCGCCGCTGCCAGTTCCGTCGCCGCGCGGACGGCGGGCCTCAACTGCGCGCCCCGGGTGTACCGGTGGGCGTGCGCCCGCGCCGCCGCCCGGTCCGCCTCGGTCGCGCCGACCGCCAGCTTTCCGGCCTCGCGGAAGCTCTCCGCCAGCCGGACCGGCTCCAGACCCACCGCCCCGGTCCACAGCGGGTGCCCGGCCAGCACCCGCGCCGCGTCGTGGTCGACCTCGTGGGCCGACATCACCGGCAGCCCGCTGGCCGCGTACTCGTACACCTTGCCGGAGGTGACGTAGGCGCCGCCCACCAGCATCAGGACCAGCGCGTCCCAGCGCGCGTACGTGCCGGCCACGTCGGCCTTGGCGACCGGACCGCCGAACACGACGCCGTCCGGCTCGGCGGCGCGCAGCAGCTCCATGTGGGCGTTCGCCTCACGCAGCGCGCCCGCGCCGATGTGGCCCCGCACCTCGAACGTGCTGCGGGCGATCAGGGGATCGTCGCGCCGCGCCATCCGCCAGCCGGTGAGGACCTCGTCCAGCAGGACCGGCGAGAAGTTGATCGATCCCAGGTAACCGAAGGTGAGGCCCGCCTCCGGGTCGACCCGGTGCTCCACCGTGGGCACGCCGTCCTCGTCGAAGCCGTTGCGCACCACCCGCACCCGGTCCGCGACGGACGGGTAGCGCTCCTGGTAGAAGCGGGCGATCGGGTCGTTGACGCACCAGATGGCGCCCGCCTGCTCCAGGACCTTCTTCTCCCACCGCCCGGCGGGTGACTTCTCCGGGAACGCCGCCTCGCCGGTGATGACGTCCAGCGACCAGCCGTCGCGGAAGTCCACCACGTAGGGCACCCGGTGCTCCTCCCACAGCCGCCAGGTGGGCGCCAGGTTGACGTACGGCGCGCAGCTGGCCACCAGCAGGTCGGCCGGGTGTTCGCGGTGGATCCGGAGCACGGCCTTCTCGAGCGCGAAGCGCCAACCACCGAAGACCGGCTCCGGGAAGACGGTCAGGTCCCGCTTGCGCTGCTGCTCGATCCACTCCCGGGGGCGCAGCGAGCGGGCCTCGGAGAAGTTGCGGATGTCCGTTTCCAGGTCCTTACGGGCCAGGGGCAGCTCGACCACCCGGATCCGCGGGTCGACGCCGGCGGAGAGGCTGTGGTCCAGCCCGTACTCGCGCTCCCACGCCTCCTCGCAGATCGTGACGACGGTGACGTCCCAGTCGAGCGCGGCGAACTGGTTGGCGGTCTCGCGCAGCCGGTAGGCGGAGCTCTTCGCCGCCGGTGGGAAGCCGATGGCGAGGTAGATGACATGGGGCCGGGCGCCGGACCGGGAACGGGGGCGAGTGACACGGGTCAGGCGGGCCAACGCGGAGGGGAGGGATTGGCGCATCGTTGCCTACAACTACTCTTTCGTCGATTCGGAGCCGGTCAGGACGCTCACCACCCGGCGGGCGGCGCGACCGTCACCGTACGGCGTGCCCTGCGGCGCGGTCGGGGCGGTGCGGGTGGCCGTCTCCGCCCAGGGTCCGGCGCCCAGCGACGCCGGGTCGGCCACCAGCCGGTTCCAGCCGTCGTGCAGCGTCTCGACCCACTCGGTCTCGGAGCGCAGCGTGGTGCAGGGCCGGCCGAGGAGGTAGGCCTCCTTCTGCAACCCGCCGGAGTCGGTGACGACCCCGACGGAGCCGAGGACCGCCCGCACCATCTCGGCGTACGGCAGCGGCCGGCCCACCCGGATCGCGCCCTGCTCCAGCTTCAGGCCCTGCTCGGCGGCGCGTCCCACCAGCCGGGGGTGGGCGAGCAGCGCCACCGGGACCGGCAGGGCGGCCAGCGCCGCGACCAGCGAGGCCAGGCGCTGCGGGTCGTCGGTGTTCTCCGCCCGGTGCAGGGTGCAGAGCAGGTACGGGGAGCGGGGGTCGACACCCTCCGGCAGGCCGGCGGGGGGCGCGCCGTCGGCGAGCACCGTGTCGCGTACGCGCTGGCAGACGTCCACCATCACGTCGCCGACCAGCGTCGCCCGGGACCCCAGCCCCTCGGCGCGCAGGTGCCCCATGGCCTCCTCGGTGGGGGCGAGCAGCAGGTCCGCCGCGTGGTCGGTGAGCACGCGGTTGTGCTCCTCCGGCATCCGGCGGTTGAACGAGCGCAGGCCGGCTTCCAGGTGCGCCACCGGCAGGTGCATCTTCACGGCGGCGACCGCGCCCGCCAGGGTGGAGTTGGTGTCGCCGTAGACCAGCACCCAGTCGGGCCGCTCGGCGGCGAAGACCGGGTCCAGCGCGGCGAGGATCCGGCCGGTCTGCTCACCGTGGCTGCCCGAACCGATGCCGAGGTGCACGTCGGGCTGGGGGATGCCGAGGCCGGAGAAGAACACGTCGGACAGGTCGGCGTCGTAGTGCTGCCCGGTGTGCACGATCACGTGGTGGTGCGCGGTTTCCGCGAAGGCGGCGGCGATGGGTGCCAGCTTCACCAGCTGCGGCCGGGCTCCGACGATGCTGACAACCTTCACTACGCGTTCACGACCTTCACTTCGGGTGCTCCACCTGGACTCGGGGCATGCGGATGTCGGTGCGGGGCGCTGTCGGGATGGGCGGCCGGGCCGGGGGCCGGCCTCAGAAGTCTAGCCACCGGCGGTGTCCGGACCACGTGCGCCCGCGTGTGTCGGTGCCCCCTCGGCCGGTCGGCCGACCGGTCACCTTTCGCACCGTTCGGCCCTGCCTGTGCCACATGATGCCAGATGATGAAGGGCTCTTCCGGGAGCGACCAGCGGTTTGGCGGTGTGTCGAGCGCTGTGGCAGACTCGTGCGCGACCAACCGTCCGTCACCGCTCTGGCGACCGTTCCGGCAGCAGGGGGCCCGCGCCCGATGGCTTTCGATGTGCCTCGCGACCCGACGGCTCGCCCGGGGGTCCTGGGATGAGTCTTCCGCGCGCCGCCAAGCGGTCGGCCCGCCGGGCCGCCAGGTTCGCCGTGCGGGTGACGACCTCGCCGTCCGCCATGCGCTCCCGTGCGGTCGCCGGGCTGTGGAACGCGGCGGTCACCGCTCCCGGCCTGTCGGACCGGACCCGCGGCAAGCTCGCCGACCTGCTGCACACCCGGCTGCTGGCCGCGGGGCAGCCGGAGCGGGCGGCCCGGGTGTCCGCCACGGCGCTGCGCCGGGTCGGAAGCTCCCGGCTGCGCGCCGAGATCCTGACCCGGCAGGCGGTCGCCGAGCTCGACGCCGGCACGCCGCCCACTCTTCCGGCCGCTGTCGCCGCTCAGCTGGCCCTCGCCGACGACCGGCTCGGCCGGGGCGACGTCGCGGGCGCCGTCCGCTTCCTCGAGGCCGCCCAGCGGCAGCTGTTCGACCGGCGGCTGCACTTCGATCGTCTGACGTCGCCGCTCGCCGAGGACGCCGGGGACTTCCTGGCGCCCTGGCATGCCAGCGCCGCCGTCCGGGCCCTCTCCGCGCCTCGTGGCCGGCAGGGTTCGCCCGCTCCGGCGCCGACCGACCGGCCGCTGCGGCTGCTGATGGTCACCTACGGCAACCACGGTTTCCTCGATCTCATCCGGCGGCACTTCGACCAGCGACCGGACGTCGAGCTGCGGTTCCTGGACCCGGGCGAGGACGGCACCCACGTGCCGCTGCTGAACAACCGGCGCGCGATGATGCAGCACGTCCTCGCCGGCGACACGACGTACGGGGACAAGGTCACCGAGTGGCTCGCCCCGCAGGTCGAGTGGGCCGACGTGGTCTTCGTGGACTGGTGCGCCGCGCTGGCGGTGCTGTTCTCGATGATCGATCCGGGGTCGACCCGGGTGATCGTCCGGCTGCACAGCTTCGAGGCCTTCGCCGCGTGGCCGCACCTGGTGGACTTCTCCCGGGTGGACGACCTGATCTTCGTCTCCGACCACCTGCGCGACCTCACCGTCGCCGCCGTGCCGGCGGTGACCGCGGCCGGCACCCGCCTGCACGTGATCAGCAACGCCATGGACCTGCGCGCCTTCGAGCGGCCCAAGGAGCCGGAGGCCCGCTTCACCCTCGGCCTGGTCGGCATCAAGGCGGTCGCCAAGGATCCCCGGTGGGCGGTCGAGGTGCTGCGCCACCTGCGGGCCCACGACGAGCGGTACCGGCTGCTGCTGTTCGGCCGCGACCTGGACGCGGACGCGAGCCCGGACAGCCGGCGCTACTGGGACGCCTTCCTGGCCGACATCGCCGAGCTCGAACCGAGCGGGGCGGTGGTCCGGGTCGGGCAGGTCGACGACGTGCCGGCGGCGCTGACCCCGGTCGGCGTCATCCTGAGCAGCTCGGTGCGGGAGAGTTTCCACTGCGGTCTGGTGGAGGGCGCCGCGAGCGGTGCGGTTCCGGTGGTCCGGGACTGGCCGTTCTTCGCCGGCCGGCCGTCCTCGGCCCGCAGCCTCTTCCCGGTGGACTGGGTGGTCGACAGTCCGGCGGACGCCGCCCAGCGGATCCTCGCCGTCACGGCGACCGAGGATGCCTGGCGCAAGGCGAGTGAGGCAGCCGCCGAGCACGTGGTCGCGACCTGGGACTGGGAGCAGGTCAAGCACCAGTTCGACCAGGTCGTGGCGGGTACGACCGTCCGTACGGCGGGTGGCAGCTGAGCGACGCGGCAGGCGTCGCCCGGTCGAGAGCTGTTGGGCACCCGCGCGCACCGGCGACGCCGGCGCCGCATGGGCCTCGAGACAGAGGAGAAAAGGCAATGGCCGCGACGGGGGAAGGTGCGCCGCCGGCGCCCGCCCGGATCGTGATACTCGTCGACAACGGCGTGAACGGCGACTCGCGTGTGCAGAAGACCGCGAAGTCCGCCGCCGACGCCGGCTGGGACGTGATCCTGCTCGGTCGCTCACCGAACGGGCAGCCGCAGAGCTGGCAGTTGGGGGCGGCGAAGGTGCAGCTCGTGCGGATGCCGAGTCCGCTGAAGCAGCGCCGGCACGAGTTCCGCCGGCGCTGGTTGACGGGGCCGCTGGCGTACCCGCCGACCGGTGTCGCGGCGTACCGCCAGCAGGAGGTGCGGGCCTGGCAGGCTGACCTGCGGGTGCGCCGGGCGGCGTTGGCCGGCGGCGGTGGCTCGACGCTGGCCCGGCAGGGCCTGCGGGCGCAGGAGCTGGCCGCCAAGGTGACCCGGAAGTGGATCTCCTTCCGGCACTGGCAGCTGACCCGGGGCCAGACCAAGCGCAAGACGCTGAGCACCCCGTCGGACCGGGCCTACACCTGGCTGCAGCTGCGGCTGCGGGGCGACCGGGCCTGGCGCAAGCTGGAGCCCGCGCTCTGGGACTACGAGCTGGCCTTCGGCCGCACGGTCGACGAGCTCAAGCCGGACATCATCTACGCCAACGACTTCCGGATGATCGGGGTCGGCGCCCGCGCCAAGATCCGCGCGGCGGCCAAGGGCCGCACGATCAAGCTGATCTGGGACGTCCACGAGTACCTGCCCGGCGTGAAGCCGCGCGCCGACAACGCCCGGTGGATGGTGGCCAACCGTGCCCACGAGCACGAGTACGCGCGGCACGCCGACGCCGTCATCACGGTCTCCGAGCGGCTCGCCGAGTTCCTCAAGCGGGACCACCACCTGCCCGAGCTGCCCTCGGTGGTGCTGAACACCCCGCACGCGGCCGACGCGCTCGGCGCGGCCACCGGCGACGGGCCGGACATCCGCACCGCCTGCGGTCTCGGCCCGGACGTGCCGCTGGTGGTGTACAGCGGAGCCGCGGCCGCGCACCGCGGGATGGGCGTGATGGTGGAGGCCCTGCCCCGGCTGCCCGGGGTGCACGTCGCGTTCGTGGTGAACGCGCCGACCGGCCCCTATCTGACCAGCCTGAAGAAGCGGGCCGCCGAGCTGGGGGCGGCCGACCGGCTGCACGTGCTGCCGTACGTGACGCCGGCCGAGGTGGTCGGTTTCCTCTCCACCGCCACCGTCGGGGTCATCCCGATCCACCACTGGCTCAACCACGAGATCCAGCTGATCACCAAGTTCTTCGAGTACTCGCACGCGCGGTTGCCGATCGTGGTCAGCGACGTGGAGACGATGGCCGCCACGGTCCGGCAGACCGGGCAGGGCGAGGTCTTCCGCGTCGACGACGTGGACGAGTACGTCCGGGCGATCGAGGCGGTGGTGGCGGACCCGCAGCGCTACCGCAAGGCGTACGAGTCGATGGATCTCGCCGCGTGGACGTGGGAGGAGCAGGCCAAGGTGCAGAACGGCCTCTACCACCGGCTGGCGCCGCAGGGCCGGCGTCCGGCCCTGCCGGAGTCGGGCGGCCTGCCCGTCACGGACGAGCTGACCCGGTTGTGACGGCCGGTCCGGGGCGGCGGGAGCGTCGCCCCGGACCACCGCGAGGCCGGGGTCGCCCGGCCGGCACCAGGTACCATCCCCACGGCTGTCGAGGGCGGAGGCCGCTCGACCCTCCTCCGCCGGACCACCGACGCGCAAGGGACATGAAATGACAGATGTGGTGATTCTCGGCCTGGGCTACGTCGGGCTCCCGCTGGCCCGGGAGGCCGTCCGCGCCGGCGCCTCGGTGCTCGGGTTCGACGTCAAGACCAGCGTCGTCGACGCCCTCAACGCCGGCCGCTCCCACGTCGACGATCTCTCCGACGACGACATCGCCGAGATGCTGGGCGCCGGCTTCCGGGCGACCACCGACGAGACCGAGATCGCCAGCGCGGACGCGGCGGTGATCTGCGTGCCGACGCCGCTGTCCGAGGACGGTGGGCCGGATCTGGCCGCCGTCGAGGCGGCCACCCGCGCGGTGGCCCGCAACCTCCGCGCGGGCATGCTCGTGGTGCTGGAGTCGACCACCTACCCGGGGACGACCGACGAGATCGTCCGGCCGATCCTGGAGGAGTCCGGCCTGCGCGCCGGGACCGACTTCCACCTGGCGTTCTCCCCGGAGCGCATCGACCCGGGCAACGCCCGCTTCGGCCCGCGCAACACCCCCAAGGTGGTCGGCGGGCACACCCCGGCCTGCGGCGACCGGGCGGCCGCCTTCTACGGGCGCTTCGTCGACACGGTGGTGCGCACCAAGGGCACCCGCGAGGCGGAGACGGCGAAGCTGCTGGAGAACACCTACCGGCACGTCAACATCGCGCTGGTCAACGAGATGGCGCGGTTCTGCCACCAGCTCGACATCGACCTCTGGGACGTGATCAACGCGGCGAGCAGCAAGCCGTTCGGTTTCCAGGCGTTCTACCCAGGTCCGGGCGTCGGCGGTCACTGCATCCCGATCGACCCCAACTACCTCAGCCACAACGTCCGGGCCAAGTTGGGCTACCCCTTCCGGTTCGTGGAGCTGGCCCAGGAGATCAACGCGACGATGCCGTCGTACGTGGTCCGCCGGGCGCAGGACATCCTCAACGACGCCGGCCTGGCGGCCAACGGCTCCTCGGTGCTGCTGCTGGGCGTGACGTACAAGCCGGACATCGCCGACCAGCGCGAGTCGCCGGCCGTGCCGCTTGCCCGGTTGCTGCACGGCCTCGGCGCCAAGCTCAGCTACCACGACCCGAACGTGGAGACCTGGCAGGCCCTCGGCGGCAGCGTGCCGCGCGCCGAGGATCTGGAGGCCGCCGTCGCCGCGGCGGATCTGGTCATCCTGGTGCAGAACCACCGGTCGTACGACGTGGACGCGCTCGCCGCCCGGGCCAAGCGCTTCTTCGACACCCGCGGCGTGACGACGGGCGACACCGCACACCGGCTCTGACCCGCCCGGGTCCGCCCCGGGCGATCCGCGACACTCCGTGATGCTCCGGTTACTCTGCGATCAACGGAGTCGCTCGTAGGATCGGGCGTCATGGCTGGTAACCCGCCCGACGCCCGGGGTCCGCACGGCCCCGCTCTCGCCGGGCCGGGTGACGACGGGCCCGCGCTCGTCGTGGACCGGCCCGCGCCGGCCGCCGGACCCGCGGACACCACGGTCGCGGCCGGGGCGGCGCGGCCGGCCCGGGAGCGGCGCCGCCGGCACGACCTGTCGGTGGCCCTGGTCTACCTGGCCGGCGCCGTCCTGGTGACCGGTCGGGGCTGGCTGGACGTGCACGGCCGGCTGCTCGGCAGCCGGCCGTCCGACCAGGGCTTCAACGAGTGGATGCTGGCGTACGCGGCGCACGCCGTCACGCACCTGGAGAACCCGTTCTTCACCACGCTGCAGAACGCCCCGGACGGGGTCAACCTGATGACCAACGTCGGGATGCAGCTACCCGGCCTGGTGCTCACCCCGGTGACGGTGCTGTTCGGGCCGCCGGCGGCGTACCTCGTGTTCGTCACCCTCAACCTGGCCGGCACCGCCTACGCCTGGTACCACGTGCTCTCCCGGCACCTGGTGCGGTACCGCGTCGCCGCCGTCGCCGGCGGGCTGTTCTGCGCGTTCGCCCCGGCGCTGGTGTCGCACAGCAACGGCCACCCGCACGTCACCGCCCAGTGGCTGGTGCCGTTCATGCTCTGGCAGGTGGTCCGCCTCGCCCGGGACGGCCGGGTGCTCCGCGACGGGCTGGTGCTCGGCCTGCTGATCGCGGCGCAGTTCTTCATCGGCCTGGAGGTCCTCTTCCTGACCGCCCTGGGCTGCCTGGCGGGGCTGCTCGGCTGGCTGCTGGTCCGGCCCCGGGAGGTGGTGGCCGCCGCCCGGCCGCTGGCCGGCGGGATCGCCGTCGCCGGGCTGCTGGTGCTGGTGGTCGGCGCGTACCCGCTGTGGATGCAGTTCGCCGGCCCGCAGCACCGGGTGGGTCACCCGGGCTCGCCGGACCAGTACGCCCTGACGTTGCGCTCGTACGTCGCGTACGCCACCGAGTCGGCGGGCGGCGGCCGGCACAGCGCGAAGGGCCTGGTCGCCAACACCACCGAGGAGGCGAGCTTCTACGGCTGGCCGTTGGCGGTCCTGGTCCTCGGCGCGGTGCTCTGGCTGCGCCGGCAGGCGCTGGTCCGGGTGCTCGCCCTGGTCGCGGCGGTGGCCGCCGTCCTCTCCCTCGGCACCACCTGGACCTGGGGCGCCGGGCGCACCTCCGTGCCGGCGCCCTTCGCCCTGGTCGCTGACCTCCCGGTGTTCGACTCGCTGGTGGTCGCCCGGTTCGCGCTGATCACCACCGCTGCCGTGGGCGTGCTGCTGGCGCTCACCGTCGACCGGCTGGCGGGGCTCGCCGGGCGGCCGGATCGGGCGTACCGGCTCGTGGCCGCGCTCGGCGGCGCCGCGCTGCTGGCGGCGGTGGTGCCGGTGGCGCCCACGCCGCTGCCGTCGCAGCCGCGGGTGCCGGCGCCCGACTTCGTCACCTCGGGCGCCTGGCGGGACCACGTCACGCCCGGACGGACCCTGGTGCCCGTACCGGTCGACAACATGACGTCGCTGTACTGGAGTTCCGCCGCGCTCGTCGGCTTCGCCGTCCCACAGGGCTACTTCCTGGGCCCGGTGTCGAGGACCGACCGGACCGGCCGGTGGGGCGTCGAGCCGCGGCCGACGGCCGTCCTGCTCACCGCCGTCGGCCAGGGGCGGCATGCCCCCGTGGTCGCCCCGGCCGACCGGGACCGGGCGCTCGCCGACGTGCGGCACTGGCGGGCCGACGCGCTGGTGCTGCCGGCGGCGCACCCCCGTGCGGCACAGCTGCGTGCCGTGCTCGACGCCCTGTACGGGCCGGGCCGTCAGGTCGACGACGTGTGGCTCTGGGACGTCCGTCCCCGCACCCGTTGAGCGGCGGCGCGGGCGCCGTGCCCGCGCCCGCCCGTCACGGCGAAAAGCGCCAGACCAGCAGCAGGTACCCGCCGAAGTAGGCGGCCACCAGCGCGAGCGTGGTCAGCACGGTCACCGCCCTGGCCCGACCGGCCCGCGCCAGCGCCACGGCGGCGGGCAGCAGCAGCGGGAACGCGGGCAGCAGGAACCGCGCCTTCGAGTGGTAGAAGCCGGCGGCGCCCAGCGTGGTCAGCAGCAGCAGCCCGCTGTAGAGCAGCAGCTGCCACGGCTGCCGGTCGAGCAGGCTGAGCACGAACAGCATGATGGCCAGCACCGCCACCAGCGTCACGACGTAGAACTCCACCTCCGAGGGCCTGCTGAGCACCTCCCGGCCGCGCTCGAACGTGTTCACGCCGAGATCGAAGGACGATCCCCAACCCTCGCCCTGGATCCGGAACCAGCCGTCGGGCCGGCCGACGCGCCAGCCCACCCACGCCAGGTAGGCCAGCCACCCGGCGGGGGCGAGCAGCATGGCCGCCCACGGTCGCCACCCGTCCCGACGGCGTATCACCGCGATCAGCGCGGCCAGGCCGACCACCCCGATGAGCGAGGAGCCGGTCGGCCGGGTGAGGCCGGCGAGCAGGCAGAGCACGCCGGCGGTCAGCCAGCGCCCCCGCAGCAGCGCGTACAGCGACCAGGCCGCCAGCGCCGTGAACAGCCCCTCGCTGTACGACATGAGCTGCACCACCGAGTGGGGCAGCACGCCCCACAGCACGGCGAGGACCACCCCGACGCGGCGGTCGTACACGTGGGCGCCGACGGCGAACAGCCCCCACGCGGCGGCGAATCCGCCCAACCACGACACCAGCAGGGCGGTGTGCCGCAGGTCGAACGGCGTGATCGTGTCCAGCGCGGCGGTCAGGCCCGGGTACAGCGGGAAGAACGCCATGTTGCTGTGCAACTGCTCGGCGGCGTCGTAGCCGTTGCGGGCGATGCCCAGGTACCAACTGCCGTCGGAGCGGGTCAGCTCGCCGACCGTGCTGCGACCGGTGCTGCGGGCCCAGAGCCAGACGCTCAGCAGGCCGAGCAGCCGTACCGCGGTCCAGGCGGCGAGGGCGGGCAGGGCGTACCGGACGGCGGCGCGGAGCCGCGCGGCGGGCCCGTCCGGCGCCGGCGGGTCGGCCGGGTCCGGCGCTGACGGCCGGCGTTCTCTGGTCGTCGCCATGTCCATTTTCGTCCTGTCCGCAGGGAGGCTGGGCGGGCCGGCCGCTGCCCGCCGACGGTGCGCCCAGGGGGAGGCCGGGACGTCCGTCGGGGTGGGGCATGCCCCGGCCGCCGCCGGCCAGGGATGCAGGTTAGCAAGCGGTCATTCGGTACGGGAGACACGGCGGCGGCGGGCCCGTTGCGCCCTGTCGCGTTGTCGTAGACTCGCCGGTGTCCTCGGGCCGCGGGGCCGAGGGGACGGAGATGGGCGGTATGGGAGCTGAGGGCGCAGACATGACGGAGCGCACCCGGGGACGCGTCGTCATGCTGGTCGACAACGGTGTGAACGGTGACTCGCGGGTACAGAAGGCCGCCCGTTCCGCCGCCGACGCCGGCTGGGAGGTCATCCTGCTCGGTCGGGCTCCCGGCGGCACGCCGCAGACCTGGCGCCTCGGTGCGGCCGAGGTCCGCCTGCTCAAGGTGCCGCTGCCCATGGCCAAGCGGCCGCACGAGTTCCGCCGGTCGTGGCTGCGGGCGCCCCTGGCGTACCCGCCGACCGGCATCGCCGCCCACCGCGCGCAGGCGGTCCGGGCCTGGCGTGCCGACCTGCGGGTCCGCCGCGCCGAGCTGACCGCCGCCGACCGGCGTCCCGCGCTGCGCTGGCAGCTGCTGCGGACCGAGGAGCGCTTCTCCGGTCTGGTCCGCCGCTGGGTGTCGCTCCGCCAGCGGGAACTCACCCGGGCCCGTCAGGGGCGCAAGCTCGACGGGCCGTGGGACCGCGCCTTCACGCTGTTCTGGCAGCGGGTGCAGGGCGGCGGGGCGTGGCGGCGGCTGGAGCCGGGCCTGTGGGACTACGAGCTGGGCTACGGCCCGGTCATCGACGAGCTCAAGCCCGACCTCATCCACGCGAACGACTTCCGCATGCTGGGGGTCGGCGCCCGCGCCAAGATCCGCGCCGCCGCGGAGGGGCGGCACATCGCCCTGGTCTGGGACGCCCACGAATACCTGCCCGGCGTGCAGCCCTGGCGCGACAACGCGCGCTGGCTGCCCGGCAACATGGCCCACGAACGCGAGTTCGTGCCGTACGCCGACGCGACGATCACCGTCTCCGGCGGCCTGGCCGATCTGCTTCAGGCCGAGCACGGGCTGGCCGAACGGCCGGCGGTGGTGCTCAACGCGCCGGCCGTGGACGAGGTGACCGCCGACCCGGCCGGGTCGCCCGACATCCGCGCCCTGTGCGGCATCGGCCCGGACGTCCCGCTGCTGGTCTACAGCGGGGTCGCCGCTCCCAAACGCGGGCTCTCGGTGATGGTCGAGGCGCTGCCCGAGCTGGCCGGGGCGCACGTCGCCCTCGTGGTCAACAAGCCCGGCTCCGACTACGTGCGCGGGCTCGTGACCCGGGCTCAGGAGCTGGGGGCCGGCGACCGGTTGCACGTGCTGCCCTACGTGCCGCACGACCAGGTGGTGCCCTTCCTCTCCGGCGCCCAGGTCGGCGTGATCCCGATCCAGCACTGGCCGAACCACGAGATCGCGCTGATCACCAAGTTCTTCGAGTACTCCCACGCCCGACTGCCGCTGGTCGTCTCCGACGTCCGGACGATGGCGGAGACCGTGCGCTCGACCGGCCAGGGCGAGGTGTTCACGGCCGAGGACGTGACCGACTACGTCCGGGCGGTCCGGTCGGTGCTGGCGGACCGGGACCGTTACCGCGCCGCGTACGACCGGCCGGGGCTGCTGGCCGACTGGACCTGGGCGGCCCAGGCGAAGATCCTCGACGGGGTGTACTCCCGGCTGCTGCCGGAGCGCCCGCCGCGCAGCGTCGGCGGGACGCCGTCGGCGCCGCTGCTCCCCGCCGGGGTCGGCAGGTGACCCAACCGGACGTCACCGTGGTGACCGCCGTCTACAACACCATGCCGGACCTCACCACCTGCCTCACCTCGCTGGTCGAGCAGACCATCGGGCTGGACCGGCTGGAGGTCGTCGCGGTGGACGACGGCTCGACCGACGGCAGCGCGGAGGAACTGGACCGCTTCGCGGCGCGCTACCCCGGCACCGTGAAGGTGCTGCACCAGCCCAACTCGGGCGGTCCGGCCGCGCCGAGCAACCGCGGGCTGGAGCACGCCACCGGCCGCTACGTCTTCTTCATCGGCTCCGACGACCACCTGGGCCCGGAGGCGCTGGAGCGCATGGTGGCCGCGGCCGACCGGTGGGGCTCGGACGTGCTGCTCGGGCGGCTCGTCGGGGTGAACAAGCGGTACGTCCACCAGGCCATCTTCGCCAGCACCCAACCCGAGGTCGACCTCTTCGCCTCGGCGCTGCCGTTCGCGCTGTCCAACACGAAGCTCTTCCGCCGGGAGCTGGTGGAGAAATACGGCCTGCGCTTCCCGGAGGACATGCCGGTCGGCAGTGACCAGCCGTTCACGCTGGAGGCGTGCCTGCGGGCCGGCCGGATCTCGGTGCTCGCCGACTACGACTACTACTACGCGGTGAAGCGCGCCAACTCCGGCAACATCACCTACCGCAGCACGCACCTGGCGCGGCTCGGCTGCGTGGAACGGATCGTCGCCTTCGTCGCCGAGCACATCGAGCCGGGCGAGCGGCGCGACGCCGTCCTGCTCCGCCACTTCACCTGGGAGATCGCCAAGCTGGTCCAGGATGACTTCCTCTCCCTCGACCGGAAGACCCAGGAGCAGGTGCGCGAGGGCGTCGGGCGGCTCGCCCGGGAGCACCTCACCGAGGGGATCAGGGGCAAGCTGCCCGTGACCGCCCGGGTCCGGATCGGCGTGGCCGCGTACGGCACGCTGGCGGACCTGGTGGCCGTGCTCCGCCAGGACGTGCGGCACGGGTTGCCGCAGACGGTCCTGCGCGACGACGGCTGGTTCGCCCGCTACCGCGGCTTCGGCGACGGCCGGTGCGGGCTGTCCGACGACTGGTACGAGATCACCACGCCGATCTCCCGCTGGTTGGCCCGGCTGGAGGCGGTGGCCGTACGGTGGGCCGTGGACGGTTCGGGGGAGCGGACGGTGCGGGTGACCGCCCGAGGCCCCCGGCCCGACCTGGCCGAGATGGCCGGCGGCGCGATCACCGTCTCGGCGGGGCGGACGGCCGGCACGGTAGATTCGATCGAGGCCGACCCGCTCGGTGCCACGGTCAACATGTCGTTCCGGGCCCGGGACCTGCTCACCGGGCTGAAGCCCGGCGGGGAGCGCCGGGTGGTCAAGGTGACGATCACCCGGGACGGCGACAAGGGTTCGACCCCGGTGCGCGGCCCGCAGCCTTCGATGGTGCAACGGTCGTTCCACCGGGAGGGCGGCCAACTGTTCGTGATCACCAGCAGCACGAACCGCAAGGGCGACCTGATGCTGGTCGTCTTCCCGGTGACACTGCGCCGCATGATGTCCGGCCTGCGACGCAGGCTCCCGCTAGGAGGAAAGAAACAGCCATGAACATCTGCGTCGTCGCGCTCGGCAAGATCGGTCTGCCGCTCGCCGTGCAGTTCGCCTCGAAGGGGCACCGGGTGCTCGGTGCCGACGTCTCGGAGCGGGTCGTCCAGCTGGTCAACGACGGTGCCGTGCCGTTCCCCGGCGAGGCCGACCTGGACGTCAAGCTGAAGGAGGCGGTGGCCGCCGGGCTGCTGTCGGCCACCACCGACACCGCCGCCGCGGTCGCCGAGTCCGAGGCCGTCGTCGTGGTCGTGCCGCTCTTCGTGGACGCCGAGGGCGTGCCGGACTTCGGCTGGATGGACGACGCCACCCGGGCCATCGCCCGCGGGCTCAAGCCCGGCACGCTGGTCAGCTACGAGACCACCCTGCCGGTCGGCACCACCCGCAACCGCTGGGCCCCCATGCTGGAGGAGGGCTCCGGCCTGACCGCCGGCCGGGACTTCCACCTGGTGTTCAGCCCGGAGCGGGTGCTCACCGGCCGGGTCTTCGCCGACCTGCGCCGCTACCCGAAGCTGGTCGGAGGCATCGACGAGGCGTCGGCCGAGCACGGCGTGCGCTTCTACGAGGCGGTGCTGGACTTCGACGAGCGGGCCGACCTCGACCGCCCGAACGGCGTCTGGGACCTCGGCTCGGCCGAGGCGTCCGAGCTGGCCAAGCTCGCCGAGACGACCTACCGCGACGTCAACATCGGCCTGGCGAACCAGTTCGCCCGCTTCGCCGACACGGTGGGCGTCGACGTCACCAAGGTCATCGAGGCCTGCAACACCCAGCCGTACAGCCACATCCACTCGCCGGGCATCGCCGTCGGCGGCCACTGCATCCCGATCTACCCGCGGATGTACCTGTGGAACGACCCGTCGGCCACCGTGGTCCGCTCGGCCCGCGAGGCCAACGCCGCCATGCCGGACTACGCCGTCGACCTGCTCGCCGCCGCGTACGGGGACCTGACCGGGGTGGGCGTGCTGGTGCTCGGCGCGGCCTACCGGGGCGGCGTCAAGGAGACCGCGTTCTCCGGCGTCTTCCCGACCGTCGAGGCGCTGCGCGCGCGGGGCGCCGTCCCGTACGTCGCCGACCCGATGTACACCAACGAGGAACTGGCCGCGCACGGCCTCCCCGGCTACGAGGGCGAGCCGGTCGGCGCCGCGGTCATCCAGGCCGACCACGCCGAGTACCGCAACCTCACCCCGGCGGACCTGCCGGGCGTGACGGTGCTGGTCGACGGCCGCCGGGTCACCGACCCGGCGCGCTGGACCGGCGTCCGCCGGGTGGTCATCGGCGGCTGACCGCCCGCCCGCAGGCTCCGGGCCCCGGCCGTGTGACGGCCGGGGCCCGCTCGCGTCGCGCCCCCCGCCCGCCCAACTTGTGTGGTCTGCCCCTTTTCGGGGTACGCGGCTGCCCGGTATCGGATCACGTCGGCCGGTGGGCACACAGGGAGCAGCCCGTTGTTCAGCAGAGTGCGGAGCCAGCAGGGCCTCACCGCGGTCGGCCTGACGCTGCTCGGCTACGGCGTCATGATCCTCTCCGGGGTGCTCGGTCTGCCGGTCCCGTACGCGGTCGCCGCGCTCGTGGTGATCAGCGGTGAGCTGGCCCTGGCCACCCGGTACGCCGAAACCGGCGAGCTGCTCCGCAAGGCCGGCCTCGGGCTGGTCTTCCGGCGCCTGGTCCGCGACCTGTCCGTGGTGCTGCTGGTGGTGAGCACGGTCCGCCCCGGCGTGGCCGGCACCGTGGCGGTGCTGCTGCTGCCGGCCGGCCTCTGGACCGTGGCGGTCGGCAGCACCGTGCTGACCAGGGTGCTCGACGGGCGGGCCGCCACCCCGGCGCTCACCCGCAACCTCGACCTCGGCGCGGCGCGCCGGCTGCCGGTGCCGCCGGCCTGGGCGCGACATCTGGCCGGCCTGCGGCTGCCGCTGCTCAACGTGCTCCTGGTGCCGGCCGCCGTGGTGGCCGCGGCGACGGGCCGGATCGCCCCCGTGGTGGTCACCGCCCTCGTCACCCTGGCCGCCGGCGTGGTCACCGCCGCGGTGCTGGCGCTCGCCGCCCTGCGCGGGCGCGGGACGGCCCCCGGCGTGCTGCCCGCCGTGCACGACTGGTTGGCCCGGGAACGGCCCGAGGTGGCGCTCTACTTCGCCGGCCCGGCCAAGGACGTCTACCAGGCCAACATGTGGCTCGCCCCGGTCGAGGCCACCGGCCGCCGCGCGGTGGTGCTGCTGCGCGCCCCGGACGCGTTCCGCGAGCTGGCCGACACCCGGCTGCCGGTGATCTGCGTACCGGCCGGGGTGGACTTCATGAACCTCGACCTCGGCTCGATCCGGGTCGCCCTGTACGCCGCCAACGTCGGCGCCAACATCCACCTGCTGCGCGAGCCCGGCGTGAAGCACGTCTTCGTCGGCCACGGCGACAGCGACAAGCAGGCCAGCGTCAACCCGTACAGCAAGGTCTACGACGAGGTCTGGGTGGCCGGGCCGGCCGGCCGGGAGCGGTACGCCCGGGCCGGGGTGGGCGTGCTGGACCGCGACATCGTGGAGATCGGGCGGCCGCAGCTGGGCGGGGTGCACACCTTCGGCACCGCCGCCGCCGACCACGTCTTCACCGTGCTCTACGCCCCCACCTGGGAGGGTTGGCTCGACGACGACCCTTACCACACCTCCCTGGTGCTGATGGGGGAGCGCATCGTGTCCGGGCTGCTCGCCGCCGGCGACCTGCGACTGATCTACAAGCCGCACCCGCTGACCGGCACCCGCTCCCGGAAGGCCCGGGCGGCGCACGAACGGATCGCGGCCCGGGTCCGCGCCGCGGGCGGCCGCACCGACCCGACCTCGCTGGACGGCACCGCGCACCTCGTGGTGACCGGCCGGACCCCCGCCCTGTTCGACTGCTTCAACGTCACCGACCTGCTGGTCAGCGACGTGTCCAGCGTGGTCTCCGACTTCGTGCAGAGCGAGCGCCCGTACGTGGTGGCCAACCCGGCCGGCCTGCCGGAGGACGAGTTCCGCCGTACGTTCCCCACCGCTCGGGCGGCGTACCTGCTCTCGGTGGACTGCGGTGAACTGCCGAAGGTCCTCGCCGTCACCCGGGCCGGGGACGACCCGATGACCGGGGAGCGGCGGGAGCTGAAGGAGTACCTGCTCGGCCCGGCCGGGTCGAACCCGATGGACCGGTTCCGGGACGAGATCGGCCGGCTCTGCGGCTGAGCCCCGGCGCGGCGCGGGGGGCGACGACCGGTCCGGCCGTCGCCCCGCCACGCACTCAGCCCTGGTGCGGCGGGTTGTCGACGTCCCGGGAGACGACCTCGCCCTTGGCGTCCACCCAGCCCTTCGGCCGGGCCGGGTTGCCGGCCACCAGCTGGTACGGCTTGACGTCCCGGGTGACCACCGAGCCGGCGGCGATCATCGCGTACTCGCCCACCTCGATGCCACAGACCAGGGTGGCGTTGGCGCCGATCGAGGCGCCCCGGCGGACCATGGTCGGGGTGATGGTCCAGTCCGGGTTCTGGGCGCGCGGGCGGAAGTCGTTGGTGAACACCGCGCAGGGGCCGACGAAGACCTCGTCCTCGATGGTCACGCCCTGGTAGACCGAGACGTTGTTCTGGATCTTCACCCGGTCGCCGACGGTGACCTGCGCGTCGACGTACACGTTGCGGCCGATCACGCAACCGGCGCCGACCTGCGCGCTCGACCGGATGTGGGCCAGGTGCCAGACCTTGGTGCCGTCGCCGACCTTGGCGCCGTCCTCCACGTCGGCCGTCGGGTGGACGAAGACGGAGGCGGACCGGTCGCTGGTGTCAGTCATGTCAACTCGCATCGTGGCAGGGCGCGTCGTCGCGCCGTCGGTGCCGGACGGCCGCGCCGGCTGACCACCGCGCGCCCGGCCGGGCCAGGGCCACCCGGCCGCGCCGGGCTCCCGGAGCCGGCGGGCGGGCTCGACGCAGCATAGCGAGCCGTCAGGCCACCAGCTCGGCCACCGCGTCGGCGGCGGGCCGGTCGGCGGGCAGGGGGTGCGCGGCCACCACCGCGTCCACGGGCAGCGCCGCGTAGAGGTGCGGGAAGAGCGCGCCGCCCCGGGACACCTCCCAGCGCAGCGCGTCGCCGAGCCGCGCCTCGTCCACCGCCAGGACGGTGAGGCCGGTGGCCCCCGCGAAGACCCGGCGGGCGGTCTCCACGACCTGGTCCGGCCCGGACAGGTGGATGTAGCCGTCCTGCCGGTCCAAGGCGGTGCCGGTGAACCGGCCGGCCGCCCGTGCCTGCTCCCACTCGCTGTCGGCCAGAATCTTGTAGATCACCACCGCAGCCTAGAAGCCCACCGGCCCTCCCGTCCGGCCGCATCGTCTGCCACCATTCGCAGGGCAGCACGTCGAGCGGATGGAGGCACGGGTGCGGATCCTCCTGGTCGAGGACGATCGTCGGGTGGCCGGCGCCCTGTCGTCGGCGCTCACCCGGCGCGGATACGAGGTGGAGCACGCCGCCACCGTCGGGGCCGCGCTCTCCGCCGCCCCCTGCGATCTGGTGCTGCTCGACCTGACCCTGCCCGACGGGGACGGCACCGACCTGTGCCGGGAGCTGCGCCGGCGCAGCAGCCAGCTCGGCATCATCGCGGTGACCGCCCGGGGCGAGGAACGCGACCGGGTGCTCGGGCTGCGGCTGGGCGCCGACGACTACGTCGTGAAGCCGTTCTCGATGGTGGAGCTGCAGGCGCGGATCGAGGCGGTGCTGCGGCGGGCCGCGCACACCGCGCCGGAGCGCACCCTGATCGAGGCCGGGGCCGTACGCATCGACGTGAGCGGCCGCACCGTGACCGTGGCCGGCCGGCCCGTGGCGCTCACCCGCAAGGAGTTCGACATCCTGCTCTCGCTGGCCCGCCAGCCCGGGGTCGCCGTGCCGCGGGACCGGATCCTGCTCGACGTCTGGGGCACCACCTGGGCGGACCGGCACACCGTGGAGGTGCACGTCGGCTCGCTGCGCGGCAAGCTCGGCGACCCGACGCTGGTCGAGACCGTCCGCGGGGTCGGCTACCGGCTCCGCGGCGAGTGAGGAGGCCGCCGTGCGCCGCCGGCTGGTGATCAGCTACCTGCTGCTGATGGTGCTGGTGCTGCTCGCCCTGGAGACCCCCCTCGCGGCCACCCTGGCCACCCGGGAGACCGAACGGGTCCGCGCCGACCGGCTCGCCGACGCCACCCGGTTCGCCTCGCTGGCCGGCCCCGCGCTGCGCGGCGGCACCCCCGGCCCGCTGGACGCGGAACTCGCCGCCTACGACGACCTCTACGGCATCGGGGCAGCCGTGGTGGACCGGGACCGCCGGACCGTTGTCGCCTCGACCCGCTGGGAGGTCGGCGCGGGCACCGACCTGGCCCTGGACACCGCGCTGTCCGGGCAGCAGTTCAGCCGGCCGGACGCGGTCCGCCCCTGGGTGGACGGGCCGCTGGTGGTGGCGGTCCCGATCAACGACGGCGGTGAGGTGCTCGGCGCCGTGGTCACCACGACACCGGCGGCCAAGGTGCGCCGCACCGTCACCGCCTGGTGGCTGACGCTCGCGGGGATCGGCCTGCTCGCGGTGCTGGCCTGCGTCTCCACCGCGTTCGGGCTGGCCGGCTGGGTGCTGCGCCCGGTCACCGAGCTGGACGCGGTCACCCACGAGATCGCCGAGGGGCACCGGCGCGCCCGGGTGCGCCCCCGGCTCGGCCCGCCCGAGCTGCGCCGGCTGGCGACCAGCTTCAACCACATGGCCGACGCCGTGTCCGACGTGATGGACCGGCAGCGGGCGTTCGTCGCGCACGCCAGCCATCAGCTGCGCAACCCGCTGACCGCGCTGCGGCTGCGGGTGGAGGAGCTGGGGCCGAGCCTCACCGACGCCGACGGCCGGGCCGAGCACCAGCTGGCGCTGGAGGAGACCGACCGGCTGGCCACCGTGCTCGACGCGCTGCTCACCCTGGCCCGCGCCGAGCGGGAGGAGAACCAGCGGGTCACCGTGGACGCCGCCGGGATCGCCGCCTCCCGGGTGGCGGCCTGGCTGCCGCTCGCCCGGCACCGGTCGGTCACCCTCGCGTTCCACGGCACCGGAGCGCCCGCGTACGCCCGGACCGTGCCGACCGCCATCGACCAGGCGCTCGACGCGCTGATCGACAACGCGGTCAAGTTCAGCGGCGACGGGGGAGCGGTGACGGTGACCGTACGCCCGGCCGACGGCGGGATCGCGCTGGAGGTGCGCGACACCGGCCCCGGCATGACGGCCAGCCAGCTCGACCAGGCCACCGAGCGGTTCTGGCGCGCCCCGGACGTGCAGAACGTCGACGGCGCCGGGCTCGGGCTGACCATCGTCGCGGTCCTGGTCGACGCCTCCGACGGCCGGCTGACCATGCGGCAGGGCGAGCCACGGGGGCTGGTCGCCGAGGTGTGGTTCCCGGCCCCGGACGACGACCTCGTCGAGCCCGACGAACCCGCTGCGGCGCTCGACGACGACCCGGTCCAACCGGTCGGCTCCCCGGGCGGGCGCCGCTGAGCCCGCCTCAGGGCTTGGTGGCCCGGTACCAGTCGGCCGCGCCGGGGTGCAGCGGCAGCGGGGTGGTGACGATCGCCGCCCGGGGACTCATCCGGCCGGCCGCCGGATGCGCCGCGGCCAACTCCTCCCGGCGCTCCATCAGCAGCCGGGTCACCTCGCGCACCAGCGCCGCCGGGAGGTCGGCGCGGGCGATCAGGTAGTTCGGGTTCGCCACCGTGCTGACCGGGTCCGCCCCGTAGACCGAGCGGGGGATGTCCCGGGTCACGTAGACCTGCCCGTACCCGCGGCGCAGCGGCTCGGTCCACTCGCCCAGGTCGACCATCCGCACCGAGGTGCTGGCGGCCAGCTCGGCGACGCCGCGCACCGGCAGGCCGCCGGAGAAGAAGAAGGCGTCGATCCGGCCCGCGCGCAGCGCCGCCACCGAGTCGTCCAGGCCGAGGCGCTCCTGGCGGACCTGGCCGCCGCCGAGCTGGGCCACGGCCAGCAGCCGGCTGGCGGTCACCTCGGTGCCGGAGCCGTCGGCGCCCACCGACACCCGCCGGCCCCGCAGGTCGGCGAGGGTACGGACCGGGCCGCCGGCGGGGGTGACCAGGTGCAGCAGGTCGTCGTAGACCCGGGCCACGGCGAGCACCGCGGGGTGCTCCGGCGCGCGCGGCGGCAGCACGTCGGCCTGGGTGAAGCCCAGCTCCGCCTCGCCGGAGCCGACCAGCCGGACGTTCTGCGCGGACGCCGCGGTGACCTCCACGCTGGCCCGCACGCCGGGCAGCTCGCGGTTGAGCAGCGCGGCCAGCGACTGGCCGAAGGCGTGGTAGACGGCCGTGGGGCTACCCGTGGCGATCCGGATCCGCACCGGCTCGGTGGGCTCGTCCCGGCAGCCGGCCA
Source organism: Micromonospora sp. NPDC005707 (assembly GCF_040631005.1). Classification (NCBI taxonomy): domain Bacteria; kingdom Bacillati; phylum Actinomycetota; class Actinomycetes; order Micromonosporales; family Micromonosporaceae; genus Micromonospora; species Micromonospora sp. NPDC005707. The sequence goes on from NZ_JBEXYR010000015.1 coordinate 38,263, forward strand.
GAGCGGCCACGAGCAGCAGCAGGAGCGCCAGCGGGGCGGCGGTCCGGCGCCGGCCGCGCACAGACCAGTGTCGGCTCACGCGCAGCACTCTGCGCCGTGGAGCACCCGCCGCGCAAGCCCGGCCGCGCACCGTCCCGCCCGGAGCCGCCCCCGCGGTGCTGCGGTGACCGCGGATCGGCCGGGGTGTGGCGGTCGGGTCTGGTCAGCAGGCCGCCGCCGGGGCCAGCGCCGCGCTCTCGGTGATCCGCGCCCGGTGCGCGCCGTTGGCCACGCTCACCAGGAAGCAGCCCGACCCGGGCCGGAGCACCGCGGGGACCTCCAGCAGCGCCGCGCTCCGGATCAGCACGGCGGCCAGGTCCCGGTCGGCCAGCCGGATGCCGAGGCTGTGCCGGCGCACGTGCCGCCCGCCGGCCAGCAGCGCCGCCCGCCACGCCGCGGCGGCCAACCGGGGCCGCCACACCCGCCGGGCCGTGGAGGCACCGGGGACGGGACCGCCGAGCAGCTCCCGGCGGCCCTGCCGCCAGCCGGCCTCCAGCAGGGCCGCGTACGCCGCCCGGTGCTCCCGGGGCACCGACAGCCGGTGCAGCTCGTACCGGCGGCGCAGGCCGCCCGTGGTCAGCTCGTGCTCCACCGGCACGTCCAGCCGCTGCAGCAGCTGCCGCATCCGGTGCGCCGCGTCCTGGCGGTTGAACTCGGCGATCCCGCCCCGGTACGTGCCGGCGTCGACGCGGCGGGAGTCGGTGGCCGGGGGCGGGGTGCAGCGCACCAGGCAGGCGACCTCGAAGGCGTCGGCCAGGGTGAGCCAGTCCAGTGGCGGGGGCGGCGACCGGCGGGGCCGGTCGAGCAGGGTGGTGGACTCGGGGGCCATCGGAACAGCTCCTTGGTCGGCATCGGGGTTCCCTAACCGTGACCCCCGGTGTCCGCGCCGCGAAACCGCTGCGACCGAGCCTTGAGCAAAATTTGCGGCAACCCGCCTCAGAGTTCGGTGACGACCACGTCGAGCTGGCGGGGCCGGCCGGCCGCCCGCGGCTGCTCCTCGACCGCGTACTTCAGCTCGCGCAACGCCCCGACCAGCGCGTCGGCGGTGCGCGGGCGGGCGCCGGCGGTGAGCAGGTCGCGGACCAGCCGGCCCTTGGTGGCCTTGTTGAAGTGGCTGACCACCGACCGGGCCGGCACCCCCTCCACCTCCCGCTCGTGCAGCACCCGCACCGTGACGGTGCGCTCGGCCACCTTCCCGCGCGGCGCCCAGGTGGCCGCGTACGCCCCGGAGCGCAGGTCCAGCACCGGGCCGGTCCCAGCGGCCGCCGCCATGGCCTCCGCCAGCGCCCGGCGCCAGTACGCCGACAGCGCCCCGACCCCCGGCAGCCGCGCCCCGATCGGGCAGCGGTACGGCGGGATCCGGTCGGTGAGGCGGACCGCGCCCCAGAGACCCGAGCTGACCAGCACCGAACGGCGGGCCAGCCGCTCCGCCGCCGGCGGCAGCGTGGTCAGGTCGAGGGCCTCGTAGAGCACGCCCGTGTAGATCCGTCCGGCCGGCGCGGTGGCCGCCGCCCGCAGCCGCGCGTTGCGCCGCAGTTCCCCGCGCTGCCCCTCGCTCAGGCCCAGCGCGTCGCGGGCCGCCGTCTCGTCCGGGCCGGCGCAGAGGTCGACCAGGGCGGCCAGCACCTCCTCCCGCGCCGGGTTCAGCTCCGGCAGGGAGAGCTTCGACAGGTCCAGCCGCCGGCCGGTGCCGGCCTCGGCCTTCCCCTCCGACGGGGGCAGCAGGATGAGCATCGGCACAGCGTACGGCGCGGGTTCAGCGCCACGGCCGCACGGCAGTCTCCGGGTGGTACACCCGATAGCCGCCGACCTCGGCCACCAGCGCCGCGTCGGCGCGGTCACCGAGCAGCCGGCGCAGCGCGCGCTCCGCCGAGGAGCCGGCGGCCACCACGTACCCGGGCCGGGCCGCCCGCCCCACCCGCTTCCAGTACGCCGGGTAGCGGTTCTGCCCGGGGCTCAGGTCGCCGTCGAGCACCGCGCAGACCACCGCCTCGCCGGTGTTGAAGATCAGCCGGTTGCAGGTCCAGTAGTCCCCGTACACCTCGCGCAGGCCGGCCCGGCGCACCGCGTCGGCCAGCTGCCGGGCCTGCCGCTCCTCGGTCCGCAGGGCCGGGGCGTCGGCCACGAACGCCACGGTGCCGGCCAGCGTGGCGGCCACCAGCGCGGCCAGCACCAGGCCGGCCAGCGCCCCGGCCGTCCGGGCCGCCGCGCCCGCCGTGGCCCGGACCGCGTGCGCGGCGGCCCGCCAGAGCGGCCAGAGCACCGCCGGCAGCGAGATCTGCAGCACCGACAGGTAGCGGGAGTTGCCCACCGGATCGGTCGCGGCGAGCGGGCTGCGCACGTACGCCAGCAGGGTCAACGCCGCACCGACGACCAGGGCGAGGATCGCCACGGCCCGGACCCGCGCGGCGGAGTCCGCGGCCCGGCGGAACGCGACCAGCCCCAGCACGGCGGCAGCCACCAGCAGCACCGGGTAGAGCAACCCGAACCACTGGGCCCAGCGGGCGCAGCCGTCCATCGGACAGAGCCCGGACGCCAGCGGCACCCCCTCCAGCAGCCCGCCGTGCAGCCGCTCCGACACCGACGGGGTCGCGCCGTCCTTCGTGCTGATCTCCCGGAACACCGACAGCGAGTCCTGCCCGTCCGGGGCGACCACGTTGTCCTTGATCACCGGCGCGACCCCGACCAGGAAGCCCACCACCAGCAGCACCCCCGGCCAGCCCACCAGGTCCCGGGGCGCGGCCCAGACCAGCACCAGGCCGGCCACCGCCAGGTAGGGCACGATCAGCCAGTCCGACCAGACCGCCAGCCCCGCCAGCAGCCCGAACAGGCCGGTGGCCAGCCAGCGGTGCCGGACCCGGCGCTCGCCGGCGGCGACCGCGATCAGCAGCATCGCCAGCACCGCCGGCTTCACCTCCGGCCGGCCGCCCACCACGGTGAGCTGGTCCCGGACGACGCGTTCGGAGCCGAGCGCCAGCAGGCCCACCAAGAAGGTGGCCAGCCAGGGGGAGAACAGCCGGCGGCTCAACCGGTACGCCAGCCACAGGAACACCGCGAACAGCGCCAGCAACGGCAGGCGCAGCACCGGCCAGCTCGCCCCCGCCCAGCCCACCAGCGGGGCCGCCAGGTAGGACTCCAGCACACCCATGTAGCGCTGGCCGTAGAGGAAGACCGGCCGCTCGTGGCCCGTGGCGATGTGCAGGGCCGCCAGCCCGAACGTCGCCTCGTCGCTGTTCGAGGTGGGCAGGGTGAGCAGGGTCAGCACCAGCCGGTAGCCGACCCCGGCCGCGCCGAGCACCAGCGCCACCAGCGCCGGCCGGTCCAGCGCCGGACGCCACCGTCCCGGGTCCCGCTCTGGTTCCGACACGACCAACGCCCCCGTCGTCGCCTCGACCGCAGTCTGTCACGGGGGACGCCGGGCGGCGGGGTGGATCGGCGCAGACCACTCGCGTGGCCGGCCCGCGTGGGTTGTGGCAGGGTGACAGCGTGCCACCCACACCACCGGACCAACTGGCCGTGCCGCAGCTGCACCGGGCCGCACGCATCGAGGACGCCCTGCACGGCCTCGTGGAACGCCGGCTACGGCGCACCGGGTGGCAGGCCAACATCGTCGCGTACGCCGGGTACGGCGCCCCCGGTTGGGCGCGGGTGCTCTGCCGGGTGCTGCTCGGCCGCCCCGACACCCGGCAGCGCGGCCGGCTGGAGAAGGTCCGGGGCTGGCGCAGCTTCACCACCCTGCCCGCCAAGTACGCGAAGGTCACCATCGAGGCCGGCGGCGCACGCCACGAGGCGACCGCGGACCGCAGCGGTTTCGTGGACACCGTCATCAAGGCCGACTTCACCCCGGGCTGGGGCTGCGTACGCCTCAGCGTGGCCGACGCCGAGCCCGTCGAGGCGCTGGTCCGCATCCTCGACCCGGAGGTCCGGTTCGGCATCCTCTCCGACATCGACGACACGGTCATGGTGACCGCGCTGCCCCGGCCGCTGCTCGCCGCCTGGAACACCTTCGTCCTCGACGAGCACGCCCGGGCCGCCGTCCCCGGCATGGCCGTGCTGTACGAGCGCCTGGTCACCGCCCACCCCGGCGCCCCGGTCTTCTACCTCTCCACCGGCGCCTGGAACGTGGCGCCGACGCTGACCCGGTTCCTCTCCCGGCACCTCTACCCGGCCGGGCCGCTGCTGCTCACCGACTGGGGGCCGACCGCCGACCGCTGGTTCCGCAGCGGCCGGGAGCACAAGCGCGCCACCCTGGCCCGGCTGGCCCGGGAGTTCCCGGACGTCCGCTGGCTGCTCATCGGCGACGACGGCCAGCACGACCAGGAGATCTACCGTGAGTTCGCCGCCGCCCACCCGGACAACGTGGCCGGGGTGGCCATCCGCCGGCTCTCGCCCACCCAGTCGGTGCTCGCCGGCAGCCTGCCCACCCCCGCGGGCCGCCCCGCCGCCGGCCCGGTCGGCCAGAAGTGGCTGGCCGCCCCGGACGGCGCCGGCCTCTGGAAGCTCCTCCGCGAAGCCGGCCTGGTCTAGCCTGCTCCCTCCGTGTCGGCCGTCCCGGTCCGGCTTCCCGGTCGATCACCGCAGGGGTGGTAGCTGTGGCGGCCGGCGACCCGGCCGTGGCTTCGCCGGGCCGGGTCGCCGTTCCTGCCGCTGGCTCGTGGGGCCCGCCGGGTTCCGCGGGTCCGCCGCCTGGTGGGGTTAGCCGGCGTTCGTGCCGGCCTTGGCGGGCCCGCCGGTTCCGCGGGTCCGCCAGCTGGTGGGGCTAGCCGGCGTTCGTGCCGGCCTTGGCGTTGGCATCCGCGTCGGCCATGCCGGCGTCGGCGTCCTCCATACCGGCGCCCGTGCCGGCGTCGGCCGGGTCGGCGGGGTCCGCGCCCTCCTTGCTGCCTGCCCCGCCCTTCTGCTGGTCGGCGCCGGCCGCGCCGTCCTGCTTCCCGCCGGCGTTGGCCGCGCCCTGGCCCGCGTCGCCCGGGGCGCAGCCCGGCACGCTCGGGTCGGCCACCATGTAGACCCCACCCTGGCCGGCCTGGTCCATGCCCTGGCCGGCCTGGCCGTTCATACCTTGACCCGGCTGGCCGTTCATGCCCTGGCTGGCCTGGTCGTCCATGCCCTGGCTGGCCTGGTCGTTCATGCCCTTGCCGGCCTTCTGGCCGCGGCCCGCCTGGTCGGCGCCCTGGCCTTGGCCCGCCGCCTGGCCTTGGCCCGCCGCCTGGCCTTGGCCCGCCGCCTGGCCCTGGCCGCGTGCGGCCTGGCGGGCGGCACGGATCTGCTTGACTATCGCCCGGAGCTGCTGGATGCGGGCCCGGATCTGCTGAATCCGGTCCGCGACCCGCTCCCCGGCCTGCTGGCCGGCGGCGCCCTGCTGTGCGTCCGCGCCCTGCTCCCCGTCGGCGGCCTGGCCGCCGTCCTGTTGCCCGCCGGCCGCCTGGTCGTCCTGCTGCCCGCCCGCGTCCTGCTGATCGGCCGCCGCGCCGCCGTCGCCGTTCTGCTGGTCCGCGCCTTCCTGGCCGCTGGCACCGTCCTCGCCGCCGGCCTGCTGGTCGTCCTGGGCGTCGCCGGCCTGCTGGCCGCCGTCCGCCTGCTGCTGGGCTGCCTGGATGATCGCGGCGATCTGCTGCAGCACCCCGCCGATCGCCTTGATGATGTCGGCGGCGCGTTCAGCGCCACCGGCCGCTGCGCCGGCCCCAGCGCCGGCCTGACCGGCCCCAGCCTGACCAGGGTCGGCCCCGGCCTCACCGGCGTCGCCCCCGGCCTGACCAGCGCCGGCCTGACCAGCGCCGGCCTGACCGGCGTCGGCCCCGGCCTCACCGGCCTGACCAGCGTCGGCCCCGGCCTGACCAGCGCCGGCCTGACCAGCGCCGGCCTGACCGGCGTCGGCCGCACCGGCCCCGGCCGCACCGGCCCCGGCCGCACCGGCCCCGGCCGCACCGGCAGCAGCCCCGGCCTCGTCGGCCCCGGACGCCTCGGCCCCGCCGGCCTGTGCCTTCTGGGCGCCCTGCACGATGCCGCGGACTCCGCTGAAGAGACCGGCGAGCCGCTTCACCCGCGCCTCGGTCACCCGCGGGTCGACGAGCTGGCCGGAGCGCTCGCCCCGCATCTGCCCGGTGAGCGCCCAGGCCCGGTCGAGCTGGGTGCCCATCGCCTGCTCCCACGGCACCTCCGGGCAGGCCGCGCCGGCCACCTCGACCGCGCCCGTGCAGCCGGCCGTGGCCCGGCGCTGCTGGATGAGGTCGACCACGGCCTGCCGGTTGGCGATCCGGGCGGCCGAGTTGGCGTCCGGGTTCTGGCGCTGGCCGGCGATGAAGGTCAGGTTGTTGCGCAGGGCGGCGTCCAGGCCCTGGCAGTTCTCAGCGGCCTGACCGGTGCCGGTGGCGACTGCGAACGCCGCCCCGGCCGTCATCGCCAGCGCGACCCCGCCCGCGATCTTCCGGTTCCGGGACGAGTTCGCCGTCCCGCGCCGCCTGGTTGTGCCTCTGCTCCACGCCATCGAAGCTCCTCCGCCTCGTCCGTCACGGGTGTCCGGCATCCGTTCAGCGGTACGGGAGGGTTGGCCGCACCGTTCAGCCGGGCCGCGAGTAGGAGCGAGAAGTCGACGGAACGTAGGCGTGAAGGGTCTTGACGGTCACCGTCCGCGCGTCGGTCGCGTCCCGAGATCTTGCAGAGTTACCGTCCGCGTCGAACGGGAACTCTCCAAGATCGAAGGGGCGCGGGCGCGGCGGGGTGCAGCCGCGGTGCAGCGGTTCAGGCCGGGCGGAGCCAGAGGACGCCGAGGGGCGGCACCCGCAGCGCCGCCGACGCCGGCATCCCGTGCCACGGCACGCTCTCCGCCCGCACCGACCCGAGGTTGCCCACCCCCGACCCGCCGTAGTGGTGGGCGTCGGTGTTGAGCAGCTCGGTCCAGGTGCCGCCGGCGGGCAGGCCGACCCGGTAGCCCTCCAGCGGCTGCGCGGAGAAGTTGGCCACGCAGACGAGGGTCTGGCCGTCGGGGGAGATCCGGATGAACGAGACGGTGTTGTTGGCGACGTCGTCCCCGGCGATCCAGCGGAAGCCGGCGGGGTCGGTGTCCTGCGCCCAGAGCGCCGGGGTCTCCCGGTAGACCCGGTTCAGGTCGCCGACGAGGCGCTGCACGCCGGCCCGCGCCGGGTCGTGCAGCAGGTACCAGTCGAGGCCGCGCTCCTCGCTCCACTCGCGGTCGTCGGCGAGTTCGCAGCCCATGAAGAGCAACTGCTTGCCGGGGTGCGCCCACATGTACGCGAGCAGCGCCCGTACGTTGGCCAGCCGCTGCCACGTGTCGCCGGGCATCTTGCCGGTCAGGGAGCCCTTTCCGTGCACCACCTCGTCGTGGCTGATCGGCAGCACGTAGTTCTCGCTCCAGGCGTACGCCAGGGAGAAGGTGAGCTGATGGTGGTGGTGCTGCCGGTAGATCGGGTCCTTGGAGGTGTAGAGCAGGGTGTCGTGCATCCAGCCCATGTTCCACTTGAAGCCGAAGCCCAGCCCGCCCTCGGCGGTGGGGCGGGTGACGCCCGGCCAGGCGGTGGACTCCTCGGCGACCATGACCGCCCCGGCGTGGTGCTTGTAGACGGTGGCGTTGACCTCCTGGAGGAACGCGATGGCTTCCAGGTTCTCCCGGCCGCCGTGCACGTTGGGGGCCCACTGGCCCTCCTGGCGGGAGTAGTCCAGGTAGAGCATCGAGGCGACCGCGTCGACCCGCAGCCCGTCGACGTGGAACTCGTCGAGCCAGTAGAGGGCGTTGGCGACCAGGAAGTTGCGCACCTCGCGGCGGCCGAAGTCGAAGACGTACGTGCCCCAGTCGGGGTGCTCGCCGCGGCGCGGGTCGGGGTGCTCGTAGAGCGGGGTGCCGTCGAAGCGGGCCAGGGCCCACTCGTCCTTGGGGAAGTGCGCGGGCACCCAGTCGAGGATCACGCCGATGCCGGCCTGGTGCAGCCGGTCGACCAGGTGGCGGAACTCGTCGGGGTCACCGAACCGGGCCGTGGGGGCGTAGTAGCCGGTGACCTGGTAGCCCCAGGAGCCGCCGAACGGGTGCTCCATCACGGGCAGGAACTCGACGTGGGTGAAGCCCAGCTCGGTGACGTACGCGGTGAGCTGCTCGGCCAGTTCCCGGTAGCTGAGGCCGGGGCGCCACGAGCCGAGGTGGACCTCGTACACGCTCATGGGCTCCTGGTGCGGCTGCCGCCGCGCGCGCCGGGTGAGCCAGTCGGCGTCGCCCCAGGCGTACCGGGAGTGGTGCACCACGGAGGCGGTGGCCGGCGGCACCTCGGCGCGGGCCGCGAGGGGGTCGGCCTTGTCCCGCCAGTGCCCGTCGGCGCCGAGGATCCGGTACTTGTAGCGGCTGCCGACGGTGGCGCCGGGCACGAAGACCTCCCACACCCCGCTGGACCCGAGCGAGCGCATGGGCCAGCCGTCGTCCGGCCCCCAGCCGGTGAAGTCGCCGACCACGCGGACGCCGCGGGCGTTGGGCGCCCAGACGGTGAACGCCACGCCCTCGTCGAAGACCCGGGCGCCGAGCGCCTCCCAGAGCCGCTCGTGCCGGCCCTCGCCGATGAGGTGCAGGTCCAGCTCGCCGAGGGTGGGCGGGTAGCGGTACGGGTCGTCGTGCACCGCGCCGTCGACCTCGACCCGGTAGTCGAGCACCTCGCCGGGCAGCACAACCTCGAACACGCCCGCGTCGTGGACCCGCTTCATCGGGTGCCGCTCGTCGCCGGCGAGCACGGTGACGTCGGCCGCGCCCCGACGCAGCGTCCGGATGGTGGTGCGCCCGCCGGCGGGGTGCGCGCCGAGCACGGCGTGGGGGTCGTGCGCCTGGCCGGCGATCAGCTGCTCCATCGTGCGTCGTCCTTCGCGGCCGGTGCGGTCGGGGCGGTGCCGCCGGAGAGGTCGGCGGGTACGTCTTCGACGGTCAGGTCGGCCGCCGCGGGAGCCGGCACGGCCTCGGGCTCGGCGGGCGCGGCGGGCCGCCGCACCGTGAACACGTGCGCGGGTTGCAGGTACGGGTCGAGCCGCACCGCGTTGCGCTGCCCCCAGTCGTAGTCGGCGCCGGTCAGCTCGTCGTGCACGGTGAACCGTTCGTGCCAGTCGAAGCCGAGCGCCGGCATGTCGAGCGTGGTGTTGCCCCACTGCACGGCGCGGGAGTCGAACGAGCAGACCACGATCACCGTGTTGCCGGTGTCCGGGTCGTGTTTGGACCAGCAGAGCAGCGCCGGGTTGTCGATGTCGTGGAAGCGCAGGTTGCGCAGCCGGTGCAGGGCCGGGTTGTCGCGGCGGACCCGGTTGAGCACGGTGATGAACGGGGCGAGCGAGCGGCCCTGCTCCTGCGCGCCGGCCCAGTCCCGGGGGCGCAGCTCGTACTTCTCGTTGTCCAGGTACTCCTCGGCGCCGGGGCGGGCGACGTGCTCGAACAGCTCGTAGCCGGCGTACATGCCCCAGGAGGGGGAGAGCAGCGCGGCCAGCACCGCCCGGATCTTGAACATCGGCGGGCCGCCGTGCTGGAGCGAGGAGTGCAGGATGTCCGGGGTGTTGGGCCAGAAGTTCGGTCGCATGTAGTCGGCCGCCGCGACCAGCTCGGCGCAGTACTCCCGCATTTCGGCCGCCGACGTGCGCCAGGTGAAATAGGTGTACGACTGGGTGAAGCCGATCTTCCCGAGGCCGTGCATGATCGCCGGGCGGGTGAACGCCTCGGCGAGGAAGAGCACGTCCGGGTCGACCTTCTTGACCTGCCAGATGAGCCAGTGCCAGAAGTCGAACGGCTTGGTGTGCGGGTTGTCCACCCGGAAGATCCGGATGCCCTCGCCGACCCAGTGCAGCACCACCCGCAGGATCTCCGCCCGGATGCCCTCCGGGTCGTTGTCGAAGTTCAGCGGGTAGATGTCCTGGTACTTCTTCGGCGGGTTCTCCGCGTACGCGATGCTGCCGTCGGCCCGGGTGGTGAACCACTCCGGGTGCTCGGTCACCCACGGGTGGTCGGGGGCGCACTGCAACGCCAGGTCCATGGCCACCTCGAGGCCCTGGTCGGCGGCGGCGGCGACGAAGTCGCGGAAGTCCTCCGGCGTACCCAGGTCGGGGTGGATGGCGTCGTGGCCGCCCTCGGCGGCGCCGATCGCCCACGGCGAGCCGACGTCGTCGGGCCCGGCGGTGAGCGCGTTGTTGGGGCCCTTGCGGTTGACCCGGCCGATCGGGTGGATCGGCGGCAGGTAGAGCACGTCGAAGCCCATGGCGGCGACGCCGGGCAGGCGTTCCAGGGCGGTGACGAAGGTGCCGGACCGGGCGGGCGCGTCCACGGTGGCGGGGATCGCGCCCTCGGAGCGGGGGAAGAACTCGTACCAGGCGGAGAAGAGCGCCCGCGGCCGGTCGACCCAGAGGGTGTGCTCGTCGCCGGTGGTGACCAGTTCGCGGACCGGGTGGTCCCAGAGCAGCGGGGCCAGGTCGAGCGCGGGGCCGACCCGGCCGGGCAGTTCCGCGTCCTCGTCGCGCAGGGCGGTCACCGCGGCCCGGACCCGCTTCCGGTCGGCGGACGGCACGAGGTCGAGGGCGGCTTCCAGCACGCGGGCGCCCTCGGCCAGGTCGTTGGCCAGCTCGGCCGGCCCCTGACCGGCGGCCAGCTTCTTGGTGACGGCGTTCTGCCAGGTCAGGTACGGGTCCTGGAACGCCTCGACGGTAAACCGCCAGGTGCCGACCGCGTCGGGGCGGATGGTGGCGTGCCAGCGGTCCTGGCCGGGCTCGCCGGGGCGCATCCGGGTGAACGGGCGGGCGGCGCCGTCCGGGCCGAGCCAGACCACGTTGCACCCGAGCGCGTCGTGGCCCTCGCGGTAGGCGCGGGCCGACACGGGCACGATCTCGCCGACCACCGCCTTGGCCGGGTAGCGACCGCAGGCGACGACGGGGGAGACGTCTTCGATCGGGAACCGTCCAGTCACCGGTTCAACCTACTGCCCGAGATCGCTTCGCGCTCAAGTCAGCCGGCGGCGCCCACCGACCGGTACACCTCCAGCGTCCGCTGCGCGATGGTGTCCCAGGAGAAGTGTTCGACGGCCCGGCGGCGGCCGGCGAGACCGAACTCCTGCGCGCGCTTCTCGTCGGCCAGCAGGTCGTTGATGGTCGCCGCCAGGTCGGCCACGAAGCGCTCCGGGTCCAGCGGCCGGCCGCTGCCGTCGCCGGCCTGCTCGATCGGGACCAGCAGCCCGGTCTCGCCGTCGGCGACCACCTCGGGGATGCCGCCGGTGGCGGTGGCCACCACGGCCGTCTCGCAGGCCATCGCCTCCAGGTTGACGATGCCCATCGGCTCGTAGACGGACGGGCAGACGAAGATCGTGGCGTGGGTGAGCACCTGGATCACCTCGTGCTTGGGCAGCATCTCGGCGATCCAGATCACGCCCGAGCGGCCGGCCCGCAGCTCGGCGACCAGGCCCTCCACCTCGGCGGCGATCTCCGGGGTGTCGGGGGCGCCGGCCAGCAGCACGAGCTGGGTGTCGGCGGGCAGCTCCCGGGCCGCCCGCAGCAGGTACGGCAGGCCCTTCTGCCGGGTGATCCGCCCGACGTAGACCACGCTGGGGCGGGCCGGGTCGATGCCGAGCCGGTCCACCACGTCGGTGCCCGGGTCCGGGGCGTACTGCGCCGTGTCGATGCCGTTGTAGACGACCCGCACCCGGTCCGGGTTGACCTCCGGGTACGCGGTCAGCACGTCGCGCCGCATCCCCTCGCTCACCGCGATGACCGTGTCGGCGGCCTCGAACGCGACCCGCTCGCACCACGACGAGAGCGCGTAGCCGCCGCCGAGCTGCTCGGCCTTCCACGGGCGCAGCGGCTCAAGGCTGTGCGCGGTCACCACGTGCGGCACCCCGTGCAGCAGCTTCGCGGTGTGCCCGGCCAGGTTGGCGTACCAGGTGTGGCTGTGCACCACGTCGGTGCCGGCGGTGCCGGCGGCCATCTCCAGGTCGACGCCCATGGTGCGCAGCGCGGCGTTCGCGCCGGCCAGCGCCGCCGGCTCGGCGTACGCGGTGACGCCCGGCTCGTCGCGGGGCGCGCCGAAGCAGTGCACCCGCACGTCGGCGAGGCGGCGCAGCTCGCGCGCGAGGTACTCGACGTGCACCCCGGCGCCACCGTAGACCTCCGGCGGGTACTCCCGGGTGAGCAGGTCGACGCGCAGCCGTGCGGAATCGCTCATGACCGGCACCCTAGCGCGCTTTCCCGCCCCGCACCGGGTGCGGAAACGTGCCCGTACGAGTGGTGAACTCGGTGCGGTATGGATAGCGTCTGAGCATGGCTGCCAAGGTGCTCGCGATCGTCCTGGCCGGCGGGGAGGGCAAGCGCCTGATGCCCCTCACCACCGACCGCGCGAAGCCCGCCGTCCCCTTCGGCGGGATGTACCGCATGGTCGACTTCGTCCTCTCCAACCTGGCGAACGCCGGCTATCTCAAGATCGTCGTGCTGACCCAGTACAAGTCCCACTCGCTGGACCGTCACATCACCCAGACCTGGCGGATGTCGACGATGCTCGGCAACTACGTCACCCCGGTGCCGGCGCAGCAGCGCCGCGGCCCGTGGTGGTTCGCCGGTTCGGCCGACGCCATCTACCAGAGCTTCAACCTCATCAACGACGAGCAGCCCGACCACGTGATCGTCTTCGGCGCCGACCACATCTACCGGATGGACCCCCGGCAGATGGTCGAGGACCACATCGCCTCCGGCGCGGCGGTCACCGTGGCCGGCATCCGGCAGCCCCTGTCGATGGCCGACCAGTTCGGCGTCATCGAGGTCGGCGAGGACGGCCGGCGGATCCGGGCGTTCCGCGAGAAGCCCACCGACGCGGTGGGGCTGCCCGACGCGCCCGACCAGATCTACGCCTCGATGGGCAACTACGTCTTCAGCACGAAGGCGCTCTGCGAGGCGGTCGAGCGCGACGCCGAGGACAAGACCAGCAAGCACGACATGGGCGGCAGCATCATCCCGATGCTGGTCGAGCGCGGCGAGGCCAACGTCTACGACTTCAAGGACAACGAGGTGCCGGGCAGCACCGACCGGGACCGCGGCTACTGGCGGGACGTGGGGACCCTCGACTCCTTCTACGACGCGCACATGGACCTCATCAACGTGCACCCGGTGTTCAACCTCTACAACTTCGACTGGCCGATCTACAGCAACCAGCCGCCGTACCCGCCGGCCAAGTTCGTGCACGCCTGGGGCGAGCGGGTCGGCCGCGCGGTCAGTTCGATGGTGTCGCCCGGGTCGGTGATCTCGGGCTCGCTGGTGGAGAACTCGATCGTCTCGCCGAAGGTGAAGGTGCACTCCTGGGCGCACGTCGACGGCGCGGTGCTCATGGAGGGTGTCGAGATCGGCCGGCACGCGGTGGTCCGGCGGGCCATCCTGGACAAGAACGTCTACGTTCCGGAGGGCGCCGAGATCGGCGTCGACCTGGAGAAGGACCGCCAGCGGTACACCGTCTCCGACAACGGCATCGTCGTCATCGGCAAGGGCCAGCGCGTCGAGGCCTGATCCACCCGCACCAGCTCAGGAGGTTCCACCGTGGCCCACCCACGTGCCGGCCAGCCCGCCGAGCCCGCCGACCTGGTCGACGTGCCCCGGCTGGTCACCGCCTACTACGCCGGGCACCCGGATCCGAGCGACCCGGCGCAGCAGGTCTCCTTCGGCACGTCCGGGCACCGCGGGTCGAGCCTGCGCAACGCCTTCAACGAGGACCACATCCTCGCCGTCACCCAGGCGCTCTGCGACTACCGGCGGGAGCAGGGCCTGGACGGCCCGCTCTTCCTGGCCCGCGACACCCACGCGCTCTCCGCTCCGGCCGAGGCCAGCGCGCTGGAGGTGCTCGCCGCCAACGACGTCACCGTGCTGGTGGACAGCCGCGACGGCTACACTCCCACCCCGGCGCTGTCGCACGCCGTCCTCACCCACAACCGGGGCCGCACCGCCGGGCTCGCCGACGGCATCGTGATCACCCCGTCGCACAACCCGCCGGACGACGGCGGCTTCAAGTACAACCCCACTCACGGCGGGCCCGCCGACAGCGACGTCACGAAGTGGATCCAGGACCGCGCGAACACCATCCTCGCCGCCGGGCTCAAGGAGGTGAAGCGCATCCCGTACGGGCGGGCGCGCGCCGCCGACACCACCGGGGAGTACGACTTCCTCGCCCGCTACGTCGACGACCTGCCCGCCGCGCTGGACATCGCCGCGATCCGGGACGCGGGGGTGCGCATCGGCGCCGACCCGATGGGCGGGGCGAGCGTGGCGTACTGGGGCGAGATCGCCGAGCGGCACCGGCTCGACCTCACGGTGATCAACCCGACGGTCGACCCGACCTGGCGGTTCATGACCCTCGACGGCGACGGCAAGATCCGGATGGACTGCTCCTCGCCGAACGCCATGGCCTCGCTCATCGCGGCCCGCGACCGGTTCCAGATCTCCACGGGCAACGACGCCGACGCCGACCGGCACGGCATCGTCACGCCCGACGGCGGCCTCATGAACCCCAACCACTACCTGGCCGTGGCCATCGGCCACCTGTTCCGCACCCGGGAGCAGTGGGGGCCGGCGGCGGCCGTCGGCAAGACCCTGGTCTCCTCCTCGATGATCGACCGGGTCGCCGCCGATCTGAGCCGGCCGCTGCTGGAGGTGCCGGTCGGCTTCAAGTGGTTCGTGCCCGGCCTGCTCGACGGGGCGGTCGGCTTCGGCGGCGAGGAGAGCGCCGGCGCGTCCTTCCTGCGCCGCGACGGCAGCACCTGGACCACCGACAAGGACGGCATCCTGCTCTGCCTGCTCGCCTCGGAGATCGTCGCCACCACCGGGAAGACGCCGAGCGAGCACTGGGCCGAGCTGGCCGACCGCTTCGGCGCGCCCTCGTACGCCCGGATCGACGCCCCGGCCAGCCGCGAGCAGAAGGCGGTGCTGGCCAAGCTGTCGCCCGAGCAGGTGACCGCGACCGAGCTGGCCGGCGAGCCGATCACCGCGACCCTGACCACCGCGCCGGGCAACGGGGCGCCGATCGGCGGGCTCAAGGTGACCACGGCGTCGGGCTGGTTCGCCGCCCGGCCGTCCGGCACCGAGGACGTCTACAAGATCTACGCCGAGTCGTTCCAGGGCACGGAGCACCTCACCCGGATCCAGGAGGAGGCGCGGGCGCTCGTCTCCGAGGTGCTCAAGCAGGCCTGACCCGGCCGGTCAGCAGGGCGGTTCCAGCTCCCGCTGGTCGCGGTCCCGCCGCAGCTCCTCGGGCAGCAGCTCGCGGAGCTGGTCGGGCAGGAACGGCAGGTCGAGCAGGCTCAGCTTCAACTGGTTGCGCTCCTGGTAGCGCCGCGGGTCGAAGCGGACCACCAGGCCCGCGTTCCGGCGGTAGCGGATCTGCACCGCGCCCTCGGTCGCCGCCTCCTTGATGACCAGCCCGTCCATCTCGACAGCGACCGCCGCCGTGTCCGCCCGGAGGTCCAGGCGGATGCTCTCCTCCGGGGCGAGCACCACAGCCCGGGAGATGCCCGCCATGGGCGCCGACGGGGTCACCACCACGGCGTCCGCCGCCGGCGAGATCAGCGGCCCGCCCGCCGCGTAGCTGTACGCGGTCGAGCCGGTCGGCGTGCTGACCACCAGCGCGTCGCAGCGGTAGTAGCCGTACCGCTGGCCGTCGACGGCCAGGGTCGCGGTGACGAATCCGGAGCCGGGCTGGCGGACCAGCGCGATGTCGTTGAAGGCCACCACGTCGTCGCCGCACACGTCGCAGGCGAGGCAGGCGTGCGACTCGACGGTGAAGTCCTTCGCCGCGAGCCGGCTCAGGGCCTCCGGCAGGTCCGGGGGCTCGACCTCCACGAGGAAACCGAGCCGCCCCAGGTGCACGCCGAGCACCGGCTTCGGGTCGCGCACCGCCATGCGCAGCGCGCCCAGCATGGTGCCGTCACCGCCGATGCTGATGAGGGCGTCGGCGCGGACGGCCAGTTCGTCGGCGGGGACCGGCTCGACGCAGGACGGCACCCGGTGCTCGTCCTCGGCCCGGACCAGCAGCGTCTTGCGGTGGCGCGACGCCCACCGCTCGATGATCCCGACCACCTCGGAGACGTCCCGGGTGGGGTGCAGCACCAGACCCAGCCCCGCCACCCGTACAGCTCACCACATCCGGGGGCGGTGGGCGGGGCGTACGGGCAGGCACGCCGACGCGGTGACCAGCGCCGGCGTGCCCGCCCCCGGCTCAGCGCCGCGGCCGGCCGGTGAGGTGGGTCAGCGACCGGGCGACCAGGTCGTCCCGGGCCGCCGGGGCCAGCCCCTCCAACCCGAAGCCGAGGTAGACGCTGTCGGCCGTGACGACCGCCGAGCCCTCCTCGAACGCCTGCTCACTCCGCGTCCAGTCGTTCGCCGCGGGTCCCGAGCCGGCCGGCGGACCGGCCACCGTCCAGCCGCCCAGGTCGGGCGTCTCGAACGAGGTCTCCGAGACCACCGACCCGTTCACGGTCACCCGGGCGTCGTCCACGAAGACACCGAGGCCCTGGGTGCCCCAGTCCGACACGGACGAGATGGCGATCTCGACCTTCCGGCCGGCGTACCCGGACAGGTCCACGGCGAACTCCTGCCAACCGCCGGACGATCCGGTGGCCGCGTGCCAGCTGCCGGTGGTGCCCGCCGGGGAGCAGTCCGCGCCCTGGTAGTGGGCGAGGAACGGGTGCAGCTCGTCGACCCAACCCGAGGCGCAGCTCTCCCCGGTGACCTGGCGGGTGTGGCCGTTGGCGTCCGGCAGCGTGGTCCACTCGTCGCTGCCCACCTCGTGCGCCTCGACGATCATGAAGTCCCAGTTCTCCTCGATGTCGTACGAGGTGGCGAAGCGCAGCTCCGCGGTGGTGGCCGCGGTCAGGTCGACGGTCCGGGTCAGCCGCTTGTACGCCTCGTCGGCCCGGCCGCTGTACACGTACCAGTCCCCGGTGCGCGGGTCGTACGGCGCGGCGCCCGGCCGGTCCCAGTCCACGGCCGCCGAGCTGGCGAACTGCGGGAACCGGTCCGGCGGCAGGAAGCTCGACGTGCTGAGGAACGAGGCCGTGTGGTCCTGGTTGCCGGCCGACCCGGGCGCGTTGAGGCTCCCCGCGAAACCGCTGAACGCCCCGGCCGCGCCGCGCACCGGGTACGGGTCGCCGGCCGGGTCGGTGCCCCCGTCACCGAGGTAGTTGTACGCCCCCAGCCAGTACTGCTGGAAGTCGTTGAGCACCGGCAGGCAGGCCACGTCGTCGGGGTCCACGCACTCCGGCGGAGCGCCCGGCCGGTAGACGTACCCGCCGTCGGAGCCCTGCGCGAACAGCGCGTACTTGCCGCTGACCAGGACCTTGCCGCCCTCGTTCAAGTAGTCCCGGACGGCCAGCTCGGTGGTGAGCGCCGCCTCGGCCGTGGTGCCGGCGGCCTGCCCGGGGGAGCGGAGGATCACGTCGTCCCCGGTCTCCCAGATGACCGCCCGGTAGTGCGACAGCACGCCCAGCGGGTGGGGCGCCTTGCGGCCCATCGCGTCGAAGTCGTACACGTCGGCCCGGTGCCCGGCCTTCTGCACCGCGGCGGCGATGCCGGCCGCAAATTTCGCGGTGGTGGCGTCCTGCGCCGGGCTGATCCCCGTCACGTCCTCCATCGCGAGGACCAGCACGTCACCGCCGACGTCCGGGTGCACGCGGTAGGTGAAGTGCGCGCTGGCGACCGGGCCCTTGCGCGGCTTCACCCCGGTGAACCAGACCTCCACCCGGTCGCCCGGCCTCGTGCCGGTGACCGTGCCGCGCAGCTCGGCGTAGTAGCGGTCGTTCGTGTCGCCGTACCGCTCGCCGCCGCGCCACTCGCGGACCTTGGTCGTCTTCGGCCGGCCGCCGTTGACGGTGAAGTGCATCCGCACGTCCTTCAGGGCCCGCCGGGTGATCGAGGCGACCTGCTGGGTCCGCCCGTACGAGGTGTCGAACGCGTCCACCACGAAGTCGGGGGTGCTCCGGCCGACCACCGAGGCCGGGTCGTCCGGATCGGCCGCGGACCTCGCCACGGCCAGGGCGAACGGCAGGTTCTTCGCCACCTCCGCCGAGATCAGCTTCTCGTCGTCGGGGAAGACGAAACCGCTGACGCAGTCCTCCGGGCGCCACTGGTCGTCCGGGTCGGACGCGGCGGCCGTCTGGCAGGTCGACATCTCCGGGGTGAAGCCGAGCGCGCCGTAGCGGACCTGCGCGTGCGCGTCGGTGTCGCCGTTGGTCGTGTACAGCTCGGCGGAGATGTCCGGGTCGTAGCCGGGCACCGCCGGGTGGGCGTCGTCGCCGGCCATCGCCTCGTAGATCACGTCGTCCGGAGTGGGGGTGCTCACCTGCCAGCCGACGCCGTAGAGCAGCAGCTGGGCGGCCGAGTGGTAGTTGACGAAGAACTCGAAGCCGACCCGGCGGAACAACCCGTCCAACGCCCTGGTCTCCGGCTCCGAGTTGGGGCTGGCGCCCCGGTAGGTGTCGCTGGGCGGCTCCGGCGACGAGCCCTCGTCGTCGTACCCCCACTTGTAGGCGAAGTTGCGGTTGAGGTCGACGCCGTCCGCGCCGGTGATCCGGCCGTCGCCGTCGTTGTCGCGCAGGTTCTTGCGCCACAGCCGGTTGCCCGGGGTGAACGTGTGGTCGTAGCCGTCCGGGTTGGCCACCGGCAGGAACCACAGCTCGGTGGTGTTCAGCAGCCGGGTGATCTCCGCGTCGACGCCGTAGTTGTCCAGCACGTGGTGCAGCAGCCGGCGGGTCATCTCCGGCGTGATCCACTCGCGCGCGTGCTGGGTGCTCGCGTAGAGCACCGCCGGCCGCTTCCCGTCCGGCAGCGTGCGCGCGCCACGGGTGACCTTCACGGCGAGGATCGGCTGGCCCTGCACCGTGCGCCCGACGGTCTCCACCTTCGCCAGCCCGGGGTACCGGGCCGCGGTCGCGGTCAGCTCGTCCCGGATGCCGCCCGGCTCGCTGTACGACCGGAACGCCGTCCAGCCGGCCGCGGCCTGCTCGCGCAGCGCCTGGGAGGCCGGCTTGCCGCGGACCTTCTTGACGGTCAGCGGCACGCCCTGGCTGGCCAGGCGGGCCGCCGTCCGCCGGGTGAGCACGGTCTCAATCGTGGTGGCACCGGCCGGATCGGCGGACCGGTGGTCCTCGTCCAGGTCGACACCGACCGCCCGCAGCTTCTCCAGCTGTCCGGCGTCGACCGTGCCGACGTAGACCTCCAGCCCGTCACGGCCGCCCGGGTCGGACGGTGGCCGCGCACTGGCCGGAGCGGTCAGCGCCATCGCGCCGACCAGGGTGAACACGCCTGCGATCGCCAGCCGTGTCGGTCTCATCGCGCCTCCTTCGGTGGAAGGACATCAGGCGCGAGCCTGGCCGGGAGCGGCATCCATGTCAATGGCTCGATGTGTTCGCCCTGCTACCGGCCGTACCCGTGGGCCACGGCGCATCGCGGGCCGCGGCCTGCCCCGCTGTCGGGGCGGGCCGCGCGCGCCGGGGTCAGTGGGACAGCTCGACGTCGAGCGGCCGGTCCTCGGCCGGGTCGAACGCCCGGTCGCACAGCTGGGCGAGGTGCGCGATGACCTTCTGCGGGTCGTCGAACGGGTCGAGCGCGGCCACCTCGATGGGGTCCAGCACCGGCACCGGCACGTGGGAGATCAGCGGGTGCAGCGGCCGGACGTCGACCTCCCCGGTGCCGAGCAGGTCCTCGTGCAGCTTCTCGCCCGGACGCAGCCCGGTGAAGACGATCGGCGTGGGATTCTCGGCCCGGTCGATCATCTCCCGGGCGAGGTCCTGGATCCGGACCGGCTCGCCCATGTCCAGCACGAGCGCCTCACCGTCGCGGCCGATGGCGGCGGCCTGGAGGACCAGCTGCACCGCCTCCTGGACCGTCATCAGATAGCGGGTCACGTCGGGGTGGGTGACCGTGACCGGCAGGCCCGCCTCGATCTGCCGCTGGAAGGCCGTCACCACCGACCCGCGGCTGCTCAGCACGTTGCCGAAGCGCACGCTGAGGAACGTGCCGGGGTGGTGCGCGCCGGCGTGCGCGGTCAACCGTTCGGTGATCCGCTTCGAGTAGCCGAGCACGCTGATCGGGTCCGCGGCCTTGTCGGTGGAGATGTTCACGAACCGGGCCACATCCCGGCAGGCGTCGAGCACCGTCAGCGTGCCCCACACGTTCGTCTTGACCGCCTCGCCCGGGTGCCGCTGGAGGAGCGTGAGGTGCTTGAGCGCCGCCGCGTGGAAGACGATCTCCGGCCGCCGCTCCTGGAAGATACGTCGGATCCCCTCGTCGTCGCGCAGGTCGGCGAGGATCAGCTCGGGACTGTCGAGCAGCGCCCGGCCGGCGAGAGACATCTGCAGCGCGTGCAGCGCCGACTCGTCCCGGTCCAGCATCATGAGCTCGCCCGGATCGGCGCGCATGATCTGACGGCAGAGCTCCGAGCCGATCGAGCCGCCCGCGCCGGTGACGAGGATCCGGCGCCCCCGCAGCCCCTCGTGGTCCAGCGTCAGGTCGTTGACCACCTGCCGCCGCCCGAGCAGGTCGCTGATCTGCAGGTCCCGCACGTCGTTCACGGTGATCCGGTGGTTCACCAGCTCGCGCACCGGGGGAACCACCTTGAACGCCGCGCCGGTGGCCAGCGTGGCCTCCCGGATCTGCCGGACGAGATCGGCGTCGGCGTTGGCCACCGAGAGGATGAGGCTGGTCGCGCCGGTCCGGCGCACCGCGGTCCCCACGTCGTGCCGACCGCCGAGCACCCGCACCCCGTGGATCCGCAGGTCCCGCTTGCCCGGGTCGTCGTCCAGCAGGCCGACCGGGAGGTAGTCGCTGGCCGGGTCGCTGACCATCGAGCGCAGCAGACCCTCGCCCGCCGAACCGGCGCCGAAGAGCAGCACCTTCTCGGCGTCGGCGGCCCGCGGACGCAACGCGCGGTCCCGCTGCTGCCGGTAGACGGAGCGGGTGCCGAACATCAGCAGCAGGGCCAGTGCCGCCCCGACGACCGGCGTGCTGGCCGGAACCGGGCGCTCGGGGAGCGGGGCGAGCGCGAGCAGCAGCACGGCCGCCGTCGCGGCGGTGGTCGCGGCCAGGCCACGGATCTCACCGAGGCTGCCGAGGGGGTGGCGGCCCGCGTAGCGCCGGCGGACGGCCATGCCGCCCAGGTGCAGTGCGGCGGCGGCGACGCCGACCGCGACCGCGCGGGCGAGTTGCGCCGGGGTCAGGTCGAACTCGTATCGGGCCCACACCGCCACCACGCTTCCGCCGAGCCACGCCGCCGTGTCGGCGACCAGGAGCTGGACGGCCCTGCGCCGTCTGCCGGCCCGGCCTGCGTTCTCGGCAGTTGTTGTCTCCCGCGGCATCTGTTCTCCCCTGGTGATCACCCGCGTCCGGGCCGCCCACCGGGCGGCCTGCTGTCCTTCCCTGCTTACCGGTACGGAATGAGTTTTGTCGGGGTTTCGCGTTGAACGGGCTATTCGGCGTGTATGCGAGGTTGATTCGATTCCGGACGACGGGGGCCTGACATGTCAACTCCGTACCCTCGCGAAGGTTCCGTTCGTTGGGCAGCGAGGTATGGCGGGGGACGGACGGGAGAACCGATGCACGTCGTGATCATGGCGGGTGGCGCGGGGGTGCGGCTGCGTCCGTACACCTCGACCCTGCCCAAGCCGCTGGTGCCGATCGGGGAGAGCTACGCGATCCTCGAGATCGTCCTGCGCCAGCTCGCCGCCTGCCGGTTCACGCACGTCACCCTGGCCATCAACCACCTGGGATCGTTGATCCGGGCCTTCGTCGGCGACGGCTCCCGGTTCGGCCTCGCCGTGGACTACGTCGAGGAACAGCAGCCGCTGTCCACCATCGGCCCGCTCTTCGGCATCCGGGAACGGCTGCCGGAGCACTTCCTCGTGATGAACGGTGACGTCCTCACCGACCTCGACTACGCGGACGTGCTGGCCAGCCACGAGCGCTCCGGTGCGCCGCTGACGGTCGCCACCTACCGGCGGAGCGTGAAGATCGACTTTGGTGTCCTGGAGTTGGCGGGGGACAAGGTGACCTCGTTCTCCGAGAAACCCGTCCTCCACTACCGGGTCAGCATGGGCGTCTACGGACTCTCGCGGAGCACGATTGCCCGCTACCCGGTGGGCCAGCCCTTCGGTTTCGACCAGCTCGTCCTGGACCTGCTGGGCAGGGGTGAGCCGCCCGCCGGCTACGAGTTCGACGGCTACTGGCTCGACATCGGCCGCCCGGAGGACTACGACGAGGCGAACCGAACCTTCGCCGACGTCCGGGACATGCTCCTGCCGGCCGGCACGCCGGCGCCGGTATGACGCGGGTACTGCTGTTCGGCGCCTCCGGCTTCATCGGTGGCCACGTCCGCCGGGAGCTGGAAGCCGACACGGATCTCGTGTGCCTCTCGCGGGCCGAGTGCGACCTCGCCGGCTCGGCGCGGGAGACGCTGCGGGAACTGCTCGGTGCCGTACGGCCCGACGCGGTCGTGTGCTGCGCCGGAGCGGTGGCCGGCACGGCCGAGGAACTGGTGCTGGCGAACACGCTGGCCGCCGCGAAGCTGGTGGACGCCGTAGCCGTCGCCGCGCCCGGTGCGCGGCTGGTCCGCCTCGGCTCGGCCGCCGAGTACGGCCCGGTGCCGTTCGGCACCTCGGTCAGCGAGGACACGGTGCCGGCGCCGGTCAGCGACTACGGCGTGAGCCAGGCGGCCGCGACCCGGCTCATCGCCCTCGCGGCCCGGGCCGGACTCGTGGACGCCATCGTGCTGCGGGTGTTCAATCCCATCGGCCCCGGCATGCCCCCGACGACGCTGCTGGGTCGGGCGGCGGCACTGCTCACCCGGCTCGCCCCCGGCGACGACCTGCGCACGGGCCCGCTGGACGCCCACCGTGACTTCGTCGACGTGCGGGACGTCGCCACGGCCGTCCGGCAGGCCGTGGCGGTGCGCGTTCCCGCGGCCCGCGTCCTGAATGTCGGCAGCGGGCGGGCGCTGCCCGTGCGATCCGCGGTCCGCCTGCTGGTGGACGAGGCGGGCGCGGCGGTACGGCTCCGCGAGGACCGCACGCCGCCCCCGCGATCGGCGGAGGTGGGTTGGATGCGCGCCGACCTCGCGCGGGTGACCTCGGTGCTGGGGTGGTCGCCCCGGCACGACCTGAACGAGTCGGTCCGGGCGATCTGGCACGCGGCCGCTCCGGATCCGGCGGCGTCCTATTGATCCAGGCCGGGCGGTCCCGGGGCGGGACCGGACACGGCGGGACCGGCACAGTGGAGGAGCAGAGAACATGACGGCACACACGGCCGACGAGCCGGTGGTGGTGACCGGAGCCGGTGGCTTCATCGGGTCGCACCTGGTCGAGGCGCTCGTCAGCGCGGGCCACCGGGTACGCGCCTTCGTGCACTACAACGGCGCCGGCTCGCACGGCTGGCTGGACACGTTCGGCCCGGACCAGCTCGCGGGGGTCGAGGTGGTCGCCGGGGACATCCGGGACCAGGGAATGGTCCAACGGCTGGTCGACGGCGCGTCCGTCGTCTACCACCTCGCCGCACTGGGCGGGATCCCGTACTCGTACCTGGCGCCGCAGTCCTACGTCGACACGAACATCACCGGCACGCTCAACGTGCTGGAGAGCGCGCGGG
This sequence comes from Micromonospora sp. NPDC005707, assembly GCF_040631005.1. Lineage (NCBI taxonomy): Bacteria > Bacillati > Actinomycetota > Actinomycetes > Micromonosporales > Micromonosporaceae > Micromonospora > Micromonospora sp. NPDC005707. The sequence goes on from NZ_JBEXYR010000015.1 coordinate 61,918, forward strand.
TGGCAGGCGTGGGCCGGGTGGTGGTGACCTCCACCAGCGAGGTGTACGGAACAGCCACCACCGTGCCGATGACCGAGACACACCGGCTGCGGGGCCAGTCCCCGTACGCGGCCTCGAAGATCGGAGCGGACAAGCTGGCCGAGAGCTACCACCTCAGCTTCGGCCTGCCGGTGGTCACGCTCCGGCCGTTCAACACCTACGGACCCCGGCAGTCCACCCGCGCCGTCATCCCGACCATCATCAGCCAGCTCGCCAAGGGCGATGGCATGGTCGAGCTGGGCGCCCTGCGGACCACCCGCGACCTGCTCTACGTGGCCGACACCGTGGCGGCGTTCCAGGCGGTCGGCACCGCGCCGGACGCCGAGGTCGTGGGCCGGGTGTTCCAGGCGGCGACGGGGCGGGAGACCGCCATCGGCGACCTGGTGCGCCGGATTGCCGCCATGTTCGGCGCCCAACCGGAGGTGGTCGTCACGGATTCCCGGCTCCGCCCGGCGGAGTCCGAGGTGGAACGCCTGGTCGGCGACGCCGGCCTGCTCCGGGCGCACACCGGCTGGCAGCCGGTGACCGGCATCGACGACGGCCTGAAGGCGACCGTCGAGTGGTTCCTCGACCCCGCCAACCTCGCCCGCTACCGCACGGATCGAGCGGTCTGACCCTCGCGCGTCCCCAGGCAGGAAAGGACGGCCCAGCAAGGCCATGACCCACACCTCGACGAGGGCGGGCGGGCGGCACCACGCCACAACCAGCACCGTCCTGGCGCCACCAGCCCCTGAGTCCACCGCCGGCCCCGCCGCCCACCACATCCGGCGCGCGTTCCTCATCCTGCTTCCGGCGCTCGGCTCCCTCGGCATGTCCGCCACGCCAAGCCTCACGCCGAGCCTGTTCCCGAACTTCTACTGGCTTCTCGTCGCCCTCGCGCTCCTGCCGGCGATGGTTCTGCTGGCCCGGTGGTCCCCCCGCCAGGCAGCCACCCCCGCCGCGTTGCTCGTCGTCGCCCTCGTCTGGGTGGTGTGGGCTCCCCTCACCACCCTGTGGGCCCCCGACCAGGGCGCCGCGAGCCAGAAGGTGTGGTTCATGTCCCTCGCCATCGGTGGGGCGCTGTGCCTCCTCGGCCTCAGCGGCGGGCACCCCGACAACCTGCACGCGATGAGACGCGGCTGGGTCGTCGGCTTCTGCATCACCTCCGCGGTCGCGATCTGGGAGCTCGCCACCCGCCAACACCTGATCGAGGGGCCGTGGAGTCTCACCGGCGACTACCTCGTCACCAGCACCTTCTACAACCCGAACAACTACGCCGGCTACCTGCTGGCCTGCCTGCCGTACCTGGTCTGGAGCGCCATCGCCGCCCGCAGCTCACCGGCCCGCTACGTGCACGTCCCGCTGCTGATGCTGTGGTTCGTCCTCGCCGTCGCCACGCAGAGCCGCACCGTGCTGCTCGGCAGCCTGATCGCCCTGCCGCTGGTGGTGTTCTGGCTGGTCCGCGCCGCCCTGCTGCGGGCCCGCCCGTTCACGATCAGCGCCATCCACATCGCCATCGCCGCCGGGATCGTCCTGTGGGCGTTCGCCGGGACCGGGCCGGGGCAGCAGCTCATCGCCGACTACAAGTCCCCGTTCACCGCCGACCCCGATACCGTCTACTCCGACGACGCGCGCCTCAACCTGACCCGCGTCGCATGGCGGATCTTCATCGAATCCCACGGGATCGGTCGCGGCGCCGCCGCGTTCGAGTCGATCGCCTCGCAGGAGCGGATCCTGGAGGTGGGTGGGCTCGTCGACGCGCACAACAGCCTGCTGGAACTGGCCGCCGAGTTCGGTCTACCGCTGCTCCTGCCGCTGCTTGCGGTGTTCGTCGTCGCCTGCCGAACCGCGCTGTTCGTCCGCGTCCCCCCGGCGGCGCGCGGAGCGGCGTTCGACCTGCGGATGGTGATCCTGCTCAGCGTGATCGGCACCGGGGCGACCAGCCTCGCCAGCAGCTCCGTGCTCACCTGGCCGTGGTGGTGGCTGATGCTCGGGCAGATCGCCGTCCTGGGCTGGCTGCTGCAGCGCCACGCCGCCGAGGCCGCCCAGCCCGCCGCGCGGCGGTGACGGTGCGCGGCGTCCCATCGCGGATACGTGGCCTCGGGTTCTACCGTCACGTCTCCCACCTGGCGGCCGGCACCGCCGTGTCACAGGTCGTCGCCGTCGCCGCGTCGATACTGCTGGCCCGGTTCTACACGCCGCGGGAGTTCGGTGAATTCTCGGTGCTCCTCGCGACGTCCATGATCGTGGCGACGGCGGCGACCCTGCGGCTGGAGATGGCGGTGCCGTTGGCCGGCGACGACCGGGAGGCGGACGAGGTCGCGTCGGCCGCCGTCGCCGCCGTGACGGCAGTGGCCGGCCTCGGGCTGGTCGGTGTCGCCGTGTACGCGTCTCTGCCCGCAACCAGCGTGGGCGTGATGCCGTGGCTGATCCCCCCGGCGGTGGCGGTGACCGGCGCCGCCGCCGTCGGCCGAATGGTGCAGTCCCGGCGGAACCGGTTCACTGTCGTGGCCCGGTCCACCGTCTCGTCGTCGCTGGTGCAGGGCGCAGGTCAGGTCGCCGGAGGGCTGCTGGGGTGGGGAGCGATCGGCTTGGCCGGCGGATATCTCGCCGGGCGAGTGTGGTGCGCCGCTCAGCTGCTCGACCGGATCCCGCGCGGCGGGTGGGCCGGCTGGTGGGCGACGGCCCACCGGTGGCGGCAGTTCTGCCTGCTGTCGACCGGGCCGGCCGTGCTGAACACCCTCAGCGTCGCCGCGGTGTCCCCGATCGTCGCGGCCTGCTACGGGGTCACCGTGTCCGGGCTGTTCGCGTTCGCCACCCGCATTCTCACTCTGCCCACCGCTCTCGTCGGACAGGCGGTCAGCGCTGTCCTCTACCCGAAGCTCGCCCAGCTCGACCGGGACGGCGGTGACCTGCGCGACGCGGTGGATCGCACCGCCTCGGGGCTGGCGATGCTGGCCGTGCCGTGCTTCGGGTTGGTGGCGGTGGCCGGACCGGAGCTGTTCGCGGCGGCGTTCGGCGACCGATGGCGTCAGGCCGGAGTGCTGGCTGCGGTCCTCGCGCCGTGGCTGGCGGCGTCGTTCGTGTCCAGCCCGCTCTCGACCCTGATGACGGTGAAGAACGAGCTGCGGCGGCTGCTGCTGCTGTCGGGAGTGGAGACGGCGGTGCGGGTCGGTGCGCTGGCGATCGGCGTGGCCGGAGGGGGGCCCACCGTCGGGGTGGCCTGCTACGCGGCGGCCGGCACGGCGATCAGCGTCTACTACGTGCGGTGGTCGCTGCGCCTGGTCGGGGTGCCGCTGCGGGTGTGGCTGCGCCGCCGTTGGCTGTTTCTCTCCGCCGCCGGGGTGAGCTATCCGCTGCTGCTGGCGGTGAAGGGCCACATCCCCGGGCTGCTGTTCGCGGCCGGTGTCGTGGTGGTGACGGCGGGGATGCTCGGGTGGGCGGGTGCCTGGCTGTACCGGCAGGCCCCGGCCCGCCCCGCGGCGCCGGCCGCCGCCAGGCAGCCGGCCGCGGTGTCGGGATGAACGGGAACAGACTGGAGAGGCAGCGGGTGCGCAGCAGTCAGGTGACGGCCACCGTGCGGGGGTTCGCGGTGGGGCCGGCAAACTATGCGGGGCAGGCCCACCAGTGGGCGCGAGCGGTGCAGCGGGTGTTCGGCGTGCCGGCGGTCGCGTTCGCCTTTCCGGACCGGTTGCCGTTCCAGCGGGGAGGGTTTCGGTTCCCCGTCGACCGGCGGCTGCCCCACCACCGCGTGGTGCCCGGGTGGGGGCGGGTGGCGTGGACGCGTCACCGGGTCCTGCGGGGGGTGACACACCTGGCGGTGGACGCTTTCCTGCCGGTGTACGGGCGCCCCGGCCTGGTCCACATCGACGCCGACTATGACCGTCTACGCCGCGACGGCCTGGCCGTGGCGTTGATCTCCCACGGCACCGACCTCCGTGACCCCGAGGCGCACATCCGGAGGCACCCGTTCTCCTATTACGCGAGCGCGCCGCAGGGCTGGGTGGCGACCACCGCCGATCGGGCCCGCCAGAACCGGCAGATCGCCCGGGAGTTGGGGGCGCCGCTGTTCGTGTCCACCCCCGACCTGCTGCTGGACGCCGGATGGGCGACGTGGCTGCCGGTGTCGATCGACCCGGTGGTGTGGGCAGCAGACGGGCCGGCGCTGCGGGACCGCGTGCCCACGGTGCTGCACCGGCCGAGCCGCACCTCCCCACCGATCAAGGGCACGGAGATCATCGAGCCGGTTCTACTGGATCTCGCCCGACGCGGGCGGATCCGCTATCTGAACCCGGGGTTGGTGCCGAACGAGGCGATGCCGGAGTTGATCGCCCGGGCGGATGTGGTGGTCGACCAGATCCTCACCGGCAGCTACGGGGTGGCGGCGGTGGAAGCGATGGCGGCTGGTCGGCTGGTCGTCGGCTATGTGGGTGAGGAAACAACTGCGGTGATGCCGGAGCCGCCGCCGATCGTGAATGCCCCGCCGGCCACCTTCGCGGACGTCATGGCGGGCATCGTCGACGACCGCGAACGGTACGCGGGGTTGGCCGCGCAGGGGCCGGGATTCGTCCGCCGGTGGCATGACGGCACGGCCGCCGCGGAGGCGCTGCGACCGTTCCTGAGTTGAGTCCACGAAGCCGTCGTTGAGCCCGCCGCAAGCTGGCGCTGATCCCCGACTCGTCGGGGTAGGCGGGCCGGCTGATGTCGCTACAGGCCGTGACGGTCACCAGCCGTGCGGACGGGACTGAAGTCGGCTCGGCAGCTCGTGTCGCCGACCTGAGCGCCGGGGCTGGCCATGCTTCCCACCTCCTCGATTGCCATGTCCCCAGCGGGCATCCCTCGTTGACCCGGATGTCGGGCGAGGAGAGGAGTGCGCGTCAATGCAGGGCGTTCGCCGCTGGCGGCCAGGGGGCCGACCGTGACCGACAGTCAACGGAATCCCGAGAGACCACTGCGGCTGCTGGTTGTCTCCTACCATTTCCCGCCCGCCGAGACGGTCGGCGCGCGCCGGCCGGCGGCGCTCGCCGCTCTGGCCCTTCGCGAAGGCTGGGACGTCCGCGTGCTGACCGCCATCGGTGCGGAACAGGGCGGCGAGCCGACCCCGGTGCCCGAGGAGCGCGTGATCCGGACAGCGCCCGCGCCGAAGCTTCCCAAGCTCAACCGGCCTGCCGCCGAGCCGCATGCGGGCGGACCGGCGCGAGCACGCTCGGGGCCCGCCAGGGCCCGCGACCGCATCACCCGCGGGCTCGTCAAGGCCGGCATGGAACTGCTCCTGCCGGACCCTCAGTTCAACTGGATCCGGCCGGCTGTCCGGGGCTTCCACCACGCCGCCGGCGACTGGCGGCCGGACGTGATCCTGGTGTCCGGTCCGCCCTTCTCCGGATTCGTGGCGGCGGCATCGCTCGCGCGCCGGCTCGGGGTGCCCTGGGTTGGCGACTACCGTGACCTCTGGTCGGTCGGCAACGACCACTGGGTACGGTCGGCGACGCGACTGGCGGTCGACAGGAAGCTGGAACGCCGGGTGCTCCGGTCGGTCGCGACCTGCGTGACCGTCTCCGAGCCACTGGCGGAGACGCTACGTCAGACGTTCGGGGTCGACACGCACGTGGTCATGAACGGCATCGACCGCAGGCCGGCGCCCGCACCCGCGGGGCCCACCGGGTCCGGGCCGGCCGGCAACGACCTGTCCGCGACCACACTCACACTGGCCCATACCGGCTACGTCTACCCGGGGAGGCGCGACCCCGGTCCGCTGCTCGACGCGATCGCCCTGCTCGGCCCTGACGCCGCCCGCGTTCACGTGGTCTTCGCCGGGGACGACAACGGGGTTGTCCGCTCAGCAGTCGAGCGTGCCGGGGTGGCCGACTCCGTCACCGTCCTCGGCCAGGTGTCCCCGGAGAAGTCCTGGCGGATCCAGGCGGACGCGGACGCGCTCGTCCTGCTGATGTGGAACGACCCCAGGGACGTCGGCACGATGACCGGCAAGATCTTCGACTACCTGTACGCGCGCCGCCCTGTCCTCCTGCTCGGGTACGAGGGCGGTGTGGCGGCGAAGCTGCTGCGGGACCGTGGCGCGGGGGTCACCCACAACGATCCACCCGCCATCGCCGCCCAGTTGCGGGAATGGCTCGCCGTGAAGGAGCGTTCCGGCCGGCTCCCGGCTGTCCCGGCCAACGCGCTGGAGGGCCTATTCCGGGAGGACCAGCTCGGCCGCTACCTGGAGATCCTCCGTGAGGTCGCCGGGCGCCAGGCAGGCGCCGGCCGGTAGTCGCCGAAGGGGGTGCCCGCGCCGACCGGCGCGGGCACCCCCTTCGCTTGTACGCCCCGGTCAGCGGGAGGGCGTCAGAGTCAACGGCGCGCCGGGGCGCGTCTGCCGCCGTTCGGTGACTTCGGCGACCGCCCGGTAGTACTGCACACGTCGGGCGTCGAGGGTCTCGGCGGAGAAGTCGTGAGCCCGGGCGAGGTTGCGGGCCGAGGCGGCGGCCAGCGCTTCGGGATCGGTCAGGACGCCCGTGACGGCGGCCGCCAGCGCGGCGGGATCGTTGGGCGCGACGAGGTGTTCCGGGGCGAGCAGCTCCGGTATGCCACCCGCGGTGGAGCCGACCGCCGGGAGCGCCCGAGCCATCGCCTCGATGAGCGCTCGCGGCAGGCCCTCGGTGCGCGACGGCATCACGAAGAGGTCCCCCGCGTCCAGCTGGTGGCGGACCGCCTCGACGGTGGGCAGGGGGCCGGTGAACGTCACCCGGTCCGCGACCCCCAGTCGGGCGGCGAGCTGTTCCAGGTGGGGACGGTAGGCGCCCACTCCGACGTGCACCAGGCGCGCGTGGAGCCCGGCGGTAGGCATCAGCGCGAGCGCCTCGATGAGCGTGTCGATGCCCTTGTAGAGCTGTTCCAGCGAGCCGACCGAGACCAGGGTCGCTTCCCGCAGTGGCGGCCGGACCGCACGGGCGTGCGGCACGAACGCCGGGGGTGGCAGGTCGACGCTGGAGATGCCCGCTGTGGGTGTCGTAGGCAGGGCCGGGTACCGGCTCTGCAGGCGACGCTCCGTCTCGTACGCCACCGCGGCGGCGTCCCGGCACTGCCGGCGGAGCCGACGGGTCGACGCGACCTGCAGCAGCGGCCGCAGCGGGTGCCGCACCACGCCGGGAGCGAGAACGTCGTACGGGTCGCCGATCACCTCCAGGGCGTACGGCAGGCGAGCACGGTCCCGCGCGGCCGCCAGCAGTGACCCGATCGGGGAAGGAACCCGGAGGATCACCGCGTCCCGCCGGCCGGCCGCAGCGGCCACGGCCCGGGCGACCGCCCACCGGCGGCGCAGGTACCCGCGAAAGCCGAGGTAGTACGGCACCGGCCAGACCTCGACCCCGTCGCCGTCCACCCGGGCTGCGGCTTCCGGCACCTCCGGCACGTCGCGGACCCGGGCGGCGATCCGCACCTGGTCGAAGGCCACCAGGTAGCGGCGCCAGACCGGGTTGGCCGGTCCGGCCTCCACCCACACCCGCCCGTCCGGCGTACGGCTGAACCGCGACTCCGACGTCACCACGACCCGCATCACGGCCTCCCGGCGGCGGTCCGGCACGCGGCCTCCACGATGTCGGCGACCCCGGCCGCCGCAGTCCGGTTGTCGAAGTGCCGGACGGCGAACTCCTGCGCCCGTTCACCACGTGCCTGAAGCTGGCCGCCGACGAACTCGCGATACGCGCTTCGCAACGCGAAACCCAACGCGGTCGCGTCACCCCGCGGCACGACCCACCCGGTCGACTCGTCCACCGTCTCGGGCAGTCCGCCGGCGTCACTGACGATGCTCGGCACCGCCGCCGCGCTGGCCTCGCACGCGGCGCCGTGCCCCTCGGACAGCGAGGGGCTGACGCTGACGTCGGCGGCTCGGTAGCAGTCCCGGACGTCGGCCACGGAGGTCAACCAGGTCACGCTGGTGTCCCGGTCGATGCGGAAGCGTCCCACCAGCTCCTGCCGGTGGGCCTCACCGGCAGGGGAGGAGCCGGCGCCCACGAGCAGGAGCCGCGCGCGGGGGTGCTGCTCGTGAAACGCCTGCCACGCGGACAGGAGCACGTCGTGGCCTTTGATGCCGCGTCCCTGGAAGACCAACTTCCGGGGCGGATAGACGTACGCCACCATGATGGCGAGAAACACGTCCTCCTCGATGCCGAGTTCGGCGCGGGCCTTGGCCCGGGTTTCCTCCCGGCTGGCCGACCCCTCCGGGTTGGCGAAGTGTGCGGTCTTCACCCCGTAGGTCATCACCGGTCGACGGAGCGCCGGGCACCCGAGCGCGCCGTAGAGCCGGGAGGTGTAACCCGTACCGCAGATGGTGACGTGGTCCAGCCGCCAGAGCAGGCGTTCCGTCGCCCGGATCAGCGGGGACTCCAGATACAGCGGTCCGGCCACCATGTGCACCCGTCGCAACGGCAGACCGACGGTGGCGAAGCGAGCGGCGAGCGCGGACGCGTACAGGTGGTAGTTCAGCACGTCGAGGCGAAGCCGACGGACGAGCCGCCGGAGTTGCCACAGGCCGCGCAGCGTCGCGATCCCGGGCCGGAAGCGGAAGTCGAAGGGTGAGCCGTGCACCTCGACACCACGCCGCCGCAGTTCCTCGGTCAGCCGGCCGGAGCCGGGCGGGAGGATCGCCACCACCTCGTGCCCTCTACGGCGGAGTTCCTCCACCTGCGGGATGATCCAGAGCCCGCCATGGTTCGTTTTCAACAGGACGGCAATCCGCAGTGGTCGCACGCCCACCTCCTCGTGGTCCGTCTGACAGGTCGTTCGCGGCGGCCGGTGGCTCGTCCGGGGCCACCGGCCTGGCGGCGCTAGCGCAGGGGCAGCCGCATCCGGGTGAACGCGGCAAACGCCCCGTCCGCGGTGGCGGTGGCGGTGGAGCGGATGGTGAACACGCGGGTGGGACGCAGGACATCGGTCAGGGCGCCGGCGAGGCGCGTCCCGACCGGCCCGTCCGGCACCCGCAGCGCAGCGCCGACCAGCCGCAGCCGGCCCGCCGGGTGGGCGGGATGCCGGACGGTCAGGTCGCCGAAGCCGTACGCCTGGTGGTGCGCGGTGAACAGCGGCCAGTCCAGGAGACGTACGTCGGCGTCCTTCCCCGGGGTCTCGTCCGCCCGCACGTCGCTCCACCAGGCCTGGCTGACGCCCGTGAAGCCGGCCCGCAGGTAGAGCGCCTCAGCGCCCGGGTTGTCCTGCGAGACGTCAAGCTCCAGCGCGGACATCGCGAGGTGTCCCGCCAGGCGTACGCCGTCGTCCAGTAGCCGCGACCCGTGCCCCTGGTTCCGGTTCGTGGCGCGGACCGCGATCCCGTTGAGGAACAGCACGTCGTCAAGGAGCCGCCAGTCCGCCACGGCAGCCACGGCAGTGTCCACGATGACCGCCCGCAGCAGCACGGTCCGCATCGTCGGAGGCGGGGCCAGCGCCGTGGTGAGGAAGGCGGCGTACCCCGTGGCGTGATAGGCCACCAGACCTTCGCAGACGTCGGGCACGGACGCCGCCAGCAGCGCGACTGCGCCGCGCACGGCCTTCTCGTCGCGGTGGTCGAGGTCGACGGCCACCGCCTCGGCGGTCACCGGTTGCACGCCACGCGCCTCTCCTCGTCGAGATCGAGCATTCGGGCCGATGGGTCGACCGCCAGTCCGGAGGCGCGCAGGACCCTGCTGAAGGTCTGGCGGATGATGCGCAGGTCCAGCCGGAGTGACCAGTCGAGGACGTACCGGACGTCGAGTTCGAGCCGATCGGCCCAGGCGAGATGGTTGCGCCCGTTCACCTGGGCGAGTCCTGTGATGCCCGGTCGGACGGAGAAGCGCAGGCGTTCCCGGTCGGTGTACCAGGGGTCGTATCGCGGCAGGAGCGGTCGGGGGCCGACCAGACTCAGATCGCCCCGGAGCACGTTCACCAGCTGGGGTAGTTCGTCGATGCTCAGTCGGCGGATCAGCCGACCCACCGGTGGGCACCGCTCACCGTCGCTGAGCAGGCGGCCCTGCGCGTCCCGCTCCTCAGTCATGGTGCGGAGCTTGTAGATCCGGAATGGCTGCAGCCAGCGGCCGGTGCGCTGCTGGGTGAAGATGATCGGTGCCCCGAGCTCCACACGGATCAGCGCGGCGGCGATCAGGAACGCCGGCGCGGTGACCGCGAGGATGAGCGCGGCGCCCACGATGTCGATGACGCGCTTCGCGGCACGCTGCCAGTCCATGGACATCCCGGTCACCTCGCTCGGTACGCCGGGAAGAAGCCCGAGCGGCTGATCTCGTCGGTGGTCCGTCCGGTGGCGTCCGCGTGACGGCGCACGAGCAGGTCGTACCTGCCCGGGTCGATGGTTACGGTGCCGGTCCAGAAGGCGGTTCGCTCACCGCCGAACGAGCGCTTGAACTGGAACAACCCGTCGTCCGGGCGAACTCCTCCGCCCAGGTGGACGGTCGCGCAGCCACTCTCGGCGGCCCACTCGAGGATCGTCCAGACCAGGAGGTTGTTGGCGCCCTGCCGGGCGCTCTCCGGTTCCGAACCGGCGAGGTGGTAGTGCGCGCGGTCCCGATGCCGCATCACCAGAGCGGCGGCGGCTACCTCCCGGTCGGCCCGGCGCACTTCGGCGATGTGCAGCTTCTTGCCCAGGCCGTCCAACAGTTCCCGGTAGTACGCGTCGGGGAAGAAGTAGCCGGGCGCACTGCCCAGCCGCACCATGGTCTCCTCGTACCGGCGGCGGAACGGCGAGCCGGGTGCCAGATCGTCCGGACCGGCGGGGCGGATCGTCGCCTCCATGTCCGCGGCCCACGCCTTGCGAACCGCGGTGCGGGATCGGCCCTGCATGCTGTCCCAGACCTGGCCTGCGCCCTGGTCCACCCGGACGACGATCGTGTCCCCGCGCCGTGTCAGCTGGACTGTCGCCAGACGCCCGACCAGCGCCAGCGCCTCCGGGTCCAGCGGCGAGAAGCGGAGGAACAGGCTGATCATGCCCATCTCCCGCCACCGGTCGATGGCCAGCGACCAGAAGCTGGCCAGGTCCCCGGGGGAGCAGCCTTCGACCACGTGGATGCCGGCGTAGCCGTACGGGCTGGCCCCGTCGACGCACTCGTCGTCGATCGGCCGCATCACGTAGGGGACGAGGATCCGGTCCTGCCAGTGCCCCATGCGCCAGGTTCCCGCCTCCGCGACGGCGGCGGCGCGACCGTAGCCAGAGGTGAAGTAGACGTCGGGGCAGGAAGCGTCGACGAGCGCCGGACCAATATCCGGACCACTCACCGTGAAGTCCATCGTCATCGGCGATCCAGGAACTCTTCGATGGCGCCGACGACCCGCGCCATGCGACGGTCGTCCAGGACGGAACCGCTGGGCAGCGTGAGGCCCTGGGCGAAAAGGTCCTCCGCCACGCCGGTGACCACCGCCCGGCAACCGGCGAAGACCGGCTGCAGGTGCATGGGCTTCCACATCGGCCGGGTCTCGATGTCCTGCGCGCCGAGGTGTGTGGCGAGCTCTCCCGCCCGCCACCCCGACCGGTCCGGGTCGACCACGATGCTGGTCAGCCAGCAGTTCGACCCCTCGTCGCCGTCCGCCAGCAGGCGTACGCCCGGGACGGTGGAGAAGAGCTTGGCGTACCGCTCCCGGATCAGCCGCCGGCGGCGCATCATCCCGTCCAGCCGGCGTAGCTGGGCCCGCCCGAGCGCGGCGAGCAGGTTGCTCAGCCGGTAGTTGTAGCCGACGTCCGCGTGTTCGTAGTGGGCCACGGGTTCGCGTGCCTGGGTGGCAAGGTGACGGCAGCGGGCGATCAGCGCGGCGTCGTCGGAGACGAGCATGCCGCCGCCGGAGGTAGTGATGATCTTGTTGCCGTTGAACGACAGGGCGCCGAGCCGACCGAACGAGGCGGCCGGACGCCCGTGGTACGTCGCACCCAGGGCCTGCGCCGCATCCTCCACGACCGGCACCCCGGCGGCGGCGCAGACCGGCAGCAGCTCGTCGTATCCGGCGCAGCTGCCGAACATGTCCGCGACGAGCACCGCGGCGACCCTCCCGCCGGCCCGGCCCAGCCGGTCCAGCATCTGCTCCAGCGCGGCCACGTCCATGTTGCCGTCCGCCTGCTCACAGTCGACGAAGACGGCCTCGGCGCCGGTGTAGACCGCGGCGTTGGCGGTGGCGACGAAGGTCATCGTCGGCGCGACCACCACGGTGCCCGGCCCCGCCCCGAGGGACAGGAGCGCCAGGTGGAGGGCGGACGTGCCGGAATTGACGGCCAGGGCGTGCGCGGTCCCGACCCGTTCGGCGATCTCCCGCTCGAACGCCTCGACCTCCGGACCGAGGGGGGCGACCCAACCGGAGCGGAGCGCCTGGAGAACGTACGACTCTTCCAGGGGGCCGACGTCGGGCGGAGACAGGTAGATGCGGCTGCTCATCGGGCCTCCGGCTGGAGGCGTCGGTAACGGTGATCGCGGCGACTGGTCACGGCCGGTAAAACGGACAAGGAGGCATTTAGGTAATGCCGCACACCGCCCCGACCTGATCCTGTCGGGCACCGCGGGCATCTCCTGAGCGGCGGCGGGACGAGTAGAGTTCGGCGGCCGGCGGCGCTGGGCCGCCGGAACCAGGGGAGGTGACCGGTGCTGCACCTGAGGGTGATCGCGCCCCCGGACCAGTCGCGCGCGGTCGTCGACCTGCTGGCGGCCGACCCCGGCGTCACCCACCTCGTCGTGCTGGCCGGGGCCGCCCGCCAGCCGGCCGGTGACTACGTCACCTGTGACGTGGTGCGGGAGAGCGCCGACGGCGTGCTACGCCGGCTCCAGGAGTTGGGCGTCGAGGCGCACGGGGCGATCGCCGCCGACGACGTGGAGCTGACCCTGTCCGCGGCGGCGGACAAGGCCGCCGAGGACGCCCCCGGGCACGGCGAGGACGCCGTGGTCTGGGACGAGATCGCCGCGAAGACCGGCGAGCAGACGGTGCTCACCGGCACCTTCCTGGCGCTGATCACCGTGGCCACCATGATCGCCGGCATCGGCGTGCTGCTCGACCAGCCCATCCTGATCGTCGGCGCCATGGTGGTCGGCCCGGAGTTCGGCCCGCTCGCCGCGCTCTGCGTGGCGCTGCTGCGCCGGCAGCCGCACGTCATCGGCCGCTCGGTGCAGGCCCTGGTGGTCGGCTTCCTCGCCGCCATGCTGGTCACCGTCCTGAGCACCTGGGCGCTCACCGCCGCCGGGCTGGTCAGCCGGGACATGCTGCTGGCCCACCGCCCGCTCACCGACTTCATCTGGCGCCCGGACGCGCTCTCCTGGGTGGTCGGCGTGCTCGCCGGGATCGCCGGCATGCTCTCGCTGACCTCGAAGAAGTCCGGCTCGCTGGTCGGCGTGCTGATCTCGGTGACCACCGTGCCGGCGGCGGCGAACGTGGCGGTCGCGGCGGCCTACGGCGTCTGGCACGAGGCCGCGGGCTCGGCCCTCCAGCTCGTGATCAACCTCGCCGCCATCGTGCTGGCCGGCCTGCTCACCCTGGTCGTGCAGCTCTGCTGGTGGCGACGGGTGGAGCGGCGGTCCACGCGCGGCCTGCCGCCGCGGCAGCGGGCCGTCCGGCCGGCGCGGGTCAGCGCCAGTCGTCGCCCGCCTCGAGACGCAGGCTGAGCAGCGTCGCCAGGGGCACCGAATCGCCGTCCCGGCCGCCCCGCCCGACCACCAGCGGCGGCGGCGCGGGCTCCGGGTCGGCTCCGAACAGCCGCGACCGCAGGCTCGGCGGCACGGCGAGCAGGTAGAAGCGGCCCTCGGTGTCGACGGCGCGGCTGTGCGCCCGATCCACGTACCAGCCGGTGATCCGGGTGCGGTAGCGGCCGCGCCCGTCGTAGCCGGCCGCCGTCAGCCGCTCGGTGCGCAGCCCGCGCCGGAGTGCCTCGGTGGCGAAGCGGGCCACCAGGTCCGCGGCCTCCGCCTGCTCGGCGGCGCGCTGCCGGGCGTCGGCCGCCGCGTGCGCCCGCACCGCGCGGCGCTGCCGCTCCCGCCACTCCAGGCCGTCGTCCCCACCCACGCCCGCGAGGGTACGCGCCTCGCCCGCCCCACCTCGTCCACGCTTCCACCGGCCCATCCCCCGGGTCACGCCGTCGAGCTGAGTCGCCGGTGACGTCGGCGCAGCGACGCGGTCGTGCGAGCCGGTCGGCCATGATCGTCGGGCGGGCAAGGGCACCAGATCTTGGACAGTTGCCGTTCGGGGCGAACGACAACTGTCCAAGATCTCGAAGGAGCGCCGGCCGCTCGCCGGACCGGTTCGAGGCGGGGTCCGCCGTCGGGCTGAGTCGTTCGTGACGTCAGCTCGACAGCGCCGCGCGACGTGCGGTCGTGAGGTCAGCTCGACAGCATCGCGCGACGTGCGGTTCGTGAGGTCAGCTCGACGGCGTCGCGCGACGTGCCGTTCGTGACGTCAGCTCGACAGTGTCGCGCGACGTCAGGCCAGGCCGGCGCGCCGCAGCGCGTCCGCCATGGCGCTGTTGGCCGGCGCCGAGGCCCCGCCGGCGCGCCCCTGTCGCTGCGGCTGCCCGCCGCGCGAGCCACCTCGGTCGCCGCGCTGGCCACCGCCGCCCTGCGAACCGGCGTCCCGCGAACCGCCGCCCTGTGAACCGCCACCCTGCGAACCGGCGCCCTGGGCGGCGCCCCGCTGACCGCCGCCGCCCTGACCACCACGCTGACCGCCGCCGCCCTGACCGCCGCCGCTCTGACGGCCGCCGCTCTGACCACCCCGGCCACCGCGCTGACCCGCACCCGGGCTGCCCTGACCAGAGCCCTGACCGCGGTCGCGGCGCCCGTCGCCACCCTGCGGCCGCCCGCCCCCGGCCGGGGCCTCGTCGTCCAGCCGCAGCGTCAGCGAGATCCGCTTGCGGGGCACGTCCACGTCGAGCACCCGGACCCGGACGACGTCGCCGGACTTCACCACATCGCGCGGGTCCTTCACGAAGGTGTGCGACATGGCGGAGACGTGGACCAGACCGTCCTGGTGCACGCCGACGTCGACGAACGCGCCGAACGCGGCCACGTTGGTGACGACGCCCTCCAGCACCATCCCCGGCGTGAGGTCGCTGATCTTCTCGACGCCCTCCACGAAGGTGGCCGTCCGGAACTCCGGGCGCGGGTCGCGGCCGGGCTTCTCCAGCTCGGCGAGGATGTCGGTGACGGTGGGCAGGCCGAAGGTGTCGTCCACGAACTCGGTCGCCCGCAGGCCGCGCAGGATGGCCGACTTCCCGATCAGCGCGCGCAGGTCCTGGCCGGTGTGGGCGAGGATCCGGCGCACCACCGGGTACGCCTCGGGGTGCACGCTGGACGAGTCGAGCGGGTCGGCGCCGCCGGGGATGCGCAGGAAGCCGGCGCACTGCTCGAACGCCTTCGGCCCGAGCCGGGGCACCTTCTTCAGGTCGGCGCGGGTGCGGAACGGCCCGTTGGCGTCCCGGTGCAGCACGATGTTCTCGGCCAGCCCGGCGCCGATGCCGGAGACCCGGGTGAGCAGCGGGGCCGAGGCGGTGTTGACGTCGACGCCGACCCCGTTGACGCAGTCCTCGACGACCGCGTCGAGGGAGCGGGACAGCTTCACCTCGGACAGGTCGTGCTGGTACTGCCCGACGCCGATCGAACGCGGGTCGATCTTCACCAGCTCGGCGAGCGGGTCCTGGAGGCGGCGGGCGATGGAGACCGCGCCGCGCAGCGAGACGTCGAGCCCGGGCAGTTCCTGCGAGGCGTACGCGGACGCGGAGTAGACCGACGCCCCGGCCTCGGAGACCACCACCTTGGTCAGCTTCAGCTCCGGGTGCTGCTTGATCAGGTCACCGGCGAGCTTGTCGGTCTCCCGGCTGGCGGTGCCGTTGCCGATGGCGATCAGCTCGACGCCGTGCGCGGCGGCCAGGGTCGCCAGCGTGTGCAGGGAGGCGTCCCACTGCCGGCGCGGCTCGTGCGGGTAGATCGTGTCAGTGGCGACCACCTTGCCGGTGGCGTCGACCACGGCCACCTTCACGCCGGTGCGCAGGCCCGGGTCGAGGCCCATGGTGGGGCGGGCGCCGGCCGGCGCGGCCAGCAGCAGGTCGCGCAGGTTGGTGGCGAAGACCCGGACGGCCTCCTCCTCGGCCGCCTGCCACAGCCGCAGCCGCAGGTCGGCGCCGAGGTGGATGAGGATCCGGGTACGCCAGGCCCAGCGCACCGTGTCGGTGAGCCACTTGTCGGCGGGCCGCCCCTGGTCGCTGACCCCGAACCGGCCGGCGATGGCCGCCTCGTAGCGGGTGGGGCCGGTGACCACGGCGTCGGAGTCGCCGTCGGCCTCCGGGTCCATGGTCAGGTCGAGCACGCCTTCCTTCTCGCCCCGGAACATGGCGAGGATCCGGTGCGAGGGGAGCTTCGGGTACGGCTCGGCGAAGTCGAAGTAGTCGGCGAACTTGGCGCCGGCCGTCTCCTGCCCGTCGCGTACCCGGGAGACCAGCCGGCCCCGCGACCACATCTGCTCCCGCAGCGTGCCGATGAGGTCGGCGTCCTCGGCGAACCGCTCGATGAGGATGGCCCGCGCGCCGTCGAGCGCGGCGGCGGCGTCGGCCACCCCCTTGTCGGCGTCGACGAAGTCGGCGGCCGTGGCGCGGGGGTCCCGCGTCGGGTCGGCCAGCAGCGTGTCGGCGAGGGGCTCCAGCCCGGCCTCGCGGGCGATCTGCGCCCTGGTCCGCCGCTTCGGCTTGTAGGGCAGGTAGATGTCCTCCAGCCGGGACTTCGAGTCGGCCGCCATGATCTGCGCTTCCAGGGCCTCGTCGAGCTTGCCCTGCCCGCGGATGGACTCCAGCACGGCGGCGCGCCGCTCGTCCAGCTCCCGCAGGTAGCGCAGCCGCTCCTCCAGGGTGCGCAGTTGCGCGTCGTCGAGCAGGCCGGTGGCCTCCTTGCGGTAGCGGGCGATGAACGGCACGGTGGCGCCGCCGTCGAGCAGCTCGACGGCCGCCCGCACCTGGCGTTCGGCGACGCCGAGTTCCTCGGCGATCCGCTGGTGCACAGACTGGGTCACGATCTGATCCGCCTTCTCGGGTGGGTTCGGCAGTCATTGTGCCGGTCCCGCCACGGCCGGCCGCGCGGCACCCGCCCGGGCCCATCCGCCACAGGGGCACCAGGGGTGGGCAGGCGCATCGCGACCTGGGGCACCCTGCGCTAGCGTGGCGATCATGGAACAAGCTGCGGATCCGCGGGCCCGGCGGCTCTTCGGCGGAAGTGCCCGGGCGCTCGGCGACCTGGCGGCCAGCCCGTTCCGGGCGGACCGGGACCGCATCGTCGGGTCGCCGTTCTTCGCCCGGTTGAACGGGGTGACCCAGGTGATCAGCCCGGGCGGGTCGGGGCTGCTCGTGCACAACCGGCTCACCCACAGCCTCAAGGTGGCCCAGGTGGCCCGGGCGGTCGCCGAGCGGCTGACCGCCGACGCGGCCCACCGGGACCTGCTGGAGAAGCTGGGCGGCTGCGACCCGGACGTGGTGGAGGCCGCCGCTCTCGCCCACGACCTCGGGCACCCGCCGTTCGGGCACCTGGGGGAGCGGGTGCTGGACCGGCTGGCCCGGCAGCGGCTGGGCCTGGCCGACGGCTTCGAGGGCAACGCCCAGTCGTACCGGATCGTCACGAGCACCGAGATCCGCGGCGCGGCGACCACCGGCCTGGACCTGACCGCGGCGGTCCGGGCGGCGATGCTGAAGTACCCGTGGACCCGGCTGGACCACCCGGACCCGCACCCGCGGCACCTGGACCCGGCGCCGCGCGGCGCGGCCGGCCCGCTCGACGACCCGGAGAGCGGGTCGGCGAAGTTCGGCGCGTACCGGACCGAGGTGGACGACCTGCGGCAGGCCCGGGAGCCGTTCGCCGGCCGGATCCCGGACTGGCAGCAGACGCCGGAGGCGTCGATCATGGACACGGCCGACGACATCGCGTACGCCATCCACGACGTGGAGGACTTCTACCGGGTCGGTGTGCTCCAGCAGGGTGCGGTGGCCGCCGAGCTGTCCGCCTGGCAGCGCGAGTGCGGGCACTTCCGGGCGATCACCTCCTCGGCGCTGGCCACGGCCGGCCGGCGCCCCGGTGCGGCCATCGAGCGGCTGCGCCGCCAGCTGCACCGCAAGGACGCCTGGATCGCCGACGACGAGGCGTTCGCCGCGGCCGTCGAGCACGTCCGCGAGGAGCTGGTGGAGGGCCTGCTGGCGCTACCCTTCGACGGCTCGATCGAGGCCGAGCAGTACGTGGCCCGGTTCTCCGCCCGCTGGTCCACCCGCTTCGTCGACGCCATCACGGTGACCCCGGAGCCGGACGTCCGCTCCGGGTACGTGCTGCTGGCCAAGCCGCAGTGGCACGAGGTGCAGGTGCTCAAGTTCGTGCACCACCGGTTCGTGCTGGCCCGGCCGGACCTGGCCCTGCACCAGCGGGGGCAGGCCCGGCTGCTGGGCACCCTGGTGGAGGCGCTGTGGGAGTGGCTGCTCGACCCGGAGGAGGAGTCCCGGCTGCCCCGCCGGCTGCACGACCTGGTCGAGCTGGCCGAGGCGGAGCTGCACCCGCGTACGCCGGACCGGATCGGGCGGGCCCGCGGTCGGGCGATCGTCGACTTCGTCGCGCAGCTCACCGACGGGCAGGCGGTGGCGATGCTGGACGCGCTCTCCGGCCGCTCCGGCGCCCTCTGGACGGACGCCTTCGTGCTCTGAGGCGCGGGCTCAGGCGACGCCCTGCCACCAGCCGTCGACCGCCGGCGGCTCGTCCACCACGACACGCTCGCCGGGCCGGGGCACGGCCAGCCGGACGTCCCGGGCCTTCGCCTCGGCCCAGAGCCGGTCCACCGGCTCGGACCAGTCGTGCAGGGCCAGGTTGAAGGTGGCCCAGTGCACCGGGACGAACAGCCCGCCGCGCAGGTCGAGGTGGGCGGCGACCGCCTCCTCGGGGAACATGTGGATGGTCGGCCAGGCCCGGTCGTACGCGCCGATCTGCATGAGCGTGACGTCGAACGGGCCGTGCTCGGCGCCGATCTCGGCGTAGCCGTCGAAGTAGCCGGAGTCGCCGGTGTAGAAGACCTTCCGCTGCGCGCCGGCCACCACCCAGGAGCTCCAGAGCGTGCCGTCGCGGCGCAGCCCGCGCCCGGAGAAGTGCTGGGCGGCGGTGGCGGTGAGGGTGAGCCCGCCGATGCGGTGGCTCTCCGCCCAGTCCAGCTCGATGATCCGGTCCTTCGGCACGCCCCACCGGTCCAGGTGGGCGCCGACGCCGAGCGGCACCAGGAACGGCGCGGACTGGTGTTCGAGCAGCCCGCGCACGGTGGCCATGTCGAGGTGGTCGTAGTGGTCGTGCGAGATGAGGATGGCGTCGAGACGGGGCAGCTCGTCGAGGCGTACCGGCGGTTCGTGGATGCGGCGCGGGCCGACCAGCGCCGAGGGGGAGCAGCGGTCGCTCCACACCGGGTCGAGCAGCACCCGGTGCCCCTCGATCTCGACCAGCGTGGAGGCGTGCCCGTACCAGACGATGCTCAGCTCGCGGGCCGGGTCGGCCGGTGCCGGGTCGGCCGGGCGCAGCAGCGGAACGGCGCTGTCCGGCCGCCGCTTCTGCTTGCCGAAGATCAGTTCCTTGACCAGGTTGCGGCCCGGGTCGGCGACCATGGTGCTGCGGGTGCCCGACGGGTTGTGGAAGGTGCCGTCGCGGAAGCGCGGCGAGCGGGCCGCGCGCTCGGCGCGGGCGCCGGTGAGCCGGCCGCCGAGCTGGGCGGGCACGTCCCGCGCCGCCCAGGCCAGCCCGGCCACCGCGGCCAGTCCCGTCATCCGCCACAGCCGCCCGCCGACCGCCCGGTCCAGTTCCCGGTCCGCTTCCCGCATGGTCCGTCCCTCCGCCGTGTCCCGCTGTACACCGTAGCCACCCGCCCGCCACCCCGCGTAGGCGACGACGCAGCCCGCCGGCGCCCGCTCAGCGCAGCCGGCGCAGCAGCGCCGAGCCGGCCGCCGCGGTCACCCCGCCCACCGACCGGACCGCCCGCGACACGTCGGGCAGCCAGCCGCCCCGCACCGCCTCGCCGGCCGGGCACGGCGCGAACACGATGCCCGGGTGCGGCGCGACCGGCCGGTCGGTCAGGCCGGCGAGCCGCATGAGCGGTCCCACCAGCACGTCGTACACGCCGGGCAGCACCGTGAAGCCGAACCGCATGACGACGTTGAGCCGCCCCACCGAGACCTCTCGGCGGGGCCGGTCGACACAGTCCACCATGGCCCGGGCCACCCGTTCCGGCGTGGCGATCGGCGGCGGCGGGCGGCCGACCCGGCCCAGGTAGTTGGCCGCCTGCTGGTAGACCGGCGTGTCCACGCTGCCCGGGTTGACCAGGCAGATCCGCACGCCGGGGGTCTCCCGGGCCTCCTGCTGCAGCGTCCGGGCCAGCCCCTGCAGGCCCCACTTGGCCGCCACGTAGCCGCTCATGTAGGGCGCCGTGATGTGCCCGAGCACCGAGCCGGTGAGGACCAGCGTGCCGGCCGAGGCGGCCTGGAAGCGGCGCAGCGCCACCCGGGCCACCTCGGCCGCGGCCAGCAGGTCGGTGCGGACGACCTGGTCGAACACTTCTGCGGGGGTCTCGTGGAAGCGGCCGTAGGCCATCACGGCGGCGGTGTGCACCCAGGCGTCGATGCCGCCGAACTCCGCCTCGGCCGCGTCGGCCAGCGCGGCCACCGCGCCGGGCGCGGTGACGTCCGTCGGTACGGTGAGCACCTCGGCGCCGGCCGCCCGGCACTCGTCGCGTACCCGCGCCAGGGTGGCGGGGGAGCGGGCCGCGAGGACCAGACGGTCCCCGCGGCCGGCGAACTCCCGGGCCGCCGCCCGGCCGATCCCGCTGGTCGCGCCGGTGACGACCACCGTCCGGCTCACGGTTCGAGCACGACCTTCACGCAGCCGTCCTGCTTCTTCTGGAACATCTCGTACGCCTGCGGCGCCCGCGCGAGCGGCAGCCGGTGGGTCCGCAGGTCCTCGACGCCGAGCGGGTCGTCGTCGCCGGCGAGCAGCGGCATGATGTCGTCGATCCAGCGCTTCACGTGGCACTGCCCCATGCGCAGTTGGACGCCCCGGTCGAACATCTCCATGAGCGGCATGGGGTCCTGCTCGCCGCCGTACACGCCGGAGATCGACACGGTGCCGCCGCGCCGGACCGCCTTGAGCGCGGCGTGCAGCACCACGAGCCGGTCCACGCCGGCCTTGTCGGTCATGGTCTGGGCCAGCTTGTCAGGGAGCAGCCCGGCGGCGGCCTGGGCGACCTTGCCCAGCGGCGCGCCGTGCGCCTCCATGCCGACCGCGTCGATCACCGCGTCCGGGCCGCGCCCGTCGACCAGGTCGATCAGCGCACCGGGCACGTCGTCCAGCTCGCTGACGTCGAGCACCTCGATGCCGTGCCGTCGGGCCATCTCCAGCCGCTCCGGCACCAGGTCCAGCCCGATCACACGGCCGGCGCCGAGGTGCCGGCCGATCCGGGCGCAGAACTGCCCGACGGGGCCGAGGCCGAACACGGCCAGGGTGCCGCCGGGCGGGGTGTCGGCGTACTTCACGGCCTGCCAGGCGGTCGGCAGGATGTCGGACAGGTAGAGCCAGCGCTCGTCGGGCCCGCTCGCCGGGATCTTGATCGGGCCGAACTGGGCCTGCGGCACCCGCAGGTACTCGGCCTGACCGCCGGGGACGGAGCCGTAGAGCGAGGTGTAGCCGAACAGGGCCGCGCCCTTGCCCTCGCTGGTCACCTGCGTGGTCTCGCACTGGGCGTAGAGCTGGCGGTCGCACATCCAGCAGGAGCCGCAGGCGATGTTGAACGGGACGACCACGCGGTCGCCGGGCTTGAGCCGGGTCACCCCCGCGCCGACCTCCTCGACGATGCCCATCGGCTCGTGCCCGAGCACGTCGCCGGGCTTCAGGTACGGCCCGAGCACCTCGTACAGGTGCAGGTCGGAGCCGCAGACGGCGGTCGAGGTGACCCGGATGACCGCGTCGGTCGGCTCCTCGATCCGGGGGTCCGGTACGTCCTCGACGCGGACGTCACGCTTGCCGTGCCAGGTCAGCGCCTTCATGCCTGAATGTCCCCTCTTCGGTGCCGTCCATGGGACTGCTACCCGCCGGGGAGGGGTTGAACCGGCGCGGCGCGCCCTCGCGTACCCCTGAAAAGGGCGACCGCCGCGCCCCCGGGTGCGGGGCGCGGCGGTCGCGGAGGTCGGACGGCGGGGCTCAGGAGCCCGGGGTGCCGGCGCGCTTGGACGTCGCCTTGAGGTAGTCCCGGTTGAGCCGGCCGATGGTGTTCAGCGGGATGCCCTTCGGGCAGGCCGCCGCGCACTCGCCGATGTTGGTGCAGCCGCCGAAGCCGGCCTCGTCGTGCGCGTCCACCATGCCGATCACCCGGGTGTACCGCTCGGGCTGGCCCTGCGGCAGCAGCGAGAGCTGGGTGATCTTGGCGGCGGTGAACAGCATGCCGGAGCCGTTCGGGCAGGCCGCCACGCAGGCGCCGCAGCCGATGCAGGCGGCCGAGGAGAAGGCCGCGTCCGCGTCGGCCTTGGCCACCGGCGTGGAGTGGGCCTCCGGGGCGCTGCCGGTCGGCGCGGTGACGTACCCGCCGGCGGCGATGATCTGGTCGAAGGCGTTGCGGTCGACGACGAGGTCCTTGACGACCGGGAAGGCCCGGGCGCGCCACGGCTCGATGTCGATCGTGTCCCCGTCGGAGAACTGCCGCATGTGCAGCTGGCAGGCGGTGGTGCCGCGCTGCGGCCCGTGCGCCTCGCCGTTGATCATGAGGCTGCACATGCCGCAGATGCCCTCGCGGCAGTCGTGGTCGAACGCGACCGGCTCCTCGCCGTCGAGGATCAGCCGCTCGTTGAGCACGTCGAGCATCTCCAGGAAGGACATGTCCGGGGACACGTCCTGCACCGGGTAGGTCACCATCTGACCCTTGTCCTCGGGGCCCTTCTGGCGCCAGATGCGCAGGGTCAGGTTCACTTGTAGCTCCGCTGCGTGGGGTGGACGTATTCGAAGGTCAGGTCTTCCTTGTGCAGCACGGGCAGACCGGTGCCGGCGTACTCCCAGGCCGCCACGTAGGAGAACCCGTCGTCGTCGCGCTGCGCCTCACCGTCGGGGGTCTGGTGCTCGGCCCGGAAGTGGCCGCCGCAGGACTCCTCGCGGTGCAGGGCGTCGATGCACATGAGCTCGGCCAGCTCGAAGAAGTCGGCCACCCGGCCGGCCTTCTCCAGCGACTGGTTGAGCCCCTCGCCGTCGCCCGGGACGCGGACCCGCTGCCAGAACTCGTCGCGCAGGGTGCGGATCTCGTCGATCGCCTTGCGCAGCCCGGCCTCGGAGCGCTCCATGCCGCAGTGCTCCCACATGATCTGGCCCAGCTCCCGGTGGAACGAGTCCACCGTGCGGTCGCCGTTGATCGCGAGCAGCCGCTGGAGCCGCTCCTCGACCTCGGTCCGCGCGGCCACCGCCTCGGGGTGGCTGGCGTCGACCTTCTCCAGCGGGCCGGAGGCCAGGTAGTTGGCGATGGTGTTCGGCAGCACGA
Organism: Micromonospora sp. NPDC005707; assembly: GCF_040631005.1. NCBI lineage: Bacteria > Bacillati > Actinomycetota > Actinomycetes > Micromonosporales > Micromonosporaceae > Micromonospora > Micromonospora sp. NPDC005707. The sequence goes on from NZ_JBEXYR010000015.1 coordinate 85,441, forward strand.
AGTAGCCGTCGGCCAGGCCCTGCATGAGCGCCGAGGCGCCGAGCCGGTTCGCGCCGTGGTCGGAGAAGTTCGCCTCGCCGATCACGAACAGGCCCGGGATGGTCGACTGGAGGTCGTAGTCGACCCAGAGCCCGCCCATCGTGTAGTGCACGGCGGGGTAGATCCGCATCGGGACCTCGTACGGGTCCTCGCCGGTGATCCGCTCGTACATCTCGAAGAGGTTGCCGTACTTCGCCTCGATGGCCTTGCGGCCGAGCCGGTTGATCGCGTCGGCGAAGTCGAGGTAGACGCCGAGCCCGCCCGGGCCGACACCGCGCCCCTCGTCGCACACGTTCTTGGCGGCGCGGGAGGCGATGTCCCGGGGGACCAGGTTGCCGAAGGAGGGGTAGATCCGCTCCAGGTAGTAGTCCCGCTCGTCCTCTCCGATGTCCTTCGGGCTGCGGGCGTCGCCCTTGGCCTTGGGCACCCACACCCGGCCGTCGTTGCGCAGCGACTCGCTCATCAGGGTCAGCTTCGACTGGTGGTCGCCGGAGACCGGGATGCAGGTCGGGTGGATCTGCGTGTAGCAGGGGTTGGCGAAGTACGCGCCCTTGCGGTGCGCCCGCCAGGAGGCGGTGACGTTGCAGCCCTTGGCGTTGGTGGAGAGGTAGAAGACGTTGCCGTAGCCGCCGGAGGCGAGCACGACGGCGTCGGCCATCTCGGTGCTGATCTCGCCGGTGACCAGGTCGCGGACCACGATGCCGCGGGCCCGCCCGTCGACGACGACCAGTTCGAGCATCTCGTGCCGGGAGTTCATCTCCACGTTGCCCAGGCCGATCTGCCGCTCCAGCGCCTGGTACGCGCCGAGCAGCAGCTGCTGGCCCGTCTGGCCCCGGGCGTAGAAGGTGCGCTGCACCTGCGCCCCGCCGAAGGAGCGGGTGTCGAGCAGGCCGCCGTACTCGCGGGCGAACGGGACGCCCTGGGCGACGCACTGGTCGATGATGTTGACGGAGACCTCGGCCAGCCGGTGCACGTTCGACTCGCGGGAGCGGAAGTCGCCGCCCTTGACGGTGTCGTAGAAGAGCCGGTGCACCGAGTCGCCGTCGTTGCGGTAGTTCTTGGCGGCGTTGATGCCGCCCTGCGCGGCGATGGAGTGGGCCCGGCGCGGGCTGTCCTGGTAGCAGTAGGACCGCACGTGGTAGCCCTGCTCGGCAAGCGTCGCCGCGGCGGAGCCGCCGGCCAGGCCGGTGCCGACCACGATCACGGTCAGTTTCCGCCGGTTGGCCGGGTTGACCAGCTTCATCTCGAACCGGTGGCGGTCCCAGCGGGTCTCGATGGGGCCGTCGGGAGCCTTGGTGTCGGCGATCGGGTCGCCGGTGGTGAAGAGATCCATGTCAGGCCACCAATCCGGTGAGTACGGCGAACGGGACCACGAGGTAGCCGACGCAGAGCGCGACGGCGAAGACGAGGGCCGCGGCGCGCGCCCGGCGCTCGCCCTTCGGGGTCTGCTGGCCGAGGCTGCGGAACGCGCTGAAGGCGCCGTGCCGCAGGTGGAAGCCGAGCGTGACGATCGCCAGGGTGTAGAAGAGCGTGACGTACCAGCGGTCCGCCGCGAAGTCCTGGACCACGTTGCCGTACGGGTTGGCGGCGTCGCCCTGAGGGTTCAGGTGACCGGTGGTCAGGTCCAGGATGTGGTAGATCACGAAGAGCAGGATGATCACACCACCCCAGCGCATCGTGCGGGCCGCGTAGTTGACGTGGATCTTCCGGCGGTGCGCGTACGCCACCGGGCGGGCCGCCCGGGCGCGCCGGGCCAGCACGGTGGCCGAGACGATGTGCGCCAGCACGGCCACGGTGAGCACGGTGCGCTGGATCCACAGGTACCAGGTCTTCGGCAGCAGCGGCGTCCCGAGCTCGCGCAGCCAGTGCGCGTAGTGGTCGAACGACGTCTCGCCCGTGAAGATCTTCAGGTTGCCGAGCATGTGCACGACCAGGAACAGCACCAGGATGATGCCCGTCACCGCCATGACGGCCTTGAGGCCGACATTGGAGCGGATGGGCGACCGAGTTTTCGTGATTACCACGCGATCGACGCTAGGAGCAGTTCGATCAGGCGTCCAATGCATCGACTTCGCAGTCTTGATAGCCATAAGCTATACAGATGCAGCTCCATCAGCTCCGGTACTTCGTCGCGGTCGCAGAAGTACGACATTTCACCCAAGCTGCCGATCTGGTGGGCATCACCCAGCCTTCTCTCAGTAAGCAAATTCACGCCCTGGAGACCGACCTGGGGGCCCCGCTCTTCGAGCGGGTAAGGGGCAACATCACCCTCACCGCGGCCGGCGAGGTGCTGCTGCCGTTGGCCAAGCGGATCCTCGCCGACGTGGACACCGCCACCCGCGAGGTGCAGGAGCTGGTCGGGCTGCGCCGGGGCCGCGTCCGGCTCGGCGCCACCCCGAGCCTGGCCACCTCGCTGGCCCCACCGGTGCTGCGCCGGTTCCGCGACGCCCACCCCACCGTCGACCTGCGGGTGGAGGAGGGCGGGTCGCAGGACCTGGTGCGTGACCTGCTCCGCGGCGACCTCGACCTGGCGCTCATCATCATGCCGTCGGCCGGCACCGACCCCGGGCTGCGCGCCGACCCGATCCTGCGGGAGAGCCTGGTGGTCGCCTCGGTCGACCCGCTGCCGGCGGCCACCGAGCGGGGCGAGGTGCGCATCGTCGACCTGCGCGACCAGCCCCTCGTGATGTTCCGCCAGGGCTACGACCTGCGCGACGCCACCATCCAGGCGTGCCGGGAGGCCGGCTTCGAGCCGACCCTCTCGGTGGACGGCGGGGAACTGGACGCCGTGCTCAGCTTCGTCGAGGCCGGGCTCGGCGCGGCCCTGGTGCCCGGCATCGCGGTCACCCGCCGGCCGGGCATCCGGGTCACCCGGCTCGTCCCGCCCGGCGTCCGCCGGACCATCGCGGTGGCCCGCCGCCGCGACGTGGTGCCCACCCACGCCGGTCGCGAGCTGCGTCGCATCCTGCTGGAGTACGTCCACGACGCCACCGCCGCCGAGCAGCTCCCCGCCGGCGTGGAGCCGCTCTAGCGGCCCTCGGCGTCGTCCATGGCCCGGTAGATGCGCTGCTCGGAGACCGGGTACGGAGTGCCGAGCGCCTGGGCAAAGACGTTCACCCGCAGCTCCTCGATCATCCAACGGATCTGCCGGACCGCCGCCGACTGCCGTCTCGCGGGCGGCAGCGCGGCGAGCATGTCCTGGTACTCCTTCTGGACCACGGCGACCCGGTCCTGCTGCTGCTTGTCCCGCTGCGGGTTGCCGGGCAGCCGGTCCAGCCGCCGCTCGATCGCGGTCAGGTAGCGCAGCAGGTCGGGCAGGCGGGCGTACCCGGCCTCGGTGACGAAGCCCTTGTGGACCAGGCCGCCGAGCTGGTTGCGGATGTCGGCCAGGGCGGCCACCACCGCCAGGTTCCGGGTGGCGCCCAGTCGCTGCTCCACGGCGTACGCGGCGGCCAGCACCTGCCGCACCCGGCCCATCACGTCGACCACCGTGTCGACCAGGTCGGCGCGGACCCGCTCGCGCAGCGCGGCGAAGCCCTCGGCGTCCCAGGCCGGGCCGCCCGCGTCCGCCATGAGCTTGTCGATGGCCGCGCCGGCCGCGTCCTCGATCAGGGCCGGCACCCCGCCGTGCGGGTTGCGGGACAGCGCCAGCTTGGCCTCGTTGCTGAGCCGCCCCTGGAGGAACTTCGCCGGGGAGGGCACGGTCAGCCGGAGCAGCCGCCGGGTGCCCGCCCAGTGCGCGGCCTCCTGCTCGGCGGGGGAGTCGAACACCTTCACCCCGACGGTGGTGCCCTCGTCGACCAGGGCCGGGTACGCGGTCACCGCGTATCCCGCGCGGACCTGCTCGATGGTGCGCGGCAGGGTGCCGATGTCCCACCCGGTCAGCCCGGTGCGGGCCACGTCCGGCGCGGCGGCGGCGACGACCTGGCGTACCTCCTGGCGCAGCTCGCGTTGCAGGGCCGGCAGGTCCTTGCCCTCGGCGACCGGCTTGTCGTCCTCGCCGAGCACCCGGAAGGTGACCCGCAGGTGCGGGGGCAGCTTGCCCACGTCCCAGGCGTCCCGCGGCACGGTCACGCCGGTCATCCGGCGTAGTTGCCGGGTGAGCGCGTCGAGCAGCGGCTCCTCGCCGGCCGGCAGCTGCGCGAGCGCCGCCCGCGCGTAGTCGGGCACCGGGACGAAGTTGCGCCGGATCGCCTTGGGCAGGGACCGGATCAGCGCGATCACCAGCTCCTCGCGCAGGCCCGGCACCTGCCAGTCGAAGCTCTCCGCCGGCACCTGGTTGAGCAGCGGCAGCGGGATGTCCACGGTCACGCCGTCGGTGGGGGTGCCCGGGTCGAAGGTGTAGGTCAGCGGCAGGGCGACACCGTCGGCCCGCCACTCGTCCGGGTAGTCGGTCCCGTCCACCCCGCCGCGACCGGAGTTGACCAGCAGCTCTCGGGTGAAGGTGAGCAGGTCCGGCTGCTCGCGGCGGGTCTTCTTCCACCAGGTGTCGAAGTGCCGGCCGGAGACCACGTCGGCGGGGATCCGCTGGTCGTAGAAGTGGTAGATCGTCTCGTCGTCGACCAGGATGTCCCGCCGTCGGGCCCGGTTCTCCAGCTCCTCCACCTCGGCCAGCAGCCGCTGGTTGTCCCGCCAGAACTGGTGGTGGGTCTGCCAGTCGCCCTCCACGAGGGCGTGCCGGAGGAACAGTTCCCGGCTCAGCACCGGGTCGATCCGGCCGAAGTTGACCTTGCGGGAGGTCACGATCGGGATGCCGTAGAGGGTGACCTTCTCGTAGGCCATCACGGCGGCCTGCTTCTTCTCCCAGTGCGGCTCGCTGTAGCTGCGCTTCACCAGGTGCTGGGCGAGCGGCTCGACCCACTCCGGCTCGACCCGGCCGGCCACCCGGCCCCAGAGCCGGGAGGTCTCCACCAGCTCGGCGGCCATCACCCAGCGCGGCGGCTTCTTGAACAGCGCCGAGCCCGGGAAGATCGCGAACTTGGCCCCGCGCGCCCCCAGGTACTCGTGCTTCTGCGCGTCCTTGAGCCCGAGGTGGGAGAGCAGGCCGGGCAGCAGGGACTGGTGCACCTTCGGGGTGTCGATCTCCTCCGGCAGGTCCGCGCCGCCGCGCCGGCCGTCGCCCTGGTCCGAGGTACGCAGCACCTGGCGCAGCTGGCTGACGATGTCCTGCCATTCGCGCACCCGCAGGTAGTTCAGGTACTCCGCCTTGCACATCCGCCGGAAGGCGCTGGAGGACAGGGCTCGCTGCTGCTCGCGCAGGTAGCGCCACAGGTTCAGGTACGCGACGAAGTCCGACTCCCGGTCGGCGAACCGGGCGTGCGCCTGGTCGGCCTGGGCCTGCTTGTCGGCGGGCCGCTCGCGCGGGTCCTGGATGGAGAGCGCGGCCGCGATCACGACCACCTCGGTGGCGCAGCCGTTGCGCTCGCCTTCGAGGACCATCCGGGCCAGCCGCGGGTCGACCGGGAGCTGGGCCAGCCGCCGGCCGAGCGGGGTGAGCCGCTTCGCCGGGTCGGTCTCGGCCGGGTCCAGCGCGCCCAGCTCGTGCAGCAGGTTCACGCCGTCGGTGACGTTGCGCCGGTCCGGCGGGTCGATGAACGGGAACGCGGCGATGTCGCCCAGCCCGATCGAGGTCATCTGGAGGATGACCGAGGCCAGGTTGGTGCGCAGGATCTCCGGGTCGGTGAACTCGGGCCGGTTCTCGAAGTCCTGCTCGTCGTAGAGGCGGATGCAGATGCCGTCCGAGGTGCGCCCGCAGCGGCCCTTGCGCTGGTTGGCGCTCGCCTGCGACACCGGCTCGATGGGCAGCCGCTGCACCTTGAGCCGGCTGGAGTAGCGGGAGATCCGGGCCCTGCCCGGGTCCACCACGTACTTGATGCCGGGGACGGTCAGCGAGGTCTCCGCGACGTTGGTGGCGAGCACCACCCGGCGCCCGGCGTGCGGGGCGAAGACCCGGTGCTGCTCGGCCGTCGAGAGCCGGGCGTAGAGGGGGAGGATCTCGGTGCCGAGCAGCGACCGTTTCTTCTGCACCAGCTTGCCGAGCGCGTCGGCGGTGTCCCGGATCTCCCGCTCGCCGCTGAGGAAGACCAGGATGTCGCCGGGTCCCTCGGCGGCCAGCTCCTCGACCGCGTCGCCGATGGCCTGGATCTGGTCCCGGACGTTCTCCTCGTCCCCGTCGTCCTCCTCCTCTGTCTCGACGACCTCGACCAGCGGGCGGTAGCGCACCTCCACCGGATAGGTCCGGCCGGACACCTCGACGACCGGCGCGGGGTTGCCCTCGGCGTCGGCGAAGTGCTTCGCGAACCGGTCGGTCTCGATGGTCGCCGAGGTGATGACCACCTTGAGGTCGGGGCGGCGGGGCAGCAGCTGCCGGAGGTAGCCGAGGATGAAGTCGATGTTCAGGCTGCGCTCGTGCGCCTCGTCGATGATCAACGTGTCGTACTGGCGGAGCATCCGGTCGGTCTGCAACTCGGCCAGCAGGATGCCGTCGGTCATCAGCTTGACCAGGCTGTTGTCGCCGACCTGGTCGGTGAAGCGCACCTTGTAGCCGACCACGTCGCCCAGCTCGGTGCCGAGCTCCTCGGCGATCCGGTCCGCCACGGTCCGCGCGGCGAGCCGGCGGGGCTGGGTGTGGCCGATCAGCCCGGTGACGCCGCGGCCCAGCTCCAGGCAGATCTTGGGCAGCTGGGTGGTCTTGCCGGAGCCCGTCTCGCCGGCCACGATCACCACCTGGTGGTCGCGGATGGCGGCGGCGATGTCGTCCTTGCGCTCGCTGACCGGCAGTTGCGCGGGATAGGTGACGGTCGGCACGGCGGCCCGCCGGGCGGCCAGCCGCGCCTCGGCCCGGGCCACGTCGGCCGCGATCTCGGTCAGCGCCGACTCCCGCCGCTGCGGGTCGCGCAGCTTCCGCACCCCGTCCAGCCGCCGCTGGAGCCGGCGCTGGTCGCGGAACATCAGGGCGGAGAGGCGGCGGTGCAGGTCGCGGACGGTCTCGGGTACGGCGGGTGCGGCTGGATTCTGCATGTCGTCGCCAAGGATAGGCAGGCGTCCGGCCGAGCGCCCCCGGGTTACCGGCGGTCGCGGCCGCCCGCGTGCCATCCCGGGTGGGGGTGGGTGGCCGGGCTAGAGTTTCCGCCGAGGCGAGGTCGACGACGGGACGGGATGATCATGCGCGACACCGACCGGGCGCTGGTGCAGGCCGCGATGGCCGTCGCCAAGCTGCGCTGCCGCAGCGACAACCACACGGTCGCCGCCGCGGCGCGGACCACGGACGGCCGGGTCTTCAGCGGCGTGAACGTCTACCACTTCACCGGCGGCCCGTGCGCCGAGGTGGTGGCCATCGGGGCCGCCGCCACGCAGGGCGCGGGCGAGCTGGAGACCATCGTCGCGGTGGGGGACCGGGGCCGGGGCGTCATCCCGCCGTGCGGCCGGTGCCGGCAGGTGCTCCTCGACTACTTCCCGTCGATCCGGGTGATCGTCGGCCCGCCGGACGCGCTGCGGGCGGTCCCGGTGACCGACCTGCTGCCCGAGACGTACGTCTGGTCGGACCACCAGGTGGAGGTGCCGGTCGGGCCGCCGCGCACCGGGGTGTGGCCGATGCCGGTGGTGCCGGGCAGCCGCCAGGCCGCCGAGGACTGAACCCCCTCCCGCGAGCGTCGTCGTCCGGTCTTGCGGCGCTTCTACAACGTTGTAATACTCGGGTCGTCCCCGCGACGAGGAGGCCCGATGACATCCCAGCTGATCGAGGACGAGACCCCCGTCGAGGCCCTCGGTGACCTCTACCGCGACGGCATCACCGCCTGCCGTGGCGCCTTCGGGGTGGACTGGGTCGAGCGGGTCGGCGAGGACGTCGACGCCGCGTTCCGGGAGGCCCGGTCCCGGCCCGACGGCGCGGTCGGCCGCGGCCCCGAGCGCTGGTACGTCGAGATCCACCCGGAGCAGCTGCGCGGCTTCGTCGACCTGGTCACCCACCCGTGGGTGGTGTCGGTGTGCCGGGCGGTGCTCGGCCCCGACTACGAGATCGTCGAGCTGGGGTTCGACATCCCGTTCCCCGGCGCGGTGACCCAGCCGTGGCACCGGGACTTCCCGATGCCCGAGGAGACCCGGCTGCGGCGCCGGCTCACCTCGCTGGCGTTCAACCTGACCACCGTGGACACCGTCGAGGAGATGGGGCCGTTCGAGATCGCCCCGGGCACCCAGTGGGACGACGGCCGCGACTTCGACCACGAGATGTTCCCGTCGAAGGACCGGTACCCCCGCTACGAGGCCCGCGCGGTCCGCAAGTACCCGAAGCGCGGCGACATCTCGGCGCGCTCCGCGCTCACCATCCACCGGGGCACCCCGAATGTCAGCGACGTGGCCCGGCCCGTGCTGGTGCTCGGCGTCGACGCGCCGGGCGCGGGCAACGCCGCCCACCACGACCTGGCCGTCACCCGGGACTACTGGGCGGGCCTGCCGGAGCTGGTCCGGGCGCACCTGCGCTGTCCCGTGGTCGACGCTCTTGAGCCCATCCGCCAGAAGCACACCATCGAGGGGCTGGTGATGGGCGCGGAGTAGGGCGCCAGGGTCAGTCGCCCGCGGCGGCCTCCAGCATCGAGCGGGGCACCGGCACCTGCTCGAAGCGGACGTTGCCCTCCGGGACCATCCAGCTCAGCACCTGCGCCTCCAGCCGCCCCGCGCGGACGGCGGGGTCGTTGGCGTAGAGCTCGCGGGCCATCTGCGGGTCGACCGACAGCACGACGAAGCCGCGGATCCGCTCGTCGTCACCACCGAGGAACGGGCCGGCCGCGAGCACGGCGCCCTGCTCCACCAGCCCGGCCTGGTGGGCCAGGTGCGCGTCCTGGAGCCGGTCGAGCGCGTCCTGGGGCAGGTCGGGCGCGTCGTCCGGCCGGACCAGGAGCACCACGGTGTGCTGGTCGAATCGCATGCCCTCAGGGTAGGGGCTGCCGGGCCCGCAGCGCCCGGATCGACCAGTCGAGCACCGGGGCCAGGCTCTCCACCGGCGGCCAGCCGTTGACCACCGAGAGCAGGCGCAGGTACCGCTCCCGGCGCGGGTCGCCGGCGGCCTCCAACCGGTCCAGCAGCCGTCGGCGCAGGTCGGCGTCGTCCGGGCGGCCGCACAGCAGTGCGTACCGGCTCGTCACCGCCGCGACGACCTCGTCGGCCGGCGGTGCGGCCGGGTCGACGCCGGCGGCCAGCGCCGGGGCGACCTCCTCCCGGACCACGGCGACCGCGTCGCGGCGGACACCCGGCGCGCCGGCCCGGTCGGCCGCGTGCTGCTCCGCCAGCCGCCGCAGGCCCGACCGGAAGTCCGGGTCCAGGGTCAGCTCGGCCAGCTCCACCCACGCCTCGACCTGCTCGTCGGCGGGATCGTCGGGCAGTTCGGGGGTGAGCGAGCGGCGGATTCCCGCGAACCCCGGGTCGGTCAGGCCCGCGAACGCGGCGTCGAGGAACTCGTCGACCAGCCGCCGCCGCTCCGCCTCGGCGAGCCCGGCCAGCCGGTGCAGCAGATCCGCCTGGGCGGCGGTGGCCCCGCGCCGGGCGACCACGGTCAGCACCGCGCGGCGCAGCCGCAGCACCCGGATCTGGGTGGCCAGGGCCTCGGCGTGCGCCGCGGCGACCTCGGCCAGCCCGACCTCCCGCTCCACCACCCGGCGCACCGTCGGCAGGTCGACGCCCAGCTCCCGCAGCGTCCGGACCAGCTCCAGGCGGGCCAGGGACTCCTCCCCGTAGCGGCGGTGACCGGTCGGGCCACGGCCGGTCGGCGGCAGGATCCCGCGGTCGGACCAGAAGCGGATCGTCTTCACCGGCAACCCGGTCCGCCGGGCCAGGTCGCCGATCGAGTAGTGGGTCGCACCGTCCATGCCGCCCACCCTGCCGCCTCCCCTCGGTGGAGGCGCAACCCGCAGCATCGACGAGAGCGAGTTAGGCGTGCCTAACCAGCTCGGTTAAGGTAAGGCGTACCTAATCCGAGAGGCGAGCACCCCTTGTGACCACCGTCGCCGTCCGGCCCGCCCGGGCCGACGCCCCCACCCGCCGCGGCACCCCCCGCCGCCTCGCGGTCACCGTGGCGGCGGCCCTCCTGCTCGTCGTCGCGCTGCTGGCCAGCCTGGCGCTCGGCAGCCGCCACCTCCCCGTCGACCAGGTGTGGCACGCCCTGGTCGCCCCGGACGGCGGCGACGCCACCACCGTGGTCCGCGAGCTGCGGCTGCCGCGCACCGCCCTCGGGCTGGTCGTCGGGGTCGCCCTCGCCCTGGCCGGGGTGCTCTTCCAGGCCGTCACCCGCAACCCGCTCGCCGAACCGCGCATCCTCGGGGTCAGCGCCGGCGCGTCCTTCGGGGTGGTGCTGGCCATCGCCGTCTTCGGCGTGAGCACGCTCACCGGGTACGTCTGGTTCGGCATCGCCGGCGCGCTGCTCGCCGGGCTGCTGGTCTTCGCCGTCGCCAACCGCACCCGCGAGGGCGCGAGCCCGGTCACCCTCGCGCTGGTCGGCGCGGCGCTCGACGCCGGTCTCGGCGCCGTCGTGTACGCGCTGCTCAGCATCGACGCCCGCACCTTCGAGGAGTACCGGTTCTGGGTGGTCGGCGGCCTCACCGGGCGGGACGTCGGCGTCGCCGGTCAGGTACTCCCGTTCGTCCTCGCCGGCACGGTCCTCGCGGCGCTGGCCGCCCGCGGCCTGGACGCGCTGGCCCTCGGCGACGACGTCGCCCGCGGCCTCGGCCACCGGATCGCCCTGGTCCGCCTCGCGGCCGGGTTCGGCGGGGTGCTGCTCACCGGCGCCGCGGTGGCCGCCGCCGGGCCGATCGCCTTCGTCGGGCTGGCCGTGCCGCACCTGGCCCGGGCCCTGGTGGGCGCCGACCACCGGTGGACCCTGCTGGTCGCCGCGCTGCTCGGGCCGGCCCTGGTGCTCGGGGCGGACGTGGTCGGTCGGCTGGTCGCCCCGCCCGGCGAGGTCCCGGCCGGCATCATCACCGCGCTGGTCGGCGCACCGCTGCTCGCCTTCCTGGTCCGCCGCGCCAAGGTCGTGACGGCATGAGCGCGGGGAGTGCGCCGGGTCTGCGTGCCCCGCGGTCGCGAATGAAGATCGGCGCCCCGAACACCGCCCTGGCGGGGCGGTCGCTGCTGCGGGTCGGTCCGCTGACCGTTCCGGTGCGCCGCCGGCCGGTGCTGGTCGCGGTCACGCTCGTCCTCCTGCTCGCCGCCGCCGTGGTGCTCAGCCTCTCGCTCGGCACCCCGTACGTCGCCCCGGCCGACGTGCTGCGCGCGCTCTCCGGCGCCGGCACCCCGTACGACCTCGTGGTGCTCGACCTGCGGCTGCCCCGCGCGGTGCTCGCGGCGCTGGCCGGGGCGGCGTTCGGGGTGGCCGGCACCCTGATCCAGAGCGTGGCCCGCAACCCCCTGGCCAGCCCCGACGTCATCGGGGTGACGCAGGGCGCCGGCCTGGCCGCCACGGTGGCCCTGACCAGCGGCGCCGCGGCGGTCCTGGTGGCGCCGGCCGCGCTGGTCGGTAGCCTGGTGGCGGCCGTCCTGGTCTTCGCCCTCGGTGCGCGGCACGGCCTGGCCGCGCAGCGTTTCGTGCTGGCCGGCGTGGCGGTGGCGTTCGCGCTCCGGGCGCTGACCGAGGTGGTCATGCTCTCCGCCGACCCGATCGACGGGCTGCGCGCCCAGCTCTGGCTGATCGGCACCCTGGCCGGCAAGGGCTGGACCGAGGCGGCCTGGATCGCCGGCACGCTCGCCGCGCTGCTGCCCGTCCTGCTCTGGGCCGGCTGGGCGCTGCGCAGCACGGCGCTGGACGACGACACGGCCCGGGGGATCGGGCTGCGTCCGGTGGCCCGCCGGGTCGGCCTGGCCGCCACCGGTGTGCTGGCCGCCGCCACCGTCACCGCCCAGGTCGGCGCGGTGGACTTCGTGGCGCTGGTCGCCCCGCAGGTGGCCCGGCGGCTGGTGCGGGCGGAGCGGCCGCCGCTGCTCTGCTCCGCCCTGCTCGGCGCGCTCCTGCTGGTGCTCGCCGACCTGGCCGGCCGCCGGCTGTTCGCCCCCACCCAGCTCCCGGCCGGCGTGCTCACCGCGGCGATCGGCGGCCCCTATCTGATCTTCCTGCTGCTGCGGAACCGAGGGAGGCGGTCGTGACCGCGATGCTGTCCACCCGCGACCTGGTCGCCGGCTACGAGACCCGGACCGTCCTCGACGGGCTGGACCTCGACCTGCCCGCCGACGCGTTCACGGTGATCGTCGGGCCGAACGCCTGCGGCAAGTCCACCCTGCTGCGCACCATGGCCCGCCTGCTCACCCCGCGCCGCGGCGCGGTGCTGCTCGACGGCACGGAGATCCGCGACCTGCCCACCCGCGAGGTGGCCCGGCGGCTCGGCGTGCTGCCGCAGAGCCCGCTGGTGCCCGAGGGGATCACCGTCGCCGACCTGGTCGGCCGGGGCCGCCAGCCCTACCAGCGCTGGTGGCGGCAGTGGTCCGCCGAGGACGGCCGGGCCGTCGAGGAGGCCATGGCCATGGCCGACGTGGCCGAGCTGGCCGACCGGCCGGTGGACACCCTCTCCGGCGGCCAGCGGCAGCGGGTCTGGATCGCCATGACGCTGGCCCAGGACACCGAGGCGCTGCTGCTGGACGAGCCGACCACCTTCCTCGACCTGGCCCACCAGGTGGAGGTGCTGGACCTGCTGCACCGGCTGCGCGCCGAGCGGGGCCGGACCGTGGTCGCCGTGCTGCACGACCTCAACCAGGCCGCCCGCTACGCCGACCACCTGGTCGCCATGCGGGCCGGCGCGGTGGTCGCCGCCGGCCCGCCGCGCGAGATCCTCACCGCCGACCTGGTCCGCGACGTCTTCGGGCTCGACTGCGTGGTCGTGCCCTGCCCGGTCACCGGCGCCCCGCTCGTGGTGCCCGCCCTCACCCACACCTCGGCCGCTCCGGCCGCCACGCCGGCCCCGGCCGGCGCCTCCGTCGGCGACGCGTGACCGCGCGCCGGCCCGTACCTGTCAGGAAAGGACCTTTTTGATGCGTCGTCTCGCCGTCGCTCTCACCGCGGCCCTCGCCCTCGGCGTGGGCCTCACCGCCTGCGGGGAGAGCGATCCCGTCTCCGGCACCAGCGCCGGGGAGACCCGGGAGATCACCCACGCCATGGGCACCACCAAGGTGCCCGCCGAGCCGAAGCGCGTCGTGGTGCTCGACACCGACAAGATCGACACCGCGCTCTCGCTGGGCGTCACCCCGGTCGGCGCGGCCACCGCCGGCGAGGCGAAGAGCTGGCCCACCTACTTCGGCGCGGACAAGCTCGCCGGCATCAAGGAGGTCGGGGTGCTCACCGAGCCCGACCTGGAGGCGATCAACGCGCTCAAGCCGGACCTGATCCTCGGCAGCAAGTTCCGCCAGGAGAAGTTCTACGACGAGCTGTCCGCCATCGCCCCGACCGTGTTCACGGAGAAGGTGGGCATCAGCTGGAAGGAGAACTTCCTCCTCGACGGCAAGGCCCTCGGTAAGGAGCAGCAGGCCAAGGACCAGCTGGCCACGTACGAGAAGCGGGCCAAGGACTTCGGCGCGAAGCTCGGCGACGCCTCGTCGCGGAAAATCTCCATCGTGCGCTTCATCCCGGGCAACATCCGGGTCTACGGCCCGGACTCGTTCTCCGGCATCGTGGTCGGCGACACCGGCCTGGGCCGCCCCGCGCGGCAGCTGCTGGAGGGCAAGGAGGACAAGCGCTTCGACCTGGTCAGCCCCGAGCGGGTCAACGAGGTCGACGGCGACGTCGTCTTCGTGACCGCGTACGGCGAGAAGGCCGCCGCCGAGCAGGCGAAGGTCACGGCCGGCAGCCTGTGGCAGGGCCTGTCCGCGGTGAAGGCGGGCAAGGCGCACGTCGTCTCCGACGAGGTCTGGATGACCGGCATCGGCGTCGGCGCCGCCAACAAGATCCTGGACGACCTGGAGAAGTACCTGGCCGCCTGAGCCACCGACCGTCCGCGCCCGCCCGGCCCCGTGCCGGGCGGGCGCTGCCGTCGTCAGGCGGGGAGCGGGTGGTCGGCCTCGAACCGGTCCCGGGTGAGGAAGGCGAGCTGCGCCCGCTTGTCCGGCATGTCGATCTCGGCGTCGAAGGTGAAGCCCTCCCGCTCCAGCCGGCGCAGCGCGCGCTCGTTGCGCACGTCCGGCTCCACGACGATGCGCTGCCGCGTCGGGTCGGTGAAGAGGAAGCGGGCCAGGGCCGGCCCGACCGCCGAGGTGAGGCCGGGGAGCTGCCGGCCGGGCGCGAGCAGCAGGTGCATCCCGATGTCGCCGGCGCGGACCGGGTAGCGCTCGCCGACCGGGTCGGCCTCGGGCTGGTAGGTCTGGAACAGGCCGACCGCCGCACCGTCCAGGGTGATCAGGTACGCGTGGTGGGTGGCCAGCCCGTCGAGGAACGCGTAGACCTCCCGCACCTCCGCCTCGGTGTGCTCGCCCATGCCCCAGAACCGGGCCCACGGCTGGGTCACCCAGCCGTGCAGCAGCGCCGCGTCCGCCGCCGGGTCGACCGGGACGAGCCGCAGCTCGCCGAGGCCGGGCAGCTTTTCCTGGTACGTCATGACGGGTCTCCTTCTCGCGTGCGGTCCGCGCCGGGCACCGGGATCAGCTCGCCGGCCGCCCAGCGCGGCAGTTGGTCGTCGAAGTGCGGGTCGCCCGCCCGGCCGGAGGCGCCGAACGGCACCACCCAGCGGCTGCGCGAGCGGTCGGTGAGGTCCCAGACGTAGCGGGCCACCGGGCCGCGCCAGCAGGCGTCGGAGACCCCGGGGACGCTGGAGGTGGCGAGCACGCAGTCGGTGTCGCCGCCGAGGGACACCCGGTCGCGCATCGCCGCCACCGCGACGTCGACCTCGGAGGCCGCGCCGAGGTGCACGGGGTGCAGGCGGTGCCGCGCCCCCCACGCCGGGGCCGGGCCGGCCGCCGCCACCTCGGCCAGCGCCGCCGCGGCGACCGCGCCGACGTCCACGCCGAGCCGGTCCGCCCCGGCGACCAGCCCGTCGAGGGCGTGCCCGAGCCGGGCGAGGGGGTCGGTCCACGGCGCGAACAGCTCGTCGTACCGGGCCGCCGTGCGCAGCGGGCGCAGCCGGGGATGGTCGTGCAGCCGGCGGACCAGGGCGTTCCGCCAGGCCGCCCAGGCGCCGGCGTCGGTGCTGTCGGCGGCCATCCGGCCGTCCCAGGCGCGCAGCCGTTCGCGCAGCGTCCGCGCGGCCGGGTCGAGGCTCCCCGGGTCGAGCCGGTCGAGCACCGCACCCAGCGGGCCGGCCGCCAGCCGGGTGTCGATGTGCACGGCGTCGGACGCAACGTCGGCGGCGAGCAGGTCCCGGATCCGGGCGGCGCGATGCGGGGGCGCGAAGTCGATCCCGAGGTCGGCCACGTCGTCGCGGCGGTCGTTGGCGCAGACCGCCACCCCGGCCACCTCGACCGGCTTGGCCTCGGCGTACCGGCCGGACCATCGGTAGCGCGGCTCCCAGCCGGGCACCGGCACCCACCGGCAGCGGTCGTCGCGCAGCGGCACCAGCCCGGCGACGAGTTGCCGCACGCCGCCGTGCCGGTCGGCCACCAGCACGCTGTTGACCGGCTCGACCCAGCCGCGCAGGGCCTCGGTGACGTCGTCCACGGTCCGCGACCGCAGCAGCGGCAGCAGCGCGTCGAAGCCGAGGTCCGCCTCGACCCGGGCGGGAATCCGCAGGCTGAGCGCGTCGCCGGTGTGCCGGTCGTGGTCGACCACCGGGCCGCGCGGGGTCTCGATCACCTCGACCGGCTCGGGGGCGGCGCCGCGGACCCGGATGCGCTCGATGTGGTGGCGGGCCGGCAGCCAGCCGTCGGCGTCCCGGACCAGCACCCGCCCGCCCTCGCGGCGCACCTGCTCGCGGTAGACGTCCTGGTAGTCGGCCATCGCGTTGGTGACCGCCCAGGCCACCTCGCCGGCGTGGCCGAAGTGCGGCAGCCCCGGCACGCCGGGGAAGGCGAACCCGAGCACGTCGAACTCGGGGCAGGCCAGCCGGACCTGCTGATAGATCCCGGGCAGCTCCAGCACCCGGTGCGGGTCGCCGGCCAGCACCGGCCCCCGCCCGGCGGCCGGGTCGCCGGGCACCACCCAGGCGTTGCTGCCCGACCCGCCCGGTCCCTCGACCGCGAACAGGTTCGTCGCCGCCGGGCCGAGGGTGGCCTCCACGTGGGCCCGCCAGAGCTTGTTGGGGAAAGTCCCGAAGAGGATGTGCTGGACCAGGAAGACGCCGAGCGGGGACCAGGGACGCCACCGGCCGGGCGCGCAGCCGGTCGCCGCGAACTCGGGGGCGCCGGCCGCGCCCTCGGCGAGCCCGGCGTTCACCCCGTCCACGTACGCGGTGACCCAGCGGCGGGTGGCGGGGGAGAGCCGCCGGAAGCAGCGGGCGGCGGTGTCGGCGAGACGGGCCCGCCGGGCGAACCGGTCCCAGCCCAGCTCGGCGGGGCCGAGGTGTTCGGCCAGCCGCCCCTCGGCACGCCAGCGCTCGACCTCGATCTGCCAGGCCCGGTCGAGCGCGGCGGCGCGGCCCTGGAGACGGGCCAGCTCGTCGACGTCGTCCCCCCACAGCAGCGGCACACCCCAGGCGTCGCGTCGGATGCCGCTCACCGGCCGGCCGTCGCGGACACGTCACCGGCCGGCCACATCATGAACATCAACTTAGGTTACCCTCCCCTAACTTAGCCAGACCTTACTGGAGGGGTCACCTTGAAGCGGAACTGGGAAGCGTTGGTGCTGCGGGCCATGGGCGGGCGGAACTTCCGGCTCACCGTGCTCGGCACCGAGCCGGTCGGCGACCGGTACCGGCGGCTGCTGATGAACGGCGGCGACCTGCTGGACGCCTGCGGCGTGCACCCCACCATGTGGATCCGGCTCTGGTTCGACAACGACGGCAAGCCGCACCAGCGGGCGTACACCCTTGTCGACCCCGACCCGGCCACCGGCCGGTTCCACCTGGAGTTCGCCCTGCACGACGGGTGCGCCGCCCGCTGGGCCGAGACCGCGGCCGCCGGCGACACCATCGACGCCACCGTGCAGGGCAGCGCCTTCGCCCTGCCCGAGCCGGCCCCGCGCCACCTCTACCTGGTCGGCGACGCCGCCTCGCTGCCGGCGGTGAACAGCCTGCTCGACGCCGCCGCCGACGTGCCGGCCACGGTCTGGCTGGAGTACGCCCACGAGGGGGAGCGGGCGCTTGAGCCGCGCGCCCGGGACCACCACGAGGTCACCTGGATCCCGCGCGGCGGGGACGGCGAGGGCCTCGTGAAAACCGTCCGGGACGCGCTGCCGGCCGCCGACGACGCGCACTACTGGGTGGCCGCCGAGGCGGCCAGCACCCGGGACATCACCCGGCACCTGCGCCGCACCCTCGGCGTGGCGAAGCACCAGGTGACGTCGCTCGGCTACTGGAGCGCCCGGTGACCGGCCGCCTCGGCACGCTCACCACGCTCTACGTCACCCAGTACCTCGGGGTGGGCTTCATCACCGTCGGGCTGACCGCGATCCTGCGCGACGGCGGCACCTCCCTGGAGACCCTCGCGCTGCTCCAGATCGTCGGTCTCGTGTGGCCGGTCAAGTTCCTCTGGGCCCCGATCCTCGACCGGTACGGCTCGCGCCACCGCGGCCACTACCGCTCCTGGCTGCTGGTGCTCCAGACCGGGCTGGTGCTGGCGCTGGCCGCGCTGCTGCCCTTCGACCGCCCCGCCGACCGGCTCGGCCCGGTGGTCGCGGTCAGCCTCGCGTACGTGCTGCTCTCCGCGACCCAGGACATCGCCGTGGACGCCGTGGCTGTGCGGCTGCTCACGGCCCGCTCCCGGGGCACCGGCAACGGCATCCAGGTCGCCGCCAGCTACCTGGGCAACCTGCTCGGCGGCGGCGCCTGCGTGGTGGTCTACGACCGGTACGGCTGGCGGCCGGCGATCCTGCTGCTGGCCGCGCTGACCGCGGTCGGCCTGCTGGTGGTCTGGCGGTTCCGCGAGCCGCCCCGCACCGACCGGGCGCTCTCCACGGCGCACGCCTACCGTGCGCTGCTGTCCGTGTTCGCCCAGCCGGGCTGCCGGTGGTGGACCTTCGGCGTCGTGCCGCTGCTCTACGTCGGGGCCGGAGCGGCGTACGCGCTGGTCACCCCCGCCCTGGTGGACGCCGGCTGGACGCTTCAGCGGATCGGCGTGGTCACCGGAGTGGTGACCAGCGTGCCCGCGATCGCGGCCGGCCTGCTGGCCGGGCTCGGCATCGGCCGGTACGGCCGCACCCGGGTGCTCGTGGTGGCCGGCGCCTCCCTCACCGTGTCCACGCTGCTGTTGCTGCCGCTGCTCAGTGGCCGCGCGCCCCTGGCCGGGACGGTCGTCGCGCTCTGCCTGTTCCTGGCCGCGTACACGGTGGCCAACGTGGTGCTCTACACGGTCAACATGGACTACTCCCGGCCGGACACCGGCGGCACCGACTTCACGGTGCTCTCCTCGTTCGGGCTGGTCTGTTCCTTCGTGGCCGCCTCGGCCGGCCTCACGGCGGCGGGTCGGTTCGGCTACCCGGCGGTCGCCGTCGGCTGCGTCGTGCTGGTCGGCCTCGCCGTCGCTGCCGGCGCGGCCCACCAGCGACGCTTCCCCGGCGGACCGACCGCCACGAACGGTGCCGGCGTGGCGGCACCCGACCTCTTGACCCTCGCGAGTTAGGTTAGGGTAACCTAACTTTCGATCAACTTCGGACCGTCCGTGCCCGTCGCGCCGTCGCCGTCGTGTCCGCTTCCGACCATTGAGGACTGTTCATGAGCCTGCCCGGAGCAACCGTTCCGGCCCCCTCGGCCGGCGCCGGCCCGGCCGCCGCCCGGGACCACCTGTTCACCGCCCGCTCGCTGGACCGCTACCGCAACGTGCTGGCCCAGGGGATCGAGCGGGTGGCCCACCGGGTGGCGACCGCCGACCGGCCGTTCACCGGGATCGGCCCGGACGACCTCGCCCCGCGCGTCGCGGCCGTCGACCTCGACCGGCCGCTCGGCGACACCGGCGCGGCCCTCGACGAACTGCACGACGTCTACCTGCGTGACGCCGTCTACTTCCACCACCCCCGCTACCTGGCCCACCTCAACTGCCCGGTGGTGATCCCGGCGCTGCTCGGCGAGGCCGTGCTCAGCGCGGTCAACTCCTCGCTGGACACCTGGGACCAGAGCGCCGGCGGCACGCTCATCGAGCGCCGGCTGATCGACTGGACGGCCGAGCGGATCGGGCTCGGGCCCGCCGCCGACGGGGTGTTCACCAGCGGCGGCACGCACTCCAACCTCCAGGCGCTGCTGCTCGCCCGGGAGGAGGCCCGGGTGCGCGCCGGCCTGCGGCCCGGACCCGAGGCGCTGTCCCGGCTGCGGGTGCTGACGTCCGCCGCCGGCCACTTCAGCGTGCAGAAGGCGGCCCGGCTGCTCGGCCTCGGCCCGGACGCGGTGCGCACCGTCGACACCGACGCCCAGCGGCGGATGCGCCCCGAGGCGCTGGCCCGGGAGATCGCCCGCTGCCGGGCGGACGGGCTGCTGGTCATGGCGGTCGTCGCCACCGCCGGCACCACCGACTTCGGCAGCATCGATCCGCTGCCGCAGGTCGCCGACATCTGCGCGGCGGCCGGCGTCTGGCTGCACGTCGACGCCGCGTACGGCTGCGGGCTGCTGGTCTCGCCGACCCGCCGGCACCTGCTCGACGGCATCGAGCGGGCCGACTCGGTGACCGTCGACTACCACAAGTCCTTCTTCCAGCCGGTCAGCTCCAGCGCCGTGCTGGTGCGCGACGGCCGGACGCTGCGGCACGCCACCTGGCACGCCGACTACCTCAACCCGGCGCGCGCCGTCGAGCAGCGCATCCCCAACCAGGTCGACAAGAGCCTCCAGACCACCCGCCGATTCGACGCGCTCAAGCTCTGGCTCACCCTGCGGATCATGGGGGCCGACGCGGTCGGCGCGCTCTTCGACGAGGTGGTGGACCGGGCCGGCGAGGCCTGGCGCCTGCTCGACGCCGACCCCCGCTTCGAGGTGGTGACCCGGCCGGCGCTGAGCACCCTGGTGTTCCGCTGGCGCCCCGCCGGCCTGGCCGCCGACCTCGTGGACGACGCCAACCTGTACGCCCGCGAGGCGCTCGCCGCCTCCGGGGCGGCGCTCGTCGCGGGCACCCGGGTCGACGGCGCCCACCACCTCAAGTTCACCCTGCTGAACCCGGAGACCACCGGGGAGGACGTCGCCGCGGTGCTCGACCTGATCGCCGAACACGCCGGCTGGTATGCCCGCACCCGCACCGCCGACGAGCTGTCCTGCCCGGTCGGCTGACCGGCCCCGTCCTGGAGAACCCCATGTCGACCCACGACTTCATCGCCATCGGGCTGGGCCCGTACAACCTCGGCCTGGCCTGCCTGACCGCCCCGATCGCCGACCTCGACGGCCTCTTCCTGGAGGCCCGCGACGACGTGGACTGGCATCCCGGCATGCTGCTGGAGAGCGCCCACCTGCAGACCCCGTTCCTCGCCGACCTGGTCACGCTCGCCGACCCGACCTCGCCGTACTCCTTCCTCAGCTATCTCAAGGAGACCGGCCGGCTCTACCCGTTCTACATCCGGGAGAACTTCTTCCCGCTGCGCGGCGAGTTCGACGCGTACTGCCGGTGGGCCGCCGCGAAGCTGCCCAGCGTCCGGTTCGGACACGAGGTCACCGCCGTCGAGTACGACCCGACGGACGACCGGTACGTGGTGCGCGCCCGGGTCGACGGCCGCGAGGTCACCCACCGGGCGCGCCGGCTGGTCCTCGGCACCGGCACCCCGCCGCACGTGCCGCCGGCGTGCGCGGGGCTGGGCGGCGACGTGATCCACAACTCGCGGTACCGGGAGCACCGGGCGGCGCTGCGCGGCAAGCGGAGCATCACCGTGATCGGCAGCGGGCAGAGCGCCGCCGAGATCTACCACGACCTCCTCGCCGACATCGACACCCACGGCTACCAGCTCAACTGGGTCACCCGCTCGCCGCGCTTCTTCCCGCTCGAATACACCAAGCTCACCCTGGAGATGACCTCCCCGGACTATGTGGACTACTTCCACGCCCTGCCCGAGCCGACCCGCTACCGCCTGGAGGCGGAGCAGAAGGGGCTGTTCAAGGGCATCGACGCCGAGCTGATCAACGGGATCTTCGACCTGCTCTACGTGAAGAGCGTCGGCGGCCCGGTGCCCACCCGGCTGCTCACCAACACCGAGCTGACCGACGCGGCCCACGACCCGGAGCGCGGTACGTACACGCTGGGGCTGCACCACGTCGAGCAGGGCCGCGACTTCACCCTGGAGACCGAGGGGCTGGTGCTCGCCACCGGCTACCGGTACCGGGTGCCCGCCTTCCTCGACCCGATCCGCGACCGGATCCGCTGGGACGGCCACGGCCGCTTCGACGTGGCCCGCAACTACAGCGTCGACCACACCGGACGGGGCGTCTTCCTCCAGAACGCCGGCACCCACACGCACAGCGTCACCTCGCCCGACCTGGGCATGGGCCCCTACCGCAACTCCTGGATCATCCGGGAGCTGACCGGCCGCGAGCACTACCCGATCGAGAAGAGCATCGCCTTCCAGGAGTTCGGCGCGCCGGCCGGGATGCCCTCGTGAGCGCGAGGAGTGAGCCGGTTCTGCGAGCCCCGCAGTCGCGAACGGAAGATGGCCCCGTGACCGTGGCCACGTACCGCCGGCACGACCCGCGCCTCGGCGAGTTCAGCCTCCGCCCGCTCGACCCGGACGGCGACGCCGCGCTGCTGCACGGCTGGGTCACCCACCCGAAGGCGGTGTTCTGGATGATGCAGGACGCCGACGTCGCCCGGGTGGCCGAGGAGTACCGGCGCATCGCGGCGAACCCGCACCACGACGCGTACCTCGGGTGCTGGCAGGGCCGGCCCGCGTTCCTCGCCGAGCGCTACGACCCCGCCGAGGTCGAACTGGTCGGTCTGTACGACCCGGTCGAGGGCGACGTCGGGATGCACTTCCTCTGCGCGCCCGCCGAGGCGCCGGTGCACGGCTTCACCCTCGCCGTGATCACCACGGTGCTGGACTGGCTCTTCGCCGACCCGGCCACCCGGCGGGTGGTGGTCGAGCCCGACGTGCGCAACACCGCCGTGCACGCGTTGAACGCGGCCGTCGGCTTCACCGTCGTCGGCCCGATCGCCAAGCCCGAGAAGACCGCCCTGCTCAGCGTCTGCACCCGAGAGCAGTTCGCCGCCACCCGTTGAGAGGTACCCCGCGTGACCACCCCCTCCGCCGCCGTCGACCACCTCACCCCTGAGCTGTGGGCCGCCGCCAACCGCCAGCTGGTCCGCAAGGCCCTGGCCGAGTTCGCCCACGAACGGCTCATCACCCCCGAGCCCCTGGGTTCCGGCCACTACCGGGTACGCGGCGACGACGGCACCGCCGAGTACCGCTTCGCCGCCCGGCAGCTGAGCCTGCACCACTGGTGGATCGACCCGGCCGGCCTGACCCGGCACGTCGACGGGCGGGAGGTCCCGCTCGACGCGGTCGACCTCTGCCTGGAGCTGCGTGGCGCGCTCGGCCTCACCGACGGCGTCCTGCCCGTCTACCTCGAGGAGATCACCTCCACCCTGGCCGGGCTCGCCTACAAACTCGCCCGGCCCGAGCTGGCGGTGGCCGAGCTGGTCCGGGCGGACTTCCAGCAGATCGAGACGGCGATGACCGAGGGCCACCCGTGCTTCGTGGCCAACAGCGGCCGGATCGGCTGGGGCGTGCACGACCACCACCGGTACGCCCCGGAGGCCGGCCAGCCGGTCCGCCTGCTCTGGCTCGCCGCCCACCGCGACCACACCACCTTCACCTGCGCCGCCGACCTGGACTACGACACCCACGTCCGGGCCGAACTCGGCGAGGAGAGCCTGGCCGGCTTCGCGCGCACCCTCACCGGCCTCGGCCTCGACCCGGCCGACTACCTGCTGCTGCCCGTGCACCCCTGGCAGTGGTGGAACAAGCTGGCCGTCACGTTCGCCGGTGAGGTGGCCCGCCGCCACCTGGTGCCGCTGGGCGAGGGGCCGGACGAGCACCTGGCCCAGCAGTCGGTGCGCACCTTCTTCAACGTCACCGACCCGAACCGGCACTACGTGAAGACCGCGCTGTCGGTGCTCAACATGGGCTTCATGCGCGGGCTGTCCGCCGCGTACATGGAGCACACCCCGGCCATCAACGACTGGCTGGCCGACCTGATCGCCGCCGACCCGGTGTTCGCGCGTACCGGGCTGTCGATCATCCGGGAGCGGGCCGCGATCGGCTACCGGCACCGGCAGTTCGAGGCGGCCACCGACCGGTACTCGCCGTACCGGAAGATGCTCGCCGCGCTGTGGCGGGAGAGCCCGGTGCCCGGGCTGGAGCCCGGCCGGCGGCTGGCCACCATGGCGTCGCTGCTGCACGTCGACCGGGCCGGGCGCTCGTTCGCCGGTGCGCTGATCGCCGGCTCCGGGCTGGCCCCGGCGGACTGGCTGCGCCGCTACCTGGACGCCTACCTCGTGCCGGTGCTGCACGCGCTCCACGCGTACGACCTGGCGTTCATGCCGCACGGCGAGAACGTCATCCTGGTGCTGGGCGACGACGTGGTGGAGCGGGTGATCTTCAAGGACATCGCCGAGGAGATCGTGGTGATGGACCCGGCGGCGGACCTGCCCGAGTCGGTGAGCCGGATCCGCGCCGCCGTGCCCGAGGACGAGAAGGTGCTCTGCGTCTTCACCGACGTGTTCGACTCGTTCCTGCGCCACCTCAACGCGATCCTCGCCACCGAGGGGATCCTGGACGAGGAGACCTTCTGGCGGACCGTGGCCGAGTGCGTCACGGCCTACACGGAGTCGGTGCCGCAACTGGCCGATCGGCACGACCTGTTCGTCCCGGAGTTCGCGCTGTCCTGCCTGAACCGGCTGCAGCTGCGCAACAACCAGCAGATGGTCGACCTGGCGGACCCGTCGGCGGCGCTCCAGTTCGTCGGGACGCTGGCCAATCCCCTCGCCCCGTACGCCCCGCGGCCGTGAGCGCCCTCGCGGCGCCGGCCGCCCCGGTCGGGCCGGTGGTCCTCCGCCACCGCTGGTGGATCCTGGCCGTGCTCTGCCTCGCCCAGGTCACCGTGGTGCTGGACAACACCGTGCTCACCGTGGCGGTGCCGGTGCTCACCACCGAGCTGGGCGCCAGCACCAGCGACATCCAGTGGATCATCAACGCGTACGCCCTGGTCCTGTCCGGCCTGCTGATCAGCGCCGGCAGCGCGGCCGACCGCTACGGCCGGCAGCGGATGCTGCTGGCCGGGCTCGTGCTGTTCGGGGCCGGCTCGCTGACCGCCGGGCTGGCCACCACCACCGGCCAGCTCATCGCGGCCCGGGCCGGGATGGGCGTCGGCGGCGCGCTGCTGGTCACCGCCACCCTCGCCGTGGCCGTGCAGGTCTTCGAAGGGCCGGCGCGCCAGCGGGCCATCGGGGTCTGGGCGGCGACCAGCGCGCTGGGCTTCGCCGTCGGGCCGCCGGTCGGCGGGACGATCCTCGCCCACCTGCCCTGGCAGGCCATCTTCCTGGTCAACGTGCCGGTGGTGCTGGTCTGCCTGGTGGCCGTCCGGCTGCTGGTGCCCGAATCCCGCAAGGCGGTCACCGGTCGCCTCGACGTGCTCGGCGTGCTGCTCTCCACGGCCGGGCTCACCGGCGTGGTCTGGGCGATCACCGCCGGGCCGGAGCAGGGCTGGGCCGCCCCGGCGGTGCTCGCCGCGGCCGTCGCCGGCGCCGTGCTGCTCGGCCTCTTCGTGGCCTGGGAACACCGGGTCGCCGAGCCGATGCTGGACATGGGGCTGTTCCGCGACCCCCGGTTCACCGGCGCGGTCTCCGGGGTCGTGCTGATCACCTTCGGCGCGACCGGTGCGCTGTTCCTGCTCACCCAGCACCTGCAGTTCGTCCGCGGCTACCCGGCCTGGGAGGCGGGGCTGCGGATGGCGCCGTTCGCGCTCTCCATCGTGGTGCTCAACCTCACCGGGATCGCCGCCGCGCTGATCCGCCGGATGGGGCGGCCGGCCGCGGTCGCCGTCGGGATGGCGCTGCTCGCCGTCGGGCTGCTGGCCGTCACGTACGCCCCCGGTGACGGCTACCCGGCGCTGCTCGGCGGCCTGCTGTTGATGGGCGCCGGCTGCGCGCTGGCCAACCCGGCGATCGTCGAGGCGGTGCTGAGCGCGCTGCCGCCGGAGCGGGCCGGCGCTGGGGCAGGTGTGGACGGCACCATGACCGAGGTGGGCGGCAGCCTGGGCGTGGCCGTGCTCGGCGCCGTCCTGAACGCGCGGTTCGCCGCGCTGCTGCCCGCCGCGCTGGCCGGGGCCGGTTCGTTCCCGGCCGCGCTGGCCGCCGCCGCCACCGACGGCGAGCGCGCCGTGGTCCGCGACGCGTTCCGGGTGGCGCTGGAGACGGGCCAGACCGCGGGGGCGGCGGCCGTGCTGGCCGGTGGCCTGGTCACCGCGTACCTGCTGCACCGCGCGCGGCACCGGTGACGGCGCCGCGCGCGGGCCGGCCGGTCAGGCGACCAGCTGCCAGAGCAGGAACAGGTTGAGCGCCACCACGAGGGCGGTGATCACCGACGCGACGGCGGTCGTGGCCGGGCGGTTGACGAGGGTGCCCATCAGGTCCCGGCGGCGGGTGAAGACCACCACCGGGATCAGCGCGAACGGGATGCCGAAGCTCAGCACCACCTGCGACAGCACGAGGGCCCGGGTGGGGTCGACGCCGACGGCGAGCACCAGCAGCGCGGGCAACAGGGTGACCAGCCGGCGCACGGCGAGGGGGACGCGGCGGCGCAGGAAGCCCTGCATGATGACCTCACCGGCGTAGGTCCCGACGCTGGTCGAGGCCAGCCCGGACAGCAGCAGCGCCACCGCGAAGCCGAGCGCCGCCACCGCGCCGAGGCTGCCGGCCAGGCCGGCGTGGACGCCCTCCAGGGTGTCGGTGCCGGGGATCCCGCTGCCGTGGAAGGTGGCCGCCGCGACGAGCAGCATGGCGAGGTTCACCGCGCCGGCGGCGCTCAGGGCGAGCAGCACGTCGGTGCGCAGGCCCTTCGCCACGATCCGCCGCTCGGCCTCGTCGGCCGCGGGAATGCGGTTCGGGGTCAGCGCCGAGTGCACGTAGATCACGTGCGGCATCACCGTCGCGCCGAGGATGCCGGCGGCCAGCAGCATGCTGTCGGTGCCCTGCGCCCGGGGCAGCAGCCCGCCGGCCGCGGCGGACACGTCGGGCTGCGCGGTGAGCAGGTTCACCGCGAAGGCCAGGACGATCACCCCGAGCAGGACCGCGATGGCGATCTCGAAGGCCCGGAAGCCACGCGCGCGCAACGCGAGGACGGCGAACGCGGCCGCGCCGATGATGAGGCCGCCGGGCAGCAGCGGGACCCCGAAGAGCAGGTAGAGGGCGACCGCGCCGCCGATGACCTCGGCCAGGTCGGTGGCCATGGCCACCAGTTCGGCCTGGACCCACATGACCCGGTTGACCGGCCGCGGCAGGTGCTCGCGGCACAGCTCGGGCAGGCTGCGGCCGGTCGCCAGGCCGAGCTTCGCGGTGAGCGTCTGCACCAGCATGGCGGCCAGGTTCGCCGCCACGACCACCCAGACCAGCAGGTAGCCGTAGCGCGCGCCGGCGGTGGAGTTGGTGGCGAAGTTGCCCGGGTCGACATAGGCGACCGCGGCCACGAAGGCCGGCCCGAGCAGGATGAGGCGACCGCGCACCCGGCCCCGGGCACGGGCGGTCTGCAGCGGTGACGCGATGGTGATGTCGTTCGTGACCACGGTGTGCTCCTGGCAGGGCGGACGGATCAGGCGGGTTCGCGCTCGGGTGCCGGCCGGCGGGCCGGCCGCGGCGCGGGTTCCCGATCCAGCGCGTCGGCGACCGGGATGAGCGCGGTGACGGCGGCGAGCGCGAGGACCGCCGGCGCGGGGGTACCGACGCCCGCCGCGGCGAGCGTGAGCAGGGCGAAGACGGTCAGCTTGGTCCGGTTGGCTCTGGACATGGCGGCTCCCGGCCGCCTGCGGGAGGGACCCGGGGGCGTCGGGTCGACGGGCCGACCCGCGGCGGGGCGCACGGCCGGGCGTCCAGGGCCGGCGTCGGCGCGGGGCACTCTCATGAACCAAGCTTCCCGACAACCGCTCACATACGCCCTCTATCTTCCCGAAAGAGGGGAAACAGGATGGCGGGCCGGTGCCTGCCGATCCGGGGGGAGACACGGACGAGCGGCCGCCCGGGGAGGGGCGGCCGCTCGTCGTGGTGGGCCGGTCAGGCCGCGGTGGACCAGATGGCGCGGAAGGCGGCGGCCTCACCCGCCAGCCACTGCTCGACCTGCTCCGGCTTGACGTCGGCCGGCATCCGGTGGGACTCGCCGCGCCGGACGTCGACCAGCACCGGCTCGGCGTGCGGCAGGACCGCGTCCATGTGCCGGGCCATCAGGTGCAGCGTGGCCAGGGCGGTCTCCTCACTCGGCGGGGCCTCGTCGAAGTGCAGCCGGATCGCCTCGGCGCGGCCGTCGGCGTAGCGCACGCCGAACTGCGGGTTGATCTTCACGGGCAGGTCGCCCAGCATGGCCAGCGCGTCGCGGGTCTGGGCCAGGTCGACGCCGGCCGGCTCGCCGAGCGAGTGCAGCCAGGTGGTCGCCCCGGGCGCCAGCGCCTCGTAGAGCGGGCGCCAGCGCGGCTTGACCAGGTCTGCCACCTGGGCCAGGTGGGTGCCGCCGGTGTGGAAGGCGACATCGGCCTTGAGCGCCTTGACGAACTGGCCGTGCGGGTTGAACCCGTGCCGGCTCGCCCGCTGCTTGCGCAGGCCGCCCACGAAGGTGGCCTTGGTGGGCCCGGTGCGGTCCACGTAGCGGGTGAAACCGAGGAGGGTGGCGTAGGGGGTGACAGGGGCGGTGGAGGTGGGCGCGGTCACGAGCATCCTCCCAGGTCAAGCAGCTCGATTAGTACATACATTCTAATCGACGGGTCTGACATCGCCCAGGGTCTGGAGCGGTCTCTTCGCACGGGACATCGCGGTTGCTGATCATCAATTAGAGTGCGGGCTTCCATCGTTCTCTTTCGGAGCACACACATGACATCCCTCACGGCCCGTTGGTCCCGCCTCGCCGTCGGCGCGGCGGTGCTGGCGACGACCGCGTTGTTCGGCCTCTCCGCCCCGGCGCACGCCGCGGACGCGCTGCCCGACCTCTTCGTCTCGTTCGACCGCGAACCCGTCGCGGAGATCGACAACAGCGGCACCACGATCGGCATGTACGTCTACAACTACGGTGAGGCCGACGCGAGCGCGGTCACCGTCACCCTCGACCTCAGCAAGCTCTCCGACGCGGTCACGGCCTCCGTGTCCGACTGGGACGACACCTGCAAGCTCGCCAACGCCAAGGTCACCTGCACGGTCGGCCGTCTTGAGGCCGGGCAGGTCACGACCATCTACCCGGTGTCACTGGCGAGCCGCACGGGCGCCACGCCCGGCGACGCGGGCTCGGTCAGCGTGACCATCGCCGGCGCCGAGGACGACGCCAACCCCGGCGACAACACGACCAGCTTCCCGGTGACCGTGGTCCCGTCGGGTCCCGACCTGGTGGCCGCCGCCGACAACCTGAACGACAAGGCGCACCCGGTCGGCGCGGGCGACCGCGTCCCGCTCTACAGCGGTGTCCTGAACGAGGGCGACAGCCCGGCGACGGACTTCACGGTCCGGGTCGACCTGCCCACCGGCGCCACCTTCGTCGAGCGGTACAGCGACTGCACCTACGTCGACTACTACCCGAAGGACATCGGCGCCCCCTACGTGTACGGGCCGAGCCAGGTCACCTGCACGGTGCCGCTGACGCTGAAGCCCGGCGAGGGGCTGCTGCTGTTCGACGACGAGACCGGCACGTCGCTGTTCAACATCACGTTCGGCCGCAACCTGCCCGGTCCGGACGAGAACTACGCCGCCTTCAGCACGGCCCTGGCCGGGGAGGCGCAGGCGGCGAAGAAGGTCGCGACCGCCAAGGGCACCGGCCCGTCGTTCGCCTCCGCAGCCGAGAAGCTGCACGCCAAGGCCGTGCGCGCGGGCCTCGCCCGGCAGTCCGTCGTGGAGCGTGAGCTCGACGAGTCGGACAACTACGCCGACGTCCAGTTCTGGACCAAGAAGAACACGCTCGACGTCGCCGTCACCGTCCCGCCGGTGAAGGGCGCCGTCGGCCAGACGGTCGACCTCGCCTACGAGGTCGTCAACAACGGCCCGTCCGACGGCGGCGGCCCCGGGGTCGTCATCACCGCGCCGAGCGGCACGGTGCTGCTGCCCGCCGAGTGGTGCTACACCGACGGCACGCCGGGCAGGCAGCTGCCGGAGTCGGCGAAGCTGCGCTGCAACTTCGAGAGCGAGTTCCCGAGCGTCGCCTCCGGCTGGGGCCGGATCAAGGCCACCGTCAAGCTGAAGATCAAGTCGACGCCGGGCAAGGACGGCACGATCGTGGTCGACGGCGCGACGTCCTCCACCGAGTCGAAGCCGGAGAACAACACGGCCCGCATCGTCATCACCGGCGCCGAGGGCGGCTCCGGTGACGGCAACGGCGGCTCCGGTGGCGGGCTGCCGGTCACCGGCGCCCCGGCCGCCGCGCTCGCCGGCGGCGGCGCCGCCGTGCTCGCGCTCGGCGCCGTGCTGTTCGTCATGTTCCGCCGTCGCCGCGTGGCCTTCCAGACCCCGCGCGACTGATTCACCGACGCCACAGGGGTGGGCCGGTCTCCCGGCTCACCCCTGCGGCGTCCGCGGGGTCAGAGCTGTCCGACGTCCGTGATCCGGACGACCGCGGCGCCCGCCTCGTCGGAGGCGGCGAGGTCGATCTCGGCGCTGATGCCCCAGTCGTGGTCGCCCTCCGGGTCGTCCAGGATCTGGCGTACGGTCCACCGCTCCCGGCCCTGCTCGATCATCAGCAGCGCCGGCCCGCGCGCGTCCGGTCCCACCCCGATCGAGTCGTACGCCTCGAAGTACGGCTCCAGCGCGTCCGCCCACGCGTCGGCGTGCCAGCCGTGCTCGGCGTCCAGCTCCCCGAGCAGGTCCCAGCGGCGCAGTGCGGCCAGCTCGACCCGGCGGAACAGCGCGTTGCGCACCAGCACCCGGAACGCGCGGGCGTTGCGCGTGACCGCCGGCGGCCGGTCGTCCAGCGATGCGGCGACCTCGGCGACGTCGGACGGGTTGCGCAGCCGCTCCCACTCGTCGATGAGGCTGGAGTCGACCTGGCGGACCAGCTCGCCCAGCCACTCGATGAGGTCGACCAGCTCCTCGGTCTTGGCGTCCTCGGGGACGGTCTGCCGCAGCGTCTTGTACGCGTCGGCGAGGTAGCGCAGCACCAGGCCCTCGGAGCGGGACAGGCCGTAGAACTGGACGTACTCGGTGAACGTCATGGCCCGCTCGTACATGTCGCGGACCACGGACTTGGGGGAGAGCTCGTGGTCGGCGACCCAGGGGTGGCCCCGCCGGTACATCTCGTACGCCGACTCCAGCAGCTCGGCGAGGGGCTTCGGCCAGGTCACCTCGTCGAGGAGTTCCAGGCGGGCCTCGTACTCGATGCCCTCGGCCTTCATGGCGGCGACCGCCTCGCCGCGCGCCTTGAACTGCTGCGCGGAGAGCACCTGGCGCGGGTTGTCCAGGATCGATTCGATCACGCTGAGCACGTCGAGCGCGTACGACGGTGACTCCCGGTCGAGCAGCTCGACGGCGGCCAGTGCGAGCGGGGAGAGCGGCTGGTTGAGCGCGAAATCGAGCTGGAGGTCGACGGTGAGCCGCACCCGGCGGCCCTGCTCGTCCGGCTTGGGCAGCTCCTCGACCACGCCGCCGGCCCGCAGCGCCCGGTAGATGGCGATGGCCCGGCGGATGTGCCGGCGCTGGGCGGCCGGGTCCTCGTGGTTGTCGGTGAGCAGGTGCCGCATCGAGGCGAACGCGTCACCGGGCCGGCCGATGACGTTGAGCAGCATCGAGTGGCTGACCTGGAAGCTGGAGGTCAGCGGCTCCGGCTCGGCCTCGACCAGGCGCTGGAAGGTCGGCTCGCCCCAGCCGATGGAGCCCTCCGGCGGCTTCTTCTTCACCACCTTGCGGCGCTTCTTCGGGTCGTCGCCCACCTTGGCGAGAGCCTTCTCGTTCTCGATGACGTGCTCGGGGGCCTGCACCACGACCCGGCCGAGGGTGTCGAAGCCGGCCCGCCCGGCCCGGCCGGCGATCTGGTGGAACTCGCGGGCCTTGAGCAGGCGGGTCCGGACGCCGTCGTACTTCGACAGGCCGGTGAAGAGCACGGTGCGGATCGGCACGTTGATGCCGACGCCGAGGGTGTCGGTGCCGCAGATGACCTTGAGTAGCCCGGCCTGGGCCAGGGTCTCCACGAGGCGGCGGTACTTGGGCAGCATGCCGGCGTGGTGCACGCCGATGCCGTGCCGGACCAGCCGGGACAGCGTCTTTCCGAAGCCCGAGGTGAACCGGAAGTTGCCGATCGCGTTCGCGATCATGTCCTTCTCGGCCCGGGTGCAGACGTTCACGCTCATCAGCGCCTGGGCGCGCTCCAGCGCGGCGGCCTGGGTGAAGTGCACGACGTAGACCGGGGCCTGCTTGGTCGCCAGCAGCTCCTCCAGGGTCTCGTGCAGCGGCGTCATCGCGTACGAGAAGAGGAGCGGGACCGGCCGCTCGGCCGAGCGGACGACGGCGGTCGGCCGCCCGGTGCGCCGGGTCAGGTCGTCCACGAAGCGGGTGGTGTCGCCGAGCGTCGCCGACATGAGGACGAACTGCGCCTGCGGCAGCTCGATGATCGGCACCTGCCACGCCCAGCCCCGGTCCGGCTCGGCGTAGAAGTGGAACTCGTCCATGATCACCTGGCCGACGTCGGCGCGGGCGCCCTCGCGCAGCGCCAGGTTGGCCAGGATCTCCGCCGTGCAGCAGATGATCGGGGCGTCGGCGTTGACGCTGGCGTCGCCGGTGAGCATGCCGACGTTCTCCGCGCCGAAGACCTCGCAGAGGGCGAAGAACTTCTCCGAGACCAGGGCCTTGATCGGCGCGGTGTAGAAGCTGGTCCGGTCGTCGGCCAGCGCGGCGAAGTGCGCGGCGATCGCCACCAGGCTCTTGCCCGAGCCGGTCGGCGTATTCATGATCACGTTCGCGCCGGAGACGATCTCGATGACCGCCTCCTCCTGGTGGGGGTAGAGGTCGAGACCGCGCTCGGACGCCCAGCCGGCGAACGCGTCGTAGAGGGTGTCGGGGTCGGCGCTCTTCGGCAGCGCGGCGGTGAGAGTCATGGCGGCTCCCATCGTGCCTGGATCATGGGCCCCCGCGCCAACCGGGTTCAGCGCCGCCGGTGGACCAGGTCGAAAATCTCCCGCCCGGCGGTCAGCGCCCGGCGCTCGAACTTGGTCACCGGCCGGTGTGCCGGGCGGGGCGCCCAGCCGCCGTGCACGTCGACCAGCTCCGGGTCGGCGGTCAGCGTCTCCCGCATCGAGTCGGCGTACTCGGCCCAGTCGGTCGCGCAGTGCAGCGTCCCGCCGGGGACCAGCCGGGACCGCAGCAGCGCCACGTGCTCCGGCTGGATGATCCGCCGCTTGTGGTGGCGGGCCTTGGGCCACGGGTCGGGGAAGAAGATGTGCACCGCGTCCAGGCAGCCCTCCGGCATGGCCCGGACCAGGTCCAGCGCGTCGCCCTTGGCCACCCGCACGTTGTCCAGGCCGTGCCGTTCCACCAGGTCGAGCAGGTTGGCGATTCCGGGCGTGTGCACCTCAACCGCCAGATAGTGTCGGTCCGGGTCGGCGGCCGCCATCACCGCGGTGGCGTCGCCCATGCCGGAACCGATCTCCAGCACCAGCGGCGCCCGCCGTCCGAACAGCGCCGTCGGATCGCACGGCCCGTCCAGGTCGTCGATCTCCAGGCCGTACGCGGGCCAGAGCCGGGCGAGCGCGTCGCGCTGCCGGTCGCTCATCCGCCCGCGACGCGGGTGGAAGGTGCGGATACGGGCGGCGTGGGCCGGCGGCGCGGCGCTGAAGTCGGTGGAGGTCACAGCGACCCGAGCGTACGCGACCGCCGCAGTGGATCGGATGTGATGGGCGGCCAGGGGTGAGAGGATTCATCCCGTACGGCAGGACGGGTGGCCCGCCGCCCGACCCGACGCCGGGAGGGGGCATGGTGTCAGTCACGGGACGTGCGGCGCTGCTGGTCGCGGCCGCCGCGTGCACCGCCCCGCTGGTCGGCGCGCTGCCCGCCCAGGCCGGCCCGCCCGCTGTCTCGGTGTCCTCCGTGGCGCCGCTGGGATCCGCCGCGGTGGGATCCGCCGCCCTGGTGCCCGCTGCCGAGCCGGCGCCCGGCCAGCCGGGCCCGCAGCCGTCGCCCGGTGACCTCATCTTCGTGGAGGTCACGCCGAGCACCGTCGAGGCCGGCTTCCTGGTGGGCATCCGGGCGAGCTGCCGGGACAACTCGGTGCCGGCCACCGTGGTCTCCGACGCGTTCGGCCGGATCCAGGTGCAGCCGCAGCGCGGCCTGCTCACGGCCTCGCCGATGGTCCGGGAACGCACCCGCCCCGGCAACTACCGGGTGAAGCTGGAGTGCCCCGGCGGGCAGACCGCGTCGACCATGCTCCAGGTGGTCAAGCGGGTGCAGCCCAGCCGCGGGCCGGCGACCGGCTTCGGCGGCACCGCCGGCAGTGGCCTCGGTGGGCTGCTGGTGCCGGTCGGGCTGGCGCTGACCGTGGCCGGCGCGGTGGTCGGCGTGGCCGCGTCCCGCCGGCAGCCCCGTACCCTCCGTGGCGCCGCCCGGCGCTGAGCCCCGCCATGGCCGCGAACCCCACCCCCCAGCCCACCCCCCGGGCGGCCCGGGCCGCCGGCCGCCGGCCGTGGTCGACGCCGCTCGCCGTGTTGCTGGTCCTGGTCGGGGTCTTCGCCACCGGCGCGGGGCTGGGCCGGACTGCCGGGCCGTTCGACTGGGCCGACGCGGCGACCGGGTCGAGCAGGCGGACCACCGAGCCGGCCCGGGCGCGGGAGCCGGCCAGCCTTCCGGTGCGCCTCGCCGTGCCGGCCATCAAGATCAGCGCCCCGGTCACCCCGGTCGGTCAGGCGCGGGACGGTTCGATCGACGTCCCGCCGCTGACCGAGCACCACCAGACCGGCTGGTACAACCGCGGGGCGGTGCCCGGCGACCCGGGCCGGGCGATCATCGTCGGGCACGTGGACACCAAGAGCGGGCCGGCGGTCTTCTACCGGCTGCACGAGCTCAAGCCGGGGGACCGGATCGAGGTGACCCGGTCGGACCGCAGCGTGGTGGCCTTCAAGGTCGACACTGTCGAGTACTTCGACAAGGCCGACCTCCCCGCCGACCGGGTCTACGGCGACGCGGGCCCGGCCGAGCTGCGGCTGATCACCTGCGGCGGCGAGTGGGTCGGCGGCCACACCGGCTACCAGGACAACGTGATCGCCTTCGCGTCTCTCCTCGACACCCGCAACCCCTGACGCGAACAGCGCCTCACCAAGATCCCGCGTGCCCCGGCGTCGAGACGCGATTGGCGGCGTCCGAGGCGGGCCGGGCACAGCTCACGAGCGGCTACGAACTTGATGACGTGGGTGACTCACCTCGGCCTGCCCTCCAGCGGCCCCGGGCGATCCACCTACGACATCAAGTTCGTAGGCGCTGGACAGGGGAGCGGCGAGCGGGGCGTGCATCTGCGAGCGCTTTCGAGCTGACGTCGGCAACGACTCAAGCCAGGAGCGTCGGCTATTCCGCCTCCGCGACGAAGACGCCCTGGCCCTGCTGGCCGTAGATGAGATCGCGCGCGTGCAGTTCCTTCACGGCGCGGTAGGCCGTCGACCGGGCGACGTTGTAGATCTCGCCGATCTCCGAGACGGAGGGCAGTTGCTGCCCGGGGGCGTATTCGCCGGCGCGGATCTTGGCTTCGATGTCGTCGGCGACGCGTCGGTAGTGCGGTGGTCTGGTCGGCATGAATCGGCTCTCCTGGACTTCAGCGGAGATCATGTTTCCAGCCCGCACCTGACCGGGACAAGGCGACAACGCGGCGAAGTGGAGACAGTGAGAACTTGACTACAGTGAGACAGTGAATACAGTGAGACAGTGGGTCGGAGCTCCTGGACTTCAGCAATCCGGGGTTTCCGGTCCTCCCGCCCTGGACAGCAAGGACGCTGCCCAGGGCGGCCCCTCTCGCTCACTCGGGAAGGCGTCGGCCATGCCGATGGATGACGGGGAGATCACGCCCGCCGACGAGTTGTTCGCGATGATGCGGATCATCGACACGCACTGGACCCGGGCCCTCGACCAGCCGTGGCGGGCTGGTGGCTGCCTGGAGTGCCGCGACCGGGAGACGTGCCCGCAGCTCGACTGGGCCCTCAAGCTCATGGCCGACGTGGCGTCGACCATGTTCCAGAAGTAGGCGTGGTCAGCTCTTGGCGGGGACCTGCTGCACGACCTCGAACTCCAGCAGCGTGGCTCCGGTGGCGACCGGCTTGCGCGGCTCGCCGCCCTCGCCGCCGGCGTGCGCGGCCCGCGACGGCCCCTGCGCCCACGCCTGGTAGGCCTCTTCCGTCTCCCAGCGGGTGTAGACGAAGTAGCGGCTCTCCCCGCCGACCGGGCGGAGCAGTTCGA
The DNA here is from genome assembly GCF_040631005.1 of Micromonospora sp. NPDC005707. Lineage (NCBI taxonomy): Bacteria > Bacillati > Actinomycetota > Actinomycetes > Micromonosporales > Micromonosporaceae > Micromonospora > Micromonospora sp. NPDC005707. The sequence goes on from NZ_JBEXYR010000015.1 coordinate 121,093, forward strand.
AGCCGAGGAAGCCGGGGGAGTTCTCCACCGCGCCGGCCCGGGCCGCGAACCGCTTCTCCAGCTCCTCGCCGGCGCCGGGCGGGACGTCGATCGCGTTGATCTTCACGACTGCCATGGCTCAACCCTAACGAGCCGGGTCAGAACGTCTCGACGGCCGGCACCAGGTCGGCGTCGACCACGATCGGGGCGTGGTCGGAGGGGCCCTTGCCCTTGCGGGCCTCCCGGTCCACGTACGCCGAGGTGACCGCGCGGGTGAACGGCGCGGTGGCGTAGACGAGGTCGATCCGCATGCCCTTGTTCTGGTGGAACATGCCGGCCCGGTAGTCCCAGTAGGTGTAGGGGTGCGGGCCCTTCATCGGCGTCGGCACCACGTCGCTGAGGCCGAGGTCGCGCAGCGCGGCCAGCGCGGCCCGCTCGGCCGGGGTGACGTGGGTGGAGGTGACGAAGAGCTTCGGGTCCCAGACGTCAGCGTCGGTCGGGGCGACGTTGAAGTCCCCGCAGACCGCGAGCGGGAGCCCGCCGGCCACCTCCGACTCCAGGGCGTCGCGCAGCGCCGCGAACCAGGCCAGCTTGTACGCGTAGTGCGGGTCGTCGGGGGAGCGGCCGTTGGGCACGTACACCGACCAGACCCGCAGGCCGGCGCAGGTCGCCGAGATGGCCCGGGCCTCCGGCAGGGGGAAGCCCGGCTCGCCGGGGAAGCCGACCGCCACGTCGGCCAGGCCCACGCGGGAGAGGATGGCCACCCCGTTCCACCGGCCGTCGCTGTGGCTGGCCGCCTCGTAGCCCAGCTCGCCCACCTCGGCGACCGGGAAGGCCCCGTCGGGGCACTTGGTCTCCTGCAGGCAGACGACGTCGGGCTTCGTGGTGGCCAGCCAGTCGAGCAGTCGGGGGAGGCGGGCCTTCACCGAGTTGACGTTCCAGGTCGCCAGGCGCATGTCTCCAGCCTGCCCCATCAGCGGTCACCCCGCCCGGTCAGTCCGGCGGGGTGTCGCGTCAGCGCTCCGGCGTGTCTCCGGGCCGCGTCTGCTCGGCGAGGAAGCGTTCCAGTTCGGCGCCGAGCTCGTCGGCGGTGGGCAGCGGGCCGGTCTCCGGGGCGAGCAGGCTCTTCTCGCCGCGACCCCGGGCGAACGCGTCGTACTGCTCCTCCAGGGCCTGGACCAGGGTGGCCGCCTCCTCGGTCTGGGCGACCTGGCGGTCGATCTCCACCCGCACCACCTCGGCGGCGGCGCGCAGGCCGTCGCGGGGCAGCAGCAGCCCGGTGCTGCGGGACACCGCGGCGAGCAGCGCCTCGGCGGCGGCCGGGTACTCGGCCTGGGCGACGTAGTGCGGCACGTGCGCGGCGAAGCCGAGGGCGTCGCGACCGCGCTCGCCGAGGCGGTATTCCAGGAGGTGGCCGACGCCGGCCGGCACCTGGACCTTCTGGAGCCAGGGCTCGTACCCGGAGATCAGCTCGCGCCGGGTGGCGTGCGCGGTGACGCCGCTGGGCCGGGTGTGCGGGACGGCCATCGGAATCGAGTTGAGCCCGACGGTGAGCCGGACCTCGAGCCGGGCGCAGAGCGCGGCGACAGCGGCCACGAAACGCTCCCACTGGAGGTCCGGCTCGGGGCCGGTGAGCAGCAGGAACGGGGTCTCGTCGTCGTCGCGCAGCAGGTGCAGCTCCAGCGCCGGGGCGTCGTAGTCGGCCCAGTGGTCCTCGACGAAGGTCATCACCGGCCGGCGGGAGCGGTAGTCGAAGAGCTGGTCGACGTCGAAGCGGGCGATGGGCCGCGCCTCCAGGGAGGTGAGCAGCTGCTCCCGGGCGAGCCGGGTGGCGCTGCCGGCGTCGACGAAGCCCGTGAGGGCCTGGATCAGCACCGGCTGGCCGAGATCGGGCAGATCGTCGCTGAGTTCGTAGAGCTCGTGTGGGTCGAGCACCGGTTCGGACCTTCCTGTCGACGCGTACGGGGTGGGCCGCGCGCACACGGCACCCCGTTCGGCCAACGTACCGGCACGCGTGGTCCATTCCGTTACGGGCCGACTGATGATCACAATTCGGCGACGGCGCCGGATCGGCTCCTCCTCCCGGTCCGGGTGCGGGTCCACCGAAAGGATGAGTTAGTCGATCACTGCGTGGCGGCGGGGAGGCTGCGAGGTTCCTGCCCGGGGCGGTGCGACCCGGGCCACACCGGAGGTTTTCCCGGGTCGCGAGGTCCGTCACCGGCCGACCCGGGGCCGCGACGGATGTCCGGTTTTCCGGGCGCAGACTGTGGCGAGGACCACCCGATGGGCCTGGGTGATCCCGGTTTGCCCTGTCTAGCCTCGTCGAATGCGTGACGACGGCACCCTCGACGACCAGTACGGCCTCGACGGCTCGGCTGACCGTTCGGACGATACCCCCTCGACCGATCAGCCGACCGCTTGCGCGGAGGCATCCACTGCCCGTGGTTCCCTGCGTACCCGCTTCGGCGCCCTGATGAACCCCCTTTCCGCCCGGCCCGGCCGGACGAAGATGGCCGTGGCCACCGGCGCGGTCTGCTGCCTCGGCATGGTCGGCGGCTTCAGCCAGATCGGCGCCCGCCCGGCCGCTGACACCCCGAACCCCGCCGCCGCGGCCGAGGCCGCCCAGCGGGCGGCCCTCGACGCCGCCTCCCGCGGCCTGACCCGCGAGAGCACCGCCCCGGCCACCCCCAGCGCCGCCCCCTCGGCCAGCCCCTCCGCGACCGCCAAGCCCAAGCCCAAGGCCAAGCCCAAGCCGCGCCGGATCGTCCCGGTCGCCGGCCTGGACCAGACCCAGATGAACAACGCCAAGAAGATCGTGCAGGCCGGCCGGGAGATGGGCGTGCCGCGTCGCGGCCTGGTCATCGCGGTGGCCACCGCCATGCAGGAGAGCACGCTGCTCAACTACGCCAGCGCCGTGCTGCCGGAGTCGCAGAACTACCCGCACCAGGCCATCGGCTGGGACCACGACTCGGTCGGGCTGTTCCAGCAGCGCCCGAGCAGCGGCTGGGGCAGCGTCGAGGAGCTGATGGACCCGGAGTACGCCACCAAGGCGTTCCTCTCCGCCCTGGAGGAGATCCCCGGCTGGCAGGATCTGCCCCTGACCGTCGCCGCGCAGGCCGTCCAGGTGTCCGCGTTCCCCGACGCGTACGCCCAGCACGAGTGGCGTGCCAACACGGTGGTCAAGGAGATCCTGGGCTGACCCACGGCCGGGTTGCCGCAGGGCCGATCCGGGTATCAGGGACTTGCCGGTCCCGGGTACACATGAGGGGGGACCGCGGACAGGAGGACGACATGTCACTGGTGCAACGACTCACCGCCTTCCTGCGATCGCCCCGCGGTCAGCAGCTGGTCGACCGCGGCCGGCGGGAGCTGGCCAGGCCGGAGAACCAGGCGAAGCTCAAGCGGCTCGCCAACCGGCTGTCCTCGCGCCGGCGCTGACCGCTCCGCCCCCGCAGCAACCACCCCCGGGAGCCCCCTCGTGACCGACTCCGCCCCCGTCGACGGCGAACCCACCCTTCCCCCGAAGCCGGCCCCGCCGGTCGAGGCGCCCGAGGCGCCACCGGCCCGGCTCTGGGACCGGATGCGGGACGACCCGCAGTACGCGCCGGAGCACCTGGCCCTGGAGGCGGTGCGCCGGCTCGGGCCGGAGGCGGCGCAGTGGGCCGAGCGGGAGCGGGCGCAGCGACCGGACGTCCCCGCCGACGAGCTGGCCGACCAGGCGGTACGCAAGTTCGTCAACCACGCCCGGCTCTCCGGGGCGGTCTCCGGCGCGGCCGGGCTGCCCGGCGCGGTGATCGACGTGGGCGTGCTGGCGTGGACCCAGGCCCGGCTCGTGCTGCACGTGGCCGCCGCGTACGGCGTCGACGCGGTCCACCCCGACCGGGCCACCGACCTGCTCGTGCTCCAGCGGGTGCACAAGGTCGCCGAGAGCGCCCGGCTCGCCCTGGGGGTGGCCGCCGGTCGGGAGCGGGCCGGCGCGCTGTTCGGCATGGGCGGGCAGCGCCCGCTGGGCAAGGTGATGCTCCAGCTCGGCGTCCGGCTGGCCCGGATGGCCGGGGTGCGCGCCGCGAAGCGGATGTTCGCCAAGGTGATCCCCGGCGCCGCGATCATCCTCGGCACCTGGGCGAACTCGTCCGCCACCAGGGACCTCGCCGACCGGGCCCGCGCCCTCTACCGGGGCGGCCCGCGCCAACTCCCCGGCCCGCGCCGGCCCTGACACTCGCCGGGCCCGCGCCGGCCCGGGCAAACACCGGGGCCCGCGCCGGCCCGGGCAGGCCCCGGGGCCCGCGGCGGTCGGCCCGGCCGGGCTCAGCCGGCCCAGCCCGCGGCGTCCCAGGCGACGTCGGCGAGCCGGTCCTGGCCGGCGGCGTTCGGATGGAACCAGTCCAGCGCGTTCACCTCGTCCAGGCCGAACCGCGTCCGGTGCACCGCGCCGCCGTCCCACCGGCACCGCGACCCGTACGCGCGGCAGGCTGCGCGCAGCTGCGCGTCGTACGCGTCGATCCGCTCCCGGAAACGGGCCCGGCGGGCCACCGCGGCCGGCGCGGTCGACGTGGCGTCGGCCAGCAGCGCCGGGCAGACGCCGCGCGACCAGGCCCGCACCGCCCGGGGCTCGGTGTGCCCGAGCTCCCACAGCCGGTGCAGGTCGGGCAGGCTGACCACCAGCACCCGGGCCTTCGGCCGGCCCTTGCGCAGCACGGCCAGGGCCGCGTCGACCTGCCGGCGGAAGGTTGCCGTCGGCGTCATGTCGTCGACGTCGTCGCGGCAGGCGTCGTTCGCCCCGATCAGCACGGTGACCAGGTCGGCCCGGTCGCGCACCGCCGCCCGGGCCTGGTCGGCGAGGCCGGCCGCGCGGGCGCCCGGCGCCGCCCGGTTGTGCGCCCGCAGCGTCGGGTCGTCCTCGTGCAGCCGCCGGTAGAGGCTGCGCACCCGGAGGCCGTCCCCGCTGGACCAGGAGTTGCGCTCGCAGCTCACCAGGACCAGGCAGGAGCCGAAGCCGCTGGTGATCGAGTCGCCGAGCGCGGTCAGCACCGTCGGCGCGCCCGGGGGCGCGGAACCGGACGGCCGGGGCGACGCCGAGCCCGAGCCGTCGCAGGCGAGCGCGACCAGCGCCGCGAGGCAGGCGAGCGCGGCGATCCAACGTCGAGGCATACCGTCCCCCGTCCGGCGGCAGAAGCGGCGCGTCGACCCTATGCGCCCCGGCCGTCCGGACGGGGGCGTTGTCGCCTTTCCGGCATCGACAACCGTCGTTCACATGAGGGTGTTACGAGCGGCGGCAACTGGTTAGCCCGGGCCGTGCCGGGGTAGCCCGTAGGAATGACGCGATCACAGCCCCGCCGTGCCCGCGGCACGGTCGGCCACGCGTACAGCGCGCTGAACCTGCGGCTCACCCTCGCGATCTTCGGCCTGGTCGTCATGACCGTCCTCGCCGTGCTCGCGTTCGCCGCCGGCGTGACCTGGCTGGGCGTCGTCTGCGCGATCCTCGCCGTGGTGGCCGTGGTCGACCTCGTCGTCATCCAGCGCCGCCGCGCCGCGCGCCGCCGCGAGGAGCCGGGCGTGCGGCACTCGCTGTTCGAGTGACAGGAGTACGACATGCCCATCGCCACCACCAATCCCGCCACCGGACAGGTGCTCAAGACCTACGACCCCATGTCGGACGAGCAGATCGACGCGGCGATCGAGCGCGCCGACCTGGCCTTCCGGCAGCTGCACGGGACCACGATCGCCGAGCGTGGCCGGTGGATGATCGCCGCGGCCGACCTGCTGGAGGCCGAGCGGGACGAGACCGCCCGGCTCATGACCACCGAGATGGGCAAGACGTACGCCTCGGCCAAGGCGGAGGTCACCAAGTGCGCCATTGCCTGCCGCTTCTACGCCGACAACGCCCCGCGGATGCTCGCCGACGAACCCGCCGACGCCGCCGCGGTCAAGGCGAAGCGGGCGTACGTCCGCCACCAGCCGATCGGTCCGGTGCTCGCCGTGATGCCGTGGAACTTCCCGCTCTGGCAGGTGATGCGGTTCGCCGCGCCGGCCCTCATGGCCGGCAACACCGGGCTGCTCAAGCACGCCTCCAACGTCCCGCAGACCGCCCTCTACCTGGAGGAGCTGTTCCGGCGCGCCGGCTTCCCGGAGGGCGCCTTCACCACCCTGCTGGTCGGCTCCGACGCGGTGGACCGGATCCTCAGCGACCCCCGGGTCCGGGCCGCCACGCTCACCGGCAGCGAGCGGGCCGGCCGCTCGATCGCCCAGATCGCCGGCCGGGAACTCAAGAAGACCGTGCTGGAGCTGGGCGGCAGCGACCCGTTCGTGGTGATGCCCTCGGCCGACCTCGACAAGGCGGCCGAGGTGGCCACCACGGCGCGCTGCCAGAACAACGGCCAGTCCTGCATCGCCGCCAAGCGGTTCATCGTGCACACCGACGTCTTCGACGCCTTCGCCGAGAAGTTCGCCGCCCGGATGTCGGCGCTGCGGGTCGGTGACCCGATGGACGAGAACACCGACGTGGGCCCTCTCGCCAGCGAGGGCGGCCGGGACGAGATCCACGCCCAGGTGCAGGACGCGGTCGACAACGGCGCCACTGTCCTGTGCGGCGGCGAGAAGCCGTCCGGCGACGGCTGGTACTACCCGCCGACCGTGGTCACCGACCTGCGCCCGGAGATGCGGATGTGGGCCGAGGAGGTGTTCGGGCCCGTCGCCGGCCTCTACCGGGTCGGCTCCTACGAGGAGGCCATCGAGGTCGCCAACGGCACCAACTTCGGCCTCGGCTCCAACGCCTGGACCAGCGACCCCGCCGAGCAGGAGCGCTTCGCCGTCGATCTGGACGCCGGCAACGTCTTCATCAACGGCATGACCACGTCCTATCCGGAGCTGCCCTTCGGCGGCGTGAAGAACTCCGGGTACGGGCGCGAGCTCTCCGCCGTGGGCATGCGCGAGTTCTGCAACACCAAGACCGTCTGGGTCGGCGAGGGGGAGGCCGGCGCCGGAGCCGGGGCGCACTCGGAGTAGCCGCGATTGACCGGACACCGTCCTGGGTAGGACTTGCCCCCATGACGGTGTTCGGCTTCCACGCGTCCCACGAGCAGATCCACCCGTCCCGGCTGCTGGCGGCGGTGATCCACGCCGAACGGGCCGGCTTCGACGCCGCCATGTCGTCGGACCACTTCTCGCCGTGGAGCGCCCGGCAGGGCCACTCCGGCTTCGCCTGGTCCTGGCTCGGCGCCGCGCTCCAGGCCACCAACCTGCCGTTCGGCGTGGTCAACGCGCCCGGCCAGCGCTACCACCCGGCCGTCGTCGCGCAGGCCATCGGCACCCTGGCCGCCATGTACCCGGGCCGGTTCTGGGCCGCGCTCGGCACCGGCGAGGCGAGCAACGAGCACATCACCGGCACCGGCTGGCCGCGTAAGGACGTCCGCGCCGCCCGGCTGCGCGAGTGCGTGGACGTGATCCGGGCGCTCCTCGCCGGCGAGGAGGTCAGCCACGACGGCCTGGTCACCGTGGACCGGGCGAAGCTGTGGACCCGTCCGGAGGAGCCGCCCGCGCTCATCGGCGCGGCGGTCAGCGTCGAGACCGCCCGCTGGTGCGCCGAGTGGGCCGACGGCCTGATCACCGTCAACGCGCCCGTGGAGCACCTGCGGCGCATGATCGACGCCTACCGGGACGCCGGCGGGCGCGGGCCGCTGCACCTCCAGGTGCACGTGAGCTGGGCGCCCGACCAGGCCGAGGCCGAGGCCATCGCGTACGACCAGTGGCGCAGCAACGTCTTCGCCCCGCCGGTCTGCTGGGACCTGGAACTGGCCGACCACTTCGACGCGGTCAGCGAGGACGTGCCGCTGGAGAAGGTCACCTCGGTGGTCAACGTCTCCGCCGACCTGGGCCGGCACGTCGGCTGGCTGGAGGAGTACGTCGCGCTGGGCTTCGACCAGATCGCCCTGCACCACGTCGGGCAGGAGCAGCGGGCCTTCATCGACACGTTCGGGACCGAGGTGCTGCCGAAGCTCCGTACCGCCTCGTGATCACGGCGGGGCCGCCGGCCGCCTAGGCTCGTACCCCATGGAAGCTCTGATCGAGGTCGTGGTCATCCTCGCGATCGCGACCTTCGGCGCGGCGCTGGCCCGCCGGCTCGGCCTGCTGGCGCCGATCCTGCTGGTCGTGCTCGGCCTCGTCCTGTCCTTCGTGCCCGGCTTCCCGCAGGTCCACCTCGACCCGGAACTGGTGCTGGTGGGCATCCTGCCGCCGCTGCTCTACGTGGCCGCGCTGAAGACGTCGGTGCCGGCGTTCCGGCTCAACCTCCGGCCGATCCTGCTGCTCGCCGTCGGGCTGGTGCTCTTCACCGCGTTCGTGGTGGGCACCGTCGTCCACCTGATCCTGCCCGACGTCCCGTACGCGATCTGTCTGGCCCTCGGCGCCGTCGTGGCGCCGCCCGACGCGGTGGCCGCCACCGCGGTGGCCCGGCGGGTGGGCCTGCCCCGGCGGGTCGTGACGATCCTGGAGGGCGAGAGCCTGGTCAACGACGCCACGGCGCTGGTGCTGCTGCGGGTGGCGGTCGCGGCGGCCACCGCGGCCGGCGGTCACGTCGGGGTCGGCGCGGTCGCCCGCGAGGTGCTGGTGTCGGCCGGCGGCGGCGTCCTCGTCGGGCTGCTCGGCGTGGTGGTCTTCGGCGCCCTGCACAAGCGGATCACCGATCCGGTGCTGGACAACGCCCTGTCGCTGATCGTGCCGTTCGCGGTGGTCTTCGCCGCCGAGGAGATCCACGCGTCCGGCGTGGTGGCCGTGGTGGTCACCGGGCTGGGCATCGGGCACAAGCAGCCGCTGCTGATGTCCGCCGCCTCCCGGCTCCAGGTGGGCGCGTTCTGGCGGCTGATCCAGTTCCTGCTCGAAGGGCTGGTCTTCCTGCTGGTCGGCCTGCAACTGCCCGACGTGCTCCGGGACCTGGACGAGCCGGCCGGCCGGCTGGTCGGGGTCACCGCCGCGGTGCTGGCCGCCGTCGTGCTGACCCGGTTCGTCTGGCTCCTCCCGGCCACCTACCTGGGCCGGCTGGTGCCCCGGGCGCGCCGCCGGGAGACGCCGCTGTCGGTGCGGGTTCCCTTCGTCATCGGCTGGGCCGGGATGCGCGGCGTGGTCACCCTCGCCGCCGCCCTCGCCCTGCCGCTCACGCTGGCCGACGACCGGGCGTACCCGCGGCCGCTGTTCATCTGGCTGGCGTTCGCGGTGATCGTGGTGACCCTTGTCGCACAGGGCGCCACCCTGCCGGCCGTGGCCCGCGCGGCGAAACTGGCGCCGGACGACCCGGTGCAGGACGCGCTCTCCGCCGCCGCCGTGCAGCAGCAGGCCAGCCGGGCCGCCCGGGAACGGCTGGAGGAACTGGCCGCCGGGGCGCCGGACGCCGTGGTGGAACGGCTGCGCGGGCTGGTGCAGAGCCGCACCAACGTGGCCTGGGAACGGCTCGGGGGCGAGGAGCGGGAGACCCCCTCCCGGGCGTACGGTCGACTGCGGCAGGAGATGATCGACGCGGAGCGGGAGGTCTTCCGGGCCGCCCGCGACTCCGGGAAGATCCCGGAGGAGGTGCTGGTCCGCGCCTACCGCGACCTGGACCTGGAGGAGTCGTTGCTGCGACAGGAGGCCGACGAGTGAGCTGCGCACACCTGACCGAGGCGGGCGACGCCGAGTTCGCGACCACGACCGAGTGCCCGGACTGCGTGGCCATCGGCAACGACGACTGGGTGCACCTGCGGGGGTGCCTGACCTGCGGGCACGTGGGCTGCTGCGACTCGTCGCCCTACCAGCACGCCAGCAAGCACTTCGAGTCGAGCGGGCACCCGGTGATGCGCTCGGTCCAGCCCGGCGAGACATGGCGCTGGTGCTTCGTCGACGAGGAGATCGGCTGACCGCTCAGCCGAGGCGGCGTTCCAGCACCTGACCGGGCCACGGCGGCCGGCCCGGTCGCTCGACGGTGAATCGGTCGGTCGCGGTGAAGCCGCAGCCCTCGTAGAACCGGACCAGCGCCCGGTCGTCCCCGCCGTAACAGTCCACCCGGAGCAGCCCCAGGCCACGCTCCCGGGCCAGCTCCGCCGCGTACGCGAGCAGCCGCGTCCCGATCCCGTGGCCCGCGTACGCGCGGTCGGTGACCAGCAGGTTGACGAACAGCTCGGGTTCGGTGGCCGGCGGCACGTAGGCAGTGGCCGCCCCCACGACCAGGGCGCCCACCGAGGCGTCGCCGAGCATCGCCAGGTACAGCCCGCCGCCGCCCGCCCACGCGTCGGCCTGGGCGATCCGGCGCCGGTCGGCCGACGCGGGCTCGGTGCCCCACTGGCCGGTCCGGCCGCGCGCCACCAGCCAGGCGGTGGCGCTGTCGAGCAGCCGCAGCACGCTGGCGGCGTCGGCCGGACCACCGGGGCGGATGGCGATGGTGTGCTGGTCCGTCATGCCGGTCATGCTCCTACACGGGCGCGGCGGGACGATCACCGGTCGCCGGCCGGGCCGGCTGCCGGTTCGCCAGCGCCCACCGGGTGAGCGCGGGCGTGGCCAGGCCGACGCCGGCGAAGACCGCCCCGACCGCGAGCCAGCCCGGCACGCCGCCGTCGAGCACCAGCAGCGTGAGCAGAGCCGGACCGACCGCGCGGGACAGGCCCGCCAACATGCCGTCCACGCCCTGGTACGCGCCGATCGCGTCCGGCGGGGCCAGGTCGTACGCCAGACCCGCCCCGGCGGTGCCGTGCCAGAGATCGCCGAACGTGTAGACCGCGGTCGCGGCCAGCAGCAGCGTGACCGACGCGGCCGGCGGCAGGCCGGCGGTGGCCGCGTACAGCAGCATCGCCGCGGCCAGCACCAGCCCGGCGCGGCGCATCGAGCGGGCGGCGCGGGTGGCGTCGTCGGCGCCGCGGCCGAGCCGCACCGCGAGCAGCACGGTGAGCACGGTGTTCGTCAGGAGCACCGCCGACACCACCGGCGGCGGCGCCCCGGCCCGGGTCACCGTCCACAGCGGCACCACCAGCGCGAGCAGCGTCCAGTGCAGCGCCAGCACGGCCGACGCGCCGCTGACGGCGAGGAACCGCACGTCCCGCAGTGCCGTGCCGGGCCGGAGCGCGCCGTTGCGGCGCCCACCCCCGGGCCCGCGTCCGCCGCCGGCCGCCGGAGGGTGGGCCGGCAGCCGCAGCAGCAGCGCCGCCGACAGCAGGTAGGTGAGGGCGTTGCCGGCCACCAGCACCTGGTACGCCAGGTGGCTGTCCGCCGCCAGCGCGAACCCGGCCAGCCCGGCCCCCACCGCGATGCCCAGGTTCGCCACGGCACGCAGGGTGGCGAACGCGTGGACGCGACCCTGGGGTCCGGCGACCGCGGCGACCAACGCCGCGCGGACGGCCAGGTTGCCGGAGGCGAGCAGCATCTCGAGGACCGCCACCGCGAGGAACACCGGGAAGGAGCCGACCAGCAGGTACGCCGCGGCGGCGAGGGCTTGGCCCAGCTGGATGAGCGCGCGGAGCGTACGGGGATCCCGCCGGTCGGCGAGCGCGCCGAGCGGCACGCTGGCGGTGAGCCCGACCAGGCCGGCGAGGGTGAGTCCGGCGCCGACCGAGGCGGGGGAGAGCCCGACGTCCCGCGTCAGGTAGAGCGCGCCGCCGGTGAGCCAGAGCCCGGAGCCGACGGTGTTGGCCAGCGTGGCCAGGGCAAGCGTGCGCAGCTCCCCGGGCGGTGGGATCGGCGATAGGCGCGACCAGCGGCTCATCGCATGACCGGCGGCACCGCCCGGGACACCTCGGTGATCAGTTCGGCGACCCGGTCGCCCCAGTGGGAGGCGATGACCAGGTCCCGGTCGGGATCGACCCACAGCAGGTGCCGGCCGCCGTTGCCACGGGCGCAGCGTCCCGTCGCCGGTGCGCCGGGCTGCACCTTCCCCGACTCGTTGCGCCACCAGAGGTAGCCGTAGTCCGGGTTCAGCGGGCACGGCGACCAGGCCCGCCGGATCCACTCGGCGCTGAGCAGCCGCCGGCCCTGCCACGTGCCGCCCGCCCGGTAGACCTCGCCGAGCAGGGCCAGGTCGGCGGCGGAGATCCACAGCCCGCCGCCCCAGTGCGCCCCGCCGCTCACCACCGGCACCGGGACGCCGTCGACGTCAACCACCGCGTCCGCGTACCCGTGCCAGGACCAGGACGCGGAGGCGCCGACCGGTTCGAGCACGGCCTCGCGCAGCACCTCGCCGAGCGGGCGGCGGAACAGCAGGGTCAGCGCCAGGCAGAGCAGGTTCACCCGCACGTCGTTGTACGCCCAGCCGGCGCCCGGCGCACCCTCCCGCTCGAAGCCCTCCCGGCGGCTCTGCGCGTCCACCCCGGTCGGCTTGCCCCACAGCTCGCCGGTCCAGCCGCTGGTCTGCTGGAGCAGGTGCGCCCAGGTGATCCCGTCGACCCCGAGCCCGGCGAGGAACGGGTGATCGACGGTGTCCCGCACCGGCGCGTCCGGGTCGAGCAGGCCCCGGTCGAAGGCCACCCCGGCGACGGTCGCGACGACCGCCTTGGTGCCGCTGAACAACATCTCCGGCGCCGCCGGATCGCCCCAGGTGGCGAGCACCTCGCCGCGGTGCCGGATGACGCCGCTCGCCCCGGTGCCCGGCAGCAGCGGCCCGGTCACCTCCCGGTGCGACTCGTCGGCCACCTGCGCGGCAAGGTAGCGCTCCATGTCCTCGATGCCCTCGGTCACCCGGGCGGCCTGCCGGGCGACGGCGGCCCGCACCGCGCCGAGATCCACGTCGACGGTCATGATCCCGACCCTAGGCAGGGCGCCGCCGGGCCGGCGGCCCCGAACCGGGCGACCCCCGTCACACCGGCGGACGGTAATCCGCTCGCCCGCGCGGATCGGCTCTGCCAGGGTCGGGGCCGTGATGCGCAGCAGGACGGCCCGGGCCGACGAGTTGACCGAGGTGCAGCGGATCGAGGTGGCCTCCGGCGCCCCGTTCCGGGAGATCGGCATGACCGACGTCGCCGACATGCCACCGCTGCCGCTGGACGTGCTGGCCGCCGCCCAGCGGGACGGACGTGTCCGGGTGGCGGTCGACGTCGCGGACCGTCCCGTCGGCTTCGCGCTGGTCGACCTGGTCGACGGCTGCGCGCACGTCCAGCAGCTCAGCGTGGAGCCCGCGCACGCCCGGCGGGGGATCGGGCGGGGGCTGCTCGACGAGGTGGACGGGTGGGCCGCCGGGGCGGGACTGCCCGCGCTGACCCTGACCACGTTCCGCAGCGTCCCGTGGAACGGGCCGTACTACGCCCGTTGCGGGTTCCGGGAGCTGACCGGGGCGGAGGTGACCCCCGGGCTGGCCGCGCTGCTGGCCGCCGAGGCCGCACTCGGGCTGGACCCGGCCGACCGCGTCGCCATGCGCCGCCCGGTCGCCTGACCCGCCGCGCGGCGCCGTTTCTCGGCGTCAGTGGGCGCCGCCGAGGTTGAGCACCACCACCCCGGCGATCACGAGGCCCGCGCCGACCACCTTGGCGACGCTCAGCGGCTCGCCGAGGAAGGCCGCCCCGATCGCCATGATGGCCGCGGTGCCGAGCCCGGACCAGACCGCGTACGCGACGCCGACCGGGATGTCCCGGACGGCCACGGCGAGCAGCCCGAACGCGGACAGGTAGGCGACCGCCAGGCCGGCGGTGGGCCAGAGCCGGGTGAAGCCGTCGGTCGCCTTCAGCAGGCTGGTGCCGATGACCTCGGCGGTGATCGCGCCGAGCAGGAAGAGGTACGCCATCCCGGGACGGTATCGAAGGCCGGACGGCGGACGAGATCTTGGTAGGAAACGGCCCCCTGAGGGGCCACCCGGCACCAGGATCTCGGGCGGCGCTTCTCGTGGCGGTGGGGTGTTGCCGGCGGCAGTGAGATTCGCCGCGCCACGTAGCATGGTCCTGATCTCCTAGAGACAACCGAGCCCTACAACTGGCAGGCTGCGTCCCATGACCCTGAAGCTTCGTTCCGTGGGGGCGAGCGACCGTGGGCTGATCCGCAGTGGCAACCAGGACGCCCAGCACGCCGGCAACTGGCTGGTCGCCGTCGCCGACGGCATGGGCGGCATGGCCGCCGGTGACCTGGCCAGCCGCATCGCGATGGACGCGTTCGCGCCGCTGGACGTGGAAACCCCCGAGGACGCGCTGGTCGCCGCCCTCCAGGGCGGCATCGAGCTGGCCACGACGGGGATCCGGCGGGCGGTCGAGGAGGACCCGGAACGCCAGGGCATGGGCACCACCCTCACCGCGCTGCTGTTCGCCCGCACCGGCAGCTGCCTGGCCCTCGCGCACGTCGGCGACTCGCGGGCCTACCTGTTCCGGGAGGGCGTGCTGAAGCAGGTCACCCGGGACGACACCTTCGTGCAGATGCTGGTCGACCAGGGCGTGATCACCGCCGAGCAGGCGAGCAGCCACCCCCGCCGGGCGGTGGTGACCCAGGCGTTGCAGGGCGACGAGGTCTCCCCGACCTACGCGACGATGGTGCCCTGGGCCGGCGACCGCTGGCTGCTGTGCAGCGACGGCCTCTCCAACGTGGTCCGTCCCGACACCCTCGCGGAGGTGCTCGGCGGCCACCCGGAGCGGGAGGCGTGCGCGGCCAAGCTGATCGACCTGGCGCTGCGGGCCGGCGGCCCGGACAACGTCACCGTGGTGATCGCCGACGTGGTCGACGAGTAGCCCGGGTCAGCGCCGGCGCGGGCTGGCGCGGCGGGTGGGTTCGGCGGTGGTCGGGTCCTCCGGCCACGGGTGGCGGGGATAGCGTCCGCGCAGCTCCGCCCGCACCTGCGGGTAGCCGGTCCGCCAGAACGAGGCCAGGTCGGCGGTGACCGCCACCGGCCGGCCGGCGGGGGAGAGCAGGTGCAGCAGCACCGGCACCCGGCCGTCGGCGATCCGCGGCGCGGCCGGCCAGCCGAACGTCTCCTGGAGCTTCACGGCCAGCACCGGCGCGGCCGGGTCGGCGTAGTCCAGCCGGATCCGCGATCCGCTCGGCACCGGGAGCCGCTCCGGCGCCAGCTCGTCCAGCCGGGCCGCCTGCCGCCAGTCCAGCAGCCGGCGCAGCGCCGCCGCCACGTCGACCCGGGCCAGGTCGGCCCGGCGGCGCGCGCGGGTCAGCTCCGGGCCCAGCCAGGTCGGCGCGGCGGCGAGCAGCGCGGCGTCGGAGACGTCCGGCCACTCGTCGCCGAGCGCCCGCCGGCAGAAGGCCAGCCGCCGGCGCAGCGCCGTGGCCTCCGGCGTCCAGGTGAGCAGGGTCAGGCCGTCCTGGCGCAGCCCGGCGAGCACCGCCTCGGCGAGCCGCGCCGGATCGGGTGCGGCGAGGGGCCGGTCGACCAGCTCGATCGCGCCGAGCCGGACCACCTCCCGGGCCACCACGTCCCCGCCGGACCAGCCGACCTCGCGGGCGGCGCGCAGCAGCGGCCCGCCGGCCTCCCGGGCGGTCGCCTCGTCGACCGGGGTGGCCAGCCGGACCCGGGCGGTCGGCGCGCCGGGGGAGCGGTCGGCCACGGCGATCGCCAGCCACGCCGATCCCGCCAGCCCCGACCCGGCCGCCAGCTCCGCGGCGGTCCCGCCGGCCATCAGGTACGCGGACCCGCCGGCCCGCCGCACCCGCGCCAACCGCTCCGGGTACGCCAGCCCCACCAGCAGCCCCGCCGCCAGATCGTCGGGCAGGCGCCCGGGCTGTCCCGCCGTCCCGTCGCCGGACCGGAGGTCAGGTCCGGAACGCCCGGAACGCCCGGGGCGCCCGGAACGCCCGGGGCGCCCGGAGCGTCCTGGGGTGCGGTCGTCGGGCAGGTCGGGTCCGGCGCGGCCTGAGGGCAGGGCGGTGCGCAGGCGGCGTACCTCGGCGCGCCAGCGGGCGGTGGCGGCCGGGTCGGCGCCCGTGCGCAGCCGGCGCCACAGCGCCGTGAGGTCGTCACCGGCGCCGCCGAGTGTCTCCTCGGCGAGCAGCGCCACCACCTCGGCGGCCCGGTCGGCGCCGACCCGCTCCGCGCCGTCGAGCAGTGCGCGGGCCAGCCGGGGATGCGCGCCGGCGGCCGCGATGGCACGCCCGCGGGCGGTGATCCGGCCGTCGGGGTCGACCGCGCCGAGCGTGGTCAGCGTGTCCCGGGCGACGGCCAGCGCGGCCGGGGGCGGGGGATCGGGCAGCGCCAGGCCGGCGCCGTCCGGGGTGCCCCAGGCCGCCAGCTCCAGCGCGAACCCGGTCAGGTCGGCGGCGGCGATCTCCGGCTCGGGCTGCGGAGCGAGCCGGGCGTGGGTCGCCTCCGACCAGCACCGGTAGACCGCGCCCGGCGCCTCCCGCCCGGCCCGGCCGGCCCGCTGGGTGGCCGCCGCCCGGGACACCGGCACGGTGACCAGCGCGCCCAGCCCACGGGCCAGGTCGGTGCGGGCCACCCGGCTCAAACCGGCGTCCACCACGACGCGGACGCCGGGCACGGTGAGGCTGCTCTCCGCCACCGCGGTGGCCAGCACCACGCGGCGTCGCCCGGCCAGCGGGGTGAGCGCGGCGTCCTGCGCGGCGCCGGGCAGCCGGCCGTGCAAGGGCAGCACGGCGACCGCGTCGCGCAGGTCGGCCAGGCGGCCCGCGACGGCGGCGATCTCGCCCGCGCCGGGCAGGAAGACCAGCACGTCCCCGGCGCGTTCGCGCAGGGCCCGGCGCACCGTGGCCGCCACGTGGTCCAGCAGCGCCGGGTCGACCCGTCCCGCGCCGGGCGCGGCGACCGGGCGGGGCGGGGGCGTCCAGATCCGGTCCACCGGGTGCAGGGCGGCCTCGGCCCGGACCACCGGTGCGGGAGCGTCCCCGCCGAGCAGCGCGGCGAACCGGTCCGCCCGCGGGGTGGCCGACATGGCCAGCAGCCACAGGTCCGGCCGCAGCGTGCCGCGGGCCTCCACGGTGAACGCCAGCGCCAGGTCGGCGTCGAGCTGCCGCTCGTGGCACTCGTCGAGCAGCACGGCGCCGACGCCGGGCAGCTCCGGGTCGTGGTGCAGCCGGCGGACCAGCAGGCCGGTGGTGACCACCTCGACCCGGGTCCGCGGACCGACGCGGCGTTCGCCGCGTACCGCGTACCCGATCCGCTCACCGACCCTCTCGCCGAGCAGGGCGGCCATCCGGTGCGCGGCGGCCCGGGCGGCCACCCGGCGCGGCTGGGCGATGACCACCCGGCCGGGAACCCGGTCGGCCACCGCGAGCGGCGCGAGGGTGGTCTTGCCGGTGCCCGGGGGCGCCACGAGGACGGCCGCGCCGGCCGCGTCCAGCGCCTCGACCAGCGCCGGCAGCACCGGCCGGACCGGCAGGTCCAGGGAGACGTCGGAGAGCACGGACCCACTCTCGCACCCCCGGCCGGGCGTCCGGCGCGGGGTCCTGTTCCACTTCTCACATTGACGGTGACCGTTTCCTCGCGTGGAGTGACGGTCATGGCGATGATCGCGTACGACGAAGCCTCGGCCGCCGCCTTCGCGGCGACCCGGCACGTGCCGTCCGGCGGCCTGGCGAGCTGGCGCGCCGCGGTGGCCCGGCACCTGCCCGTCGGCCCCGGCGACCGGGTGCTCGACCTGGGGGCGGGCACCGGCGCGTGGGCCGCCGCCTTCCGGGCCTGGTGGGGGGTGGACGTGGTGGCGGTCGAGCCGGCGGCGGCCATGCGGGCGCGCTCGGCGTACCCGGGGATGGTGGCCGGGCGGGCGGAGGCCCTGCCCCTCGCGGCGGCCGGCCTGGATGGAGCGTGGCTGTCCACGGTGGTGCACCACCTGCCCGACCTGCCGGCGGTCGCCGCCGAGCTGCGCCGGGTGCTGCGGCCGGGCGCGCCGGTGCTGATCCGGTCGGTCTTCCCCGGCCGGGGCGGTGGCGTCACGCTGTTCCGCTGGTTCCCGGAGGCGCTGCGGGTGCTGGAGGGCTGTCCCTCGGTGGCCGAGGTGTGCGCGGCGTTCGAGCCGGCCGGGTCCGCCCCGGTGGCGCTGGAGCCGGTGCCGCAGGTCAGCGCGCCGTCGCTGCGGGCGGCGGCCGACGGGCTGCGGCGCGCGGCGCACACCCCGCTGGTGCTGCTCGACGACGCCGATTACGACCGGGGGCTGCGCCGGCTGCGGGCGGCGGCGCGGCGGACCCCGCACGCCCCGGTGGTTGACGCGCTGGACCTGCTGGTGCTGCGCTGAACACGGAACGGCCCGGCCGGCGCACCGCCGACCGGGCCCGAGTGGTCGTCAACGGTGGCCGGGCCCGCCGACCCGGCCACCGCCGCCACCCCCTAGTACGTTCCGTCGAGCTGCCCGCGCAGCTTCGTGAGCGCCCGGGCCAGCAGCCGGGACACGTGCATCTGCGAGACGCCGATCTGCTCGGCGATCTGCGACTGGGTCAGGTTGCCGTAGAAGCGCAGCGTGAGGATCTTCTGCTCGCGCTCGTCGAGCGTGGCCAGCGCCGGCCCGAGGGCGACCCGCAGCTCGGCCAGCTCGAACTCGCCGTCCTCGCCGCCGAGCATGTCGCCCAGCTCGGTGGCCCGGTCGCCGTCGCCGGTCGGGGTGGACAGCGACACGGCGTTGTAGGCGCGGGCGCCCTCCAGGCCCTCCAGGACCTCTTCCTCGGTGAGGTTGAGGTGGCCGGCGATGTCGGCGACCGTCGGGGAGCGGCCGAGGGTCTGCAGCAGCGTGCTGTTGGCGTCGGAGATGGCCAGCCGCAGCTCCTGGAGGCGGCGCGGCACCCGGATGTCCCACGTGCGGTCGCGGAAGTGGCGCTTCAGCTCGCCGATGATGGTCGGGATGGCGTAGCCGGCAAAGTCGACGCCGCGGGACGGGTCGAACTTGTCGATCGCCTTGATGAGGCCGACGGCGGCGGTCTGCGCCAGGTCGTCGGTGGGCTCGCCCCGGCCGCTGTAGCGGTGGGCGAGGTGGTTGGCGAGAGGCAGCCAGGCCTCGATCGCCCGATCGCGCAGCGCGGCGCGCGACGGGTGGTGGGCGGGGAGCGCCGCCATGGCGTTGAGCAGGTCGGCGGCGCTGTCGGTGAGCGCCCGCGGGTCGAGCTTGTCGGAGGTGGACGGCGTTGTCGTCGCCGGCTCGCTGATCGTGTGCGCGGTCATGGGTGGTCCTCCCTGCACCTCGTCCGCGAAACAAAAAGACGTGACGCTGTGGTTTAGCTTCAGTTAGGCCGTTCGGAAGCCACCTTAACCTGATCGGCCCGAGGAAATCTAGCCGAAAGTACGATGTACTTATGCCGCGCCCTGGCATGTAGCGCCTGAATCGGGGCAGAAACCCTTGGATGGCCGACCGGCGCGGTGGGGCGAGGTGGCCGGGCCCGACTGGCCGGACGGCGGATGTCCCGGGCCGACCGGTCAACGTGAAACCCGACAGTCGGCTCACACTGTCGCCTTTCCGTCGTTGTCCCGCAGACGGGACCGCCCGTAGCGTCCAGGGTGTACACGTCTACGGAGGCACCGTGCTGGATCCCGCCGCTCCGCAACTCGTCGTCAACGCCCGGACCCTGCTGTTCAGCTGGGTCCCGGCGGACCCCGACGCGGTCGCGGCGCTCGTACCGGCCGGCCTCCGCCCGCGCCCCGACCGCCAGGTGTTCCTCTGCCAGTACGTGGTGGACGACGAGAGCCAGACCTCCGGGTTCGGCGCGTACTCGCTGACCTTCCTGGGTGTCTCGCTCGCGGACGAGGATCCGCCCGACGGCGAGACGCCCGGCGGCTGGTGGACCCACTACCTCGCGTCCAGCCCGCGGGTCCGGCAGTACGCCTCGGCCCGGGGCGCTCCGGCCGTGCCGGGGGAGACCCTTGTCGACGTGCGGGGCGGGCGACTCACCGCCGAGACGTGGGCCGACGGGCGGCCGCTCATCCAGGTGACCGCCGAGGTCGGGCACACCGGCACCGAGGCGCACAACGGCCATCACCGCTACCTCACCGCCCGCGACGGCGACCTGATCGTCGCGGACTACCCGTACGTGGCCGAGCCGGTGTCGCCGTTCGAGGTCGAGTCGGTGGAGTTCCTCGCCCCGGAGCACCCGGTCTACGCGCTCCGGCCGGCCAACCCCCTACAGGTCTGCTGGGGCTTCTACTCGCCCCGGGTGTCGTTCGCGTACCCGGCCCGGCCGGACGCGCTGGACGAGCCGCTGCCCACCGGCGAGCCGGTCGCGGCGGCTCACCAGGTGCCGGCGCGCCGCGCCCGCAGCGGCCTGCCGTCCGGGTCGTAGACCAGCCGGTACGCCGGCAGCGCCCAGAGCCGCGTACGCCAGGGCAACCGCTCCGGCCGGTGCGGTCGCAGCCGCCCCGGCGGCCGGGGCCCGACCCGCCCGGACTCGTGCCACCGCTCCAGCTCGGCCGCCGCCGAGGTGATCGCCGCGACCGCGTCCGCCGGGTCGAGCAGGTCGTGGTCGGCCCCGCCGTCCGGGTCACGGTCAAGATGCTCCCGCCACAGCCGCAGCCGCAGCTCCCGGGCGAACACCCGGGCGCCGTCGCCCAGGCCCGCCGGGTCGGTCGGGGCCCGCTCGTCCCGGGTGTCGTCCAGCACGGCGCAGGACAGCTCGCTGTCGTGGGTCCACGAGCGGCGGTTGAAGTTGTCACTGCCCACGCTGGCCCACACGTCGTCCACCACGCAGACCTTCGCGTGCACGTAGACCGGGGTGCCCTCGTGGTTCTCCACGTCGAAGACGTGCACCCGGTCGGGGGCGGCCCGGTGGCAGAGTTCGAGGGCCTGCGACCGGCCGACCATGTTCGGCGGCAGCGCCAACCGGCCGTCCACGTCCGGGTGCCGGGGTACGACGGCCACCAGGTGCAGGTCCGGCTGGTCGCGCAGGGCCCGGGCGAAGAGGTCGGCCACCTCCGTCGACCAGAGGTACTGGTCCTCCAGGTAGATCAACCGGCGGGCCCGCCGGACCGCCTTGGTGTAGCCGCGGGCCACCGTGCGCTCGCCGTCCGGGGCGAACGAGTAGCGCGGGCGCACCGCCGGATAGGTGCGCAGGACCTGGACGTGCTGCGGCCCGCACGGCGGCGGGTCGGCGGGCTGGTCGGGCAGCGGGTCCGGGCTCAGGTCCGAGCCGCGCAGCCGGTCCCGCAGGTAGGCCATGGGGTTCTCCGAGTCCAGCGGCATGGGGTCGGTCCACCGCTCCCGGAAGGTGGTGTCCAGCGCGCCGACCACCGGGCCGCGCAGCGCGAGCTGGACGTCGTGCCAGGGCGGGTGCGGGCCGTACCGCGGGGACATGGCGACCGCCTGCGGGTCGCCGCCGTGCGCCGCGTCGTCCCGCCGGCTGTGGCAGAGGTCGATCCCGCCGGCGAACGCGACGTCCCGCTCCGGGGCGCCGGGGTGGCGCAGCACCACCAGCTTCTGGTGGTGCGAGCCGCCGCGGCGGACCCGCTGGTCGAGCAGCACCTCCCCGCCGGCGGCGCGGATCACCTCGCTGAGGTCGCGGTTCTCCTCCTCGCTGTAGGAGAGCGCGTCGAGGTGGGAGCGCCAGACGAGGCCCTTGACCACCACCCCGCGCTGGGCGGCCCGGGCGAACAACTGCACCACGGTGGGGCCGTCCGGCCGCATCCGCTCGTCCGGGTCCCCGCGCCAGTCCGTGAAGAAGAGATGGTCGCCGGCCACGAGGTGATCCACCTCACTGACCAGCCGGTCGAAGTACGCGCCGCCGTGAATCAACGGCTCGACGAGGTTTCCGCTCGTCCAGACGGGTAACTCAGACCCCGGGTTGGCGCGTTCCTGTGCGGAGAGGAACCAGTCCCGCATCGTCACGTTCCAGCCTCCCGAGGTCGACATCGTCCTCACGGTAGGACCCCCGGCACGGCCCCGCACGCCGACCGTCCCGGTCGGCGGGGTGCTCGCGGGGGGTGCACCGGACCCCTGGATCGCGAAACCGAGGAGGCCACAGCATGCCCGCCGAGACGCCGAACACCGTGACCGAATACCGCGAGCAGGCGGTGGAGGGGGAACGGGGTGCGCTGGTGGCGGTCCTGTTGATGGTGATCCTCGGGGTGGCCGGCATCTTCGCCGTCTCCTGAGACCGGCGACGGGCGCCCCGGCGAACCGGGACGCCCGTCGGACGGAGCGGGTCAGGGGCGGTCGCCCTCGCCGCCGCTGTGCGGCAGCCGCTCGGCCGGGATCACCCCGAGCCGGCCGGCCTGGTAGTCCTCGACCGCCTGGACGAGCTCGGCGCGGGTGTTCATCACGAACGGGCCGTAGTGCGCCACCGGCTCGCGGATCGGCTGGCCGCCCATGATGTAGAGCTCCAGCGCCGGGGTGTTGGCGTCCTGCCGCTCGTCCGCGGTGACCCGCAGCGCGTCGCCGGGCCCGTGCACGGCGAGCTGGCCGAGGTGGACCGGCCGCCGGTCGGTGCCCACCGTGCCCCGGCCGGCCAGCACGTAGACCAGCGCGTTGAAGTCCGGCCGCCAGGGCAGGCTCAGCTCGGCCCCGGGCTGGAGCGTCACGTGCGCGATGGTGATCGGGGTGTGGGTCGAGCCGGGACCCTGGTGCCCGGCGATCTCGCCGGCGATCACCCGGATCAGCGCGCCGCCGTCGGGCGTGGTCAGCAGGGCCGACTCCCGGCCGCGGATGTCCTGGTAGCGCGGCGGGTTCATTTTCGCCACCCGGGGCAGGTTGACCCAGAGCTGGAGGCCGTGGAACAGACCGCCGCTCATCACCAGGTGCTCCGGCGGCGCCTCGATGTGGAGCAGGCCGCGACCCGCCGTCATCCACTGGGTGTCGCCGTCGGTGATGGTGCCGCCGCCGCCCTGCGAGTCCTGGTGGTCCATGATCCCGTCGATCATGTAGGTCACCGTCTCGAAGCCCCGGTGGGGGTGCCACGGGGTGCCTTTCGGCTCGCCCGGCGCGTAGTCGACCTCGCCCATCTGGTCGAGGTGGATGAACGGGTCCAGCTCGGTCATCGGGACGCCGGCGAAGGCCCGGCGGACCGGGAAGCCCTCGCCCTCGTAGCCGCTCGGCGCGGTCGTCAGCCGGCGGACCGGACGGTAGGTGGTGGACTCGCCGAGCTCCGGCAGGCGGGGCAGGACGAGGACGTCGTCGACGGTGATCGCGGGCATCTCGGGTCTCCTTACTTGTCGGCCGGGGTGGACGACGCGTCGCGGTCGGCGCGGAGGCGCCGGCCGAGTCGCTCGAAGACCCGGGTGAGGCAGGCGACCTCGGCGTCGTCGAGGTCGTCGATCAGGTGGGTGCGCGCGGAGCGCCGGTGGTGCGGAGCGGCCTCGCGCAGCGTCAGCAGCCCGGCGGCGGTGAGCACCGCCTCGCTGCCGCGCCGGTCGTCCGGGCAGGACTCCCGGGCCACCAGGCCGCGCTTCTGCATGGAGGAGATCTGGTACGTCAGCCGGCTCGGCGAGAACACGAGCCGGCCGGCCAGCTCACCCATCCGCAGCCGCTGCCCGGGCGCCTCGGAGAGCAGCACCAGCACGTGGTAGTCGGCGAAGCTCAGCTCGCTGTCGGCGCGCAGGTCGTCCTCGAGCTGGGTGAACAGCCGCTGGCTCGCCTCGATGTAGGCGCGCCAGCAGGCCAACCGCTCGGGGTCCAGGCTGTCCGTCATGGCTACGAGAGTAGCACTACTTAAAATTTAAACAACCCCTCCACCGGCGAGGTGAGCCGCGCAACAGTGCTGACGTACAGCGGTGATTTTCGAATCTGAACCAAAGCGTCGGGCTAGGGTCGGAGGGTGGATGATCTCGACGTGCAGGACTGGCGTGAGCGGGTGGCGCGGCTCTACCTCTCCGACCTCGACCTGGCCGCCTTCCGGGCGGCCCGGGACGAGCTGTTCCGCGACCACCCCAGCAGCCCCCTGCCGGCGGCCGACCGGCCCGGCTTCACGGGGCTGCGCTGGTTCCCGCCCGACCCGTCGGCGGTGGTCGAGGCGCCCCTGCGCCCCGCCTCCGGCACCGAGAGCATCGACACCGGCGGGCCCGACGGCGTCGTGCGGTACCGGCGGGTGGCGGTCGCCGAGACGCCCTGGGGGCCACTCACCCTGTGGTGGATCGAGGCGTACGGGGGCGGGCTGTTCCTGCCGGTCCGCGACGCCACCTGCGGCGCCGAGGCGTACGGCGGCGGGCGCTACCTCACCGACACGGTGAAGGGGACCTTCGGGCGCGGCCTGACCGTGCTGTCCGGCAACCGGGTCCGCCTCGACGCCAACTACCTCTACAACCCGAGCTGCGCCTACGACGACCGGTGGGCCTGCCCGCTGGCCCCGCCGGAGAACCGGGTCGACGTCCCGATCCGCGCCGGCGAGCGGTCATACCACTGACCGCGTGACGCCCCGGCGCGACGGGCGCGCCGGGGCGTCGGGACCGGCCGGTCAGCGGGCGGTGGCGCCGGTCGGGGTCAGGTGCATCCGGCCGAGCAGCTGCCGGGCCTGTTCGGCCACGTCCGCGTCCACCGTGACCGCGTACTGGCTGGCCCGCAGCGAGCTGGCCGAGGTGAAGTCGCGCTGGCCCCCGGTCATGGCGTGTGCCACCGCGCCGAACACGGCACCCCAGATCGCGCCGATCACCAGGCCCACCAGGATCACCGCGATCCAGTTGCCCGCCGTGAAGATGCCGAAGAGCAACCCGATGAACAGGCCGAACCACGCGCCCGTGCCCGCGCCGACCAGGGCGGCCCGGCCCGTGGTCAGCCGCCCCATCACCGTCTCGACCAGGGTGAGGTTCGTCCCCACGATCGCGGTGCGTTCCACCGGGAACCGGTTGTCGGCCAGATAGTCCACCACCCGCTGGGCGGACGGATAGTCCGGGTACGACCCGATCGTGACGGTCGGCGGGCCGGCCTGCGGCCCGTGTCCGTCCCCGCTGGGCGGCAACGGGCGGCCGCCCGGACCGGACGGGAGGTTGTCGCTGCCCGGCATCCCGGGCCGCCAGGCCGCGGTCGGACTCGAGGGACTGGTCATGAGCTCCTCCTTCGTCAACCCGACGCGTTCCCACCCCCGTCGGGCGGTAACGCGCCCGTCCGCACCAATGGCGGCGCATGGCGACCGCCGGGCCGGGTAGCCATCCCCGTGCGGACCGGACGGATCAGCGAGCACGGTTTCCTCGCCGACGGGCACAGCGCCGCCCTGGTCGACCGGGCCGGCGCGGTCAACTGGTGGTGCCCGCCCCGCTTCGACGGACCGTCGGTGTTCGGCCGGCTCCTCGACGACGCGGCCGGGCACTGGAGCATCCGGCCCGCGGGCGAGTTCACCAGCACCCGGTCCTATCTGGACGACACGCTCGTGCTGCGTACCGTCTTCACCACCGCGACCGGGACGGCGGCCGTCACCGACGCCCTGGCGCTGGAACCCGGCGCGCGCGGTCACCGGATCGGGCTGCAGTCACCCCGGGTGCTGGCCCGGGTGGTCGAGGGGCTCAGCGGCGAGGTGCCGATGCGGGTCGACTACGCGCCCCGCTTCGAGTACGGCCGGGTCAACGCCTACCTCACCGAGACCGACGGGGTGATCGGGGCGACGGCCGGCGCCTGCCGGCTGGAGCTGCGCGCCAACGTGCCGTTGACCTGCGGCGAGGGCGCCGCGTCCGGGCGGTTCACCGCCCGCCCCGGCAGCACCCACCACTTCACCCTCGGGTACGCCCCGACCTACCGGGCCGGCGCGCCGGCGCTGCCCGACGCCGACCAGGTGCTGGCCGACGCGGTCGCCGGCTGGCGGTCCTGGGCCGACCTGCACGACTACCACGGCGACTATCGCGATCTGGTCCGCCGCAGCGCGATGGTGGTGCAGGGGATGACCTACGGGCCCAGCGGGGCGGTGGTCGCGGCGGCCACCACCTCGATCCCCGAGAAGCTGGGCGGCGACCGCAACTACGACTACCGGTTCGTCTGGCTCCGCGACTTCAGCCTCACCCTCCAGGCGCTCTGGCTGGCCGCCTGCCCCGACGAGGCGGACCGGCAGTTCAGCTGGGTGGCGCGGGCGATGGGCCGGATCGGCGACGAGCCGGTGCCGATCATGTACGGCGTCGAGGGCGAGCGGGACCTCACCGAGCACGGCCTCGACCACCTCGCCGGATACGCCGGCAGCCGGCCGGTCGTGATCGGCAACGAGGCCTGGCGGCAGCGGCAGACCGACGTGCTGGGCGAGGTGCTCGACGCGGCGTGGCTGATGCGGTACTACCTCGACCCGATGTCCGCCGAGGTGCGGCAGCTGCTGCACGACCTCGCCGACCAGGCGGTGGGAGAGTGGCGCCGGCCCGACGCCGGGATGTGGGAGGCGCGCGACGTGGAGCGGCACTACGTGTCGTCCAAGGTGCAGTGCTGGACCGCGCTGGACCGGGCCGTCCGGTTCGGCACCCGCATCGGCGAGCCCGCCGACGTGGCGCGCTGGGCGGCCGCCCGCGACGAGGTGCGCGCGGCGGTGCTCCGCCGGGGCTGGAATGACCGGGTCGGGGCGTACACCGGCGCCTTCGACTCCGACGAGCTGGACGCCTCGGTGCTGATCATGCCGCTGGTGGGCTTCCTGCCCGCCGCCGACCCGCGGATGCGCGCCACCATCGACCTGATGGAGCGCCAGCTGTCCCGCAACGGCCTGCTGCGCCGCTGGGACGGCGACCCGGCGGGCTTCCTGATCTGCTCGTTCTGGCTGGCCGCCGGCCTGGCCGAGGCCGGCGAGCTGGACCGCGCCCGCCGGCTGTTCGCGCAGCTCGCCGCGCGGGTCAACGACCTCGGCCTCTACGCCGAGCAGATCGACGAGGCCACCGGCGAGCAACTGGGCAACTTCCCGCAGGCCTTCTCACACATCGGCCTGATCAACGCCGCGGGCCGGATCACGGCGGCCGCCGGGCGGCTCGGCGGCCGGACCGGCGCGCCGGCCGGGCCGACCCACGAGATGGAGGACCAGGGCGCCTGAGCCCGACCCGGTCCTGGTGGGGGCCGCCACCGCGACAGCGGGCCCGGCGGCGGGCAGGATCGGGGGATGGAGCTGGTCATCATGGCCGACACGCACGTGCCGAAGCGGGCGCGGGACCTGCCCGAGCCGCTCTGGGCGGCGGTCGAGGCCGCCGACGTGGTGCTGCATGCCGGCGACTGGGTGGACGTGTCGCTGCTGGACGCCCTGGAGGCCCGGTCCCGCCGGCTGGTCGGCGTGTACGGCAACAACGACGGCCCGCCGCTGCGCGCCCGGCTGCCCGAGGTGGCCCGCGTCGAGCTGGACGGGCTGCGGGTCGCCGTGGTGCACGAGACCGGGCCGAAGACCCGCCGGGAGGAGCGCTGCGCCGCCGCGTTCGGTGACTGCGACCTGCTGGTGTTCGGGCACTCCCACATCCCGTGGGACACAGTCGCCCCCGGCGGCCTGCGGCTGCTCAACCCCGGCTCACCCACCGACCGGCGGGCCCAGCCGCACGCCACCTACCTGACCGCGCGGGTGGCGGCGGGGCGGCTCGACCGGGTCGAGCTGCACCGCCTGCCCCCGCGCTGAGTCATCGGCCGCGACCGGTCTCCGCCTGGAGCTCGTCGATGCGGCGGGACGCCTCGGCCTTGGTCAGCCCGTCCGGCACCTCCTCGCCCGCCTCCCGGGCCAGGGTGTGCAGGTACGACTCCTGGGCCGCGGTCGGCGGCTCGTCGCCGGTGACCCAGTCGTCCGGGTCCTTCACGGCGGCGTCCGGGTTGACGTTGTCCCTGCTGCCGTTGCTGCGCTCGGCCATGATGATCACCTCTCCCTCGAACAGGTGTACCACTACCCCCGTGGCGCGGTCTTCATGCCGGCCGCCGCCTACGATCATCTGCGTGACTGCGGACCGGGCGGGTGTGGTGGTGGTCGGCGCGGGCATCGCCGGGGTGGCCTGCGCGACCGAGCTGGCCCGGGCCGGCATCCCGGTGGAGGTCCGGGAACGGGCCCGGGTGACCGGCGGGCGGATGGCCACCAAGCGCTTCGAGGGCCGCCCCGCCGACCTGGGCGCCGCCTACTTCACCGTCGACGACCCGGACTTCGCCGCGGTGGTCGACGGGTGGCGGGCCGCCGGCCTGGCCCGGGAGTGGACCGACACGCTCGTCGCGTACGGGCCGCGGGGGCGCGAGGACGTGCCCGGCCCGATGCGCTGGGCGGCCCCGCGAGGGCTCCGCTCGCTCGTGGAGCACCTGGCCGGTGACCTGCCGGTGGCGCACAACCGCCTGGTCATGACCGTCGAGCCGGGCCCCCGCGTGGACGGCCGCGCCGCCGGGGCGGTCGTGCTCGCCATGCCGGGCCCGCAGGCCGCCCTGCTGCTCGACCCCGCGCTGGAAGCGGCCACCCGGGCGGTCGCGGCCCAGCGCTGGTCCTCCGCGCTGGCCGGGGTGCTGCGCTTCCCGGCCCGCCGCTGGCCGGACTTCCGGGGCGCGTTCGTCAACGAGCATCCGGTGCTGAGTTCGGTCTGTGACGACGGCGACCGGCGCGGCGACGGCGCCCCGGTGCTGGTCGCGCACACCACCTCCGGGTTCGCCGCCGGGCACCTGCTCCAGCCCACCGCCGCCGGCCCGGCGATCGAGCAGGCCGTCCGCGACCTGTTCGGCCTGCCCGAACCGGCCGAGCTGACCCACGTGCACCGCTGGACGTACGCGAAACCGGCCGCCGGCGGCGACGGCGGCTACCACCTGGACGACGACGGGATCGGCCTGGCCGGCGACGCCTTCGGGCGGCCGCGGGTGCAGGGCGCCTGGCGCTCCGGCCGGGACCTGGGCCGCGTCCTGGCCGCCCGGCTCATGGCGGACCGTGGCTGACCGGTGCCACTGCGCGCAGGCGGCTCGTCACCCACGGGTATCCTTCGTCGGGGAGGTGCACGGGCAGTGAGCGGCGCCGGCAGTCGGCCGGGGAACGGCAGGACCGGCGTCGACCGGTCGCCGTTCCCGGAGGATGGGCTGCGCCACGACGCCCTGTTCTACGCCGACGACCGGGACTACCGTGCCGCCGTGGGCGGGTTCGTCGAGGCCGGACGGGCAGCCGGCGAGCCCGTGCTGGTCGCCGTGCCCACCCACCGGCTGTCCCTGGTCCGGCCGCTGCTCGACCTGCTCGACGGTGTCGAGCTGGCCGACATGGCGGTGATCGGGCGGAACCCGGCGGCCATCATCCCCACCACGCTGCGGAGTTTCGTCCACCGGTTCCCGGGCCGCCGGGTCCGCGTCGTCGGAGAGCCGCTCTGGCCCGGCCGGCGGGCGGCCGCGTACCGGCACTGCGTCGAGCACGAAGCGATCATCAACCTCGGCCTCGCCGACCAGTCGATCACCGTGCGCTGCCTGTTCGACCGGTCCCGGCTGCCGGCCCGGGCGCTGGCCGACGTCGCCCGGACCCACCCCTGGCTGGTCAGCGGGGGAGTGGCCCGGCCCAGCGCCGGCTACCGGCCGCCCCGGTCGGTGCTGCGCCGGCTGGCCCGCCCGCTGCCCCCGCCGCCCGGTGACGCGCTCGCCGAGCCCGTCCGGCCGGAGCGCCTGGGGTCGCTGCGCGCGGCGGTGGCCGCCGTCGCCGAGGCCGCCGGGCTCGCCGCGGAACGCGTCGACGACCTGCGGATCGCCGTCACCGAGCTGGCCTCCAACGCGCTCACCCACGGCGCCGGGCCGGCCACCGCCCGGTGCTGGGCCGCCGCCGGCCACCTCGTCTGTGAGGTGAGCGGCCCGGGTGAGCTGACCGATCCCCTGGCCGGCCGGATCCCGCCGCCCGCGACCGGCGTGCGTGGCCGGGGCCTGCTGCTGGTGCACCGGCTCTGCGACCTGGTGGACGTGCACGTCGCCGACGGGATGACCACCGTGCGGGTGCACCTGGAGCTGCCGGCCGCCCGGCTGGTGCCGGCGCCCCGGTCAGCCCCGGACGCCGTCCAGGGCGGGTTCGTCCGTCCGGCCCCGCTCTGAGGCGTCCCGGGTCCGCTCGCCGGCACGGTCGAGCAGTTGCATGACCGGGGTGGCGGCGATCCCGTGCACCACCACCGAGACCACCACGACCAGGCCGACCGTCGCCCAGACCACCTCCGCCTGCGGGAACTCCGTCTTGCTGGTGGCGTACGCCAGGTAGAAGAACGAGCCGACGCCGCGGATGCCGAACAGCGAGATCACCCAGTGCTCGGCCGGGCGGCCCGGCGCGCCCCGCAGTGACAGCCAGCCGGCCAGCGGCCGGATCACGAACACGAGGGCCAGCCCGACCAGGGCCGCCGGCCAGGTCAGCGGGGCGAGCAGCCCGCCGATCACCGCACCGCCGAGCAGCAGCAGCAACAGCACGGTGAGCAGCCGCTCGACCTGCTCCGCGAAGTCGTGCAGCACCGAATGGAACTCGTGGGTGCGTTCCGCCGCGCGAATCGCCCGGGCGGCCACGAAGACGGCCAGGAAGCCGTACCCGCCGACCACCTCGACCAGCCCGTACGCCAGGAAGGTCGCGGCGAGGGCCAGGAAGCCCTCGGCGTGCCGGGCCAGTCGCAGGTTGCTCGGGGCCCGGAAGAAGAGCTTGCCGAGCAGCCAGCCGACGAGCAGCCCGCCGCCCACCCCGACGGCGAGCTTGTAGAGCACGTCGACGGCGAGCCAGTGGGCCAGCCAGTCCGCCGGGGCGAGGCTGGTGGTGGCGATCGCGATGGCCGCGTACACGAAGGGGAAGGCCAGCCCGTCGTTCAGCCCGGCCTCCGAGGTGAGCGCGAAGCGCACCTCGTCCTCCGAGTCCTCCACGTCGGTCGGCTCGCCCACCTGCACGTCGGAGGCGAGCACCGGGTCGGTCGGGGCGAGCGCGGCGCCCAGCAGCAGCGCCGCGGCCGGCACCAGGCCGGCCCACCACCAGCCGAGCACCGCCACCGCGGCGATGCACAGCGGCATGGCCACGGCCAGCAGCCGCCAGGTCGACGACCAGCGCGCCCAGCTCAACGGCCGGTCGATCTTGAGGCCGGCGCCCATCAGCGCGACGATCACGCCGACCTCGGTGAGATGGGTGGTCAGCTCCGGCCAGCGCAGCGGGTCCGGGGTCGGCAGCCCGGTGGGCAGCACGAACACCAGCATGCCGAGGCCGAGAAAAGCGATCGGCATCGACAACGGCCGGTGCTCCAGCACCCGGGGCAGGATCCCTGCCAGCAGCGCACCGACGCCCAGCAGGGCGAACGCGACATCGACCGGTTCCACGGCACCACCCTTCCGCCGCCCACGGTGCGGGCAGGTGGTCACCAGTGCCCCGAAGCGGTGCCGGCTATGCCTCCGTGTCCGTCTTCTCCCCGGTGGGACCGGTCACCGTGGCACCGGCGCGGCGCGGGGCGCGAACCGACCTCGTCGGATCGGTGAGGGCGGCGATCGCGCTGTCGGCGAGACCGTCCAGCAGGGCGGCCGGGTCGTCGTAGACGGCCACCGCGCCCGAGCCCGCCAGCTCGCCGCGGCTGGTGCCGCCGCAGGTCAGACCGATGCAGGGCACGTCCAGCTTGCCGGCGGCGGCGACGTCCCAGACCGAGTCGCCGACGAACACGACCCGCTCGGCGGCCAGCCCCGACTGGGCCAGCGCGGCCGCCAGGATGTCCGGCGCCGGCTTGCTCTCCTCCGCGTCCGCCGAGGAGGTCACCGTGTCGATCACGTCGTCGGCGTCGAGGGCGGCCCGCAGGGCGGCCACCTCGTGCTCGGCCGCCGAGGTGGCCAGCACCACCCGCAGCCCGCGGGCCGCGCAGGCACGCAGCAGGTCCACCGCCCGGGGCAGCGGCACGAGCCGCTCCCAGTACTCGGTGTACAGCGCGTCGTGGGTGTCGCGCAGCTTGCCGTCCGCGTCCCGGTCCCGCTCGGCGCCGAGCAGGTGGTCGAGGAGCTTGTCCGAACCCATCCCGATGGCCCGGTGGATCCGCGCCATGGGCACCCGGTGATCGCCCTGGCGGAGCGCCTCCCACCAGCTCACCGTGTGCAGGTACGTGGTGTCGACCAGGGTGCCGTCCACGTCGAAGAGGACACCGCAGCGGTTGTCGTCAGGCATGGCACCCTCCTACCCGTCCGGGTCGGCCCCGACGCGCGACTCACCCGGACGGGATGAGGATCTCGAACCAGACCGTCGAACCGCGCACCGTGGGGTCGGTGCCCCAGGCGTCGCTCAGCTCCTCGATCAGCCCCAGCCCGCGGCCCCGGCTGCTCAGCGTGTCGGTCTGCGCCCGGGTCACCTGCCCCCGGGTGCCGGAGTCGGCCACCGAGACCAGCAGGCGCTCCGGGCTCAGGTCGATCTCGACCCGGGCGGCGGTGCCGGCGTGCAGCAGGGCGTTGGTGGTCAGCTCGCTGGTGCAGAGCACGGCCGCGCCGACCACCGCCTCGGGCACCTGCCAGTCGGTGAGCTGGGCGGTCATCCAGTGCCGGACCCGGCTCGGCGCGGTGGGCTCGGCCGGCACCTCCATGCCGGCCGACCGGCTCGGCTTGACCGCGTGTTCCACGGCCAGCACGGCCACGTCGTCCTCGGTGGCACCCGGAACCGCGGCGGTCGCCACCGCGCAGAGCGCCCGCGGGTCGCCGCTGCTGGCGGCGGTCACCGCCGCGCCCAACCCGGTCAGGCCGGCGGTCAGGTCCTGCCAGCGCCGCTCCACCACCCCGTCGCTGAACAGCAGGAGGGTGTCGCCGGGGCGGAACGGCACGGTCACCGTCCGCGGGTGGCAGCCCAGCCCCAGCGGCGGCGCGGGCGGCACCTCGACGTACTCGGCGATCGGCTCGCCGTCGGTGGGGCAGCGCCGGATCAGGGGCGCGGGATGGCCCGCGCTGGCCAGGGTGACCTGCCCCCGGTCGGCCTCGATCACCCCGAACACCACGGTCACGAAGAGCTCGTGTGTGCCGCCCTCGGTGCCCAGGCTGGCGACCAGCCGGTCCAGGCCGCCGAGCACCGCGTCCGGCCGGGGGTCGGAGAGGGCCAGCGCGCGCAGCGCGGCGCGTACCTGGCCCATCCGGGCGGCGGCCTGCACGTCGTGCCCGGCCACGTCGCCGAGGACCACGCCCAGCGCGCCGGTGGGCAGCACGAACGCGTCGTAGAAGTCGCCACCGGCGGCGTTGCCGTCGACGCCGGGGTCGTAGCGGGCGGCGATCCGCAGCCGGGGCAGGTCGGGCAGCTGCTCCGGGAGCATGCTGCGCTGCAACAGCTGGGCGGTGCCGTGCTGGGTCTCGAAGCGGCGGGCCCGCTCGGCGGCCTGGCCGACCAGCTCCGCCGAGGCGGCGAGCAGCGCCCGTTCCGCGGGTGACCAGGGGTGCGCGGCCTGGTAGCCGACGGTCAGCGCGCCACGGATGACGGTCGAGCGCAGCGGCAGCGAGGCCATCGCCCGGATCTTCTGGTCGTGCCGGTCCGCCGCCGTGTCCCGTAGCGGCTGGCCGTCGGCGACGAAGGACGACACCCCGCTGCGTGCGGTCACCGCGATCGGCAGGGCGGAGTCGGCGGGCAGCCGGCGCCACAGCGGCGGCAGCCGCTCGTCGGCCTCGTCCAGCAGTTCGCCCCGGACCCGGCGGACCATCCGCCAGGCGGAGCCCTCGTCGACCGTGAACGAGACCCGGTCGGCGTCGAAGGAGTGCAGGCAGTAGCGCAGCGTGACCCGCGCGACGTCGTCCAGGGTGAGGGTGCCGGACAGCGCCGCCGCGAAGTCGCTCAGGCTCTGCAACTGCTGGGTGACCTGGGTGGTCTGGGCGGCCACGGTGAGCACGCCGATGATCCGCCCGGTGGAGTCGCGGACCGGGGAGTAGCCCCGGGTGAACACGGCCGGCTCGGCGGAACCGGCACGGTGCCGGTCGACCGGCAGCACCGCCTCCCGCTCCAGGTAGGGCTCACCCCGCCGGTAGACCCGGCTGACCACCTCGCCGGCGGCGGGGTCGTGCCAGAGGTCGGCGAACACCTCCGCGGCCGGCCGGCCGAGCGCCGCCGGGTGCCGGTCGCCGATCAGCTCCGCGTACCCGTCGTTGTAGAGCAGGACCAGGTCCTCGCCGTAGAGCAGGGCCATCGGCACCGGGGACGCGAGGACCAGGTCGACCACGGCACGGACCGCCGGATCCCAGCCGTCCGGCGGGCCGAGCGGCGTGGCCGCCCACGGGTGGGCCAGGACGGTGGCCGCGCCGGATCCGGTCGCGCCCGGTCCGGCGCCCGCTCCCGGGGTGGGGGCTGATGGCGTGGGGACCCGCCCGACGGTGCCTGGCATGAACGCAGCCTAACCGGAGCCTGGCGGTCGGGTTTCGATCACGCGCGCGCGTCGGCCGCCGAGTGGTCCGATCGCGGGTGTTGGTGCAGGTCACGGGTGGTTCGCCCGGTCATGTCGGGAAATTGCCCCGGGTCGGCTCGGCGTGCTGCCGACGCGACCGGGTATGCGGGCGGCGCAGTTCACGCGACAGGAGGGACAACATGCCGAAAACCCTCGCGGTCGGGCAGGCCGACATCGGTGACGCCCTGACCGATTTCTGGAGGTCGGTGCTGCTCTTCATCCCGAGGGCCATCGCGTTCATCGCGATCCTCGTGGTGGGCTGGCTCATCGCCCGAGCCGTACTCAAAATCGTGGACGCGGCACTGGAACGGGTGGGATTCGACCGAGCCGTCGAACGTGGCGGCATCAAACGCGCGCTCGAACGCACGAGGTACGACGCCAGCGACATCCTGGCCAAGTTGGCCTACTACGCGGTCCTGCTGTTCACCCTGCAGTTCGCCTTCGGGGTGTGGGGACCCAACGCGATCAGTGACCTGATCCGGGGTGTGGTGTCCTGGCTGCCGCGGGCCTTCGTGGCGATCGTCATCGTGGTCATCGCCGCCGCCATCGCCAACGCGGTGCGGGACCTGGTCTCGGGCGCCCTCGGTGGGCTCTCGTACGGCCGGGTGCTGGCCGACCTGACGGCGGTCTTCATCCTGGCGCTCGGCGTGATCGCCGCGCTGAACCAGGTGGGCATCGCCACCACGGTCACCACGCCGGTGCTCATCGCGTTCCTCGGCACCATCGCCGGCATCCTGGTCATCGGCGTTGGCGGTGGTCTGGTGAAGCCGATGCAGAACCGCTGGGAGGGGTGGCTCAACCGGGCCGCCGAGGAGTCCCGTGCGTTCCAGCAGCAGCGCCAGGCGCAGGGCGCCGGCCGCAGCGACTACGAGCGGCAGATGGCCGACCGGGGCGGCCAGCCCAGCCCGGCCATGCCGCAGTCGTCGATGTCGGGGGCGCAGGGCACGTACCGGTCCGGCAACGCCGGAGACGAGACGCAGCAGTTCCGCCGGCCGAACGGCTGAGCACAACGGGGCGACGAGGGTGTCCGCGGGGCGAATCGCGGGCACCCTCCGCCGTGTCTCAGGCCAGGTCGCGGGGGTCCAGCGCGCGGGTCAGCAGGCAGACCGCGAGCAGGCGGGTGAGCAGCCAGTCCGGCTCCGACCAGTCGACCGGCTCGACCGGCGGCTGCCAGCCGTGCTCCCGTGCCGCGTCGCGCACACCCTCGGCGTATCCGGCGAGCGCCGCGACGGTCAGCAGGCGGCGGTCGCCGTCCAGGCTGTCGCGGACGGCGGCGGCGTGCTGGTCGACCGCGGCGAGCAGGCCGGGGTTGGCGGCGGCCGCGGCGAGGCCCGTGGTGCCGACAGCGGCGGTGAGCGTGGTGAGGCTGGACCTGGCGGCCACCGCCGCGGAACGGGTCGCCACCCGGTTGTTCGGCACACGCATGGTGACCGAGGCTAGCCCTGCCGGGAGCGGGGCGGCCTCGGCCGACCGGCCGATGCCCGGGTCGTCCGGGCGATGCGCGGCCTCGCCCGCCGGGATTGAGCGGCGCGCCGCGGGGCAGAAGGGATACCGCGCAGACCGCGCACGCGACCCCGCGGAGGAACGGAATGGGACAGCAGGTGGACGGACCGGACCAGGCGCACCGCCGGCCGGCCGGCGTGAGTGACGCCACGGTCGAGGCCCTGGGCAAGCTCAGCGAGGCGCTGGAGTGCGTCGAGCGGGCCCGGGGGCACCTCTACTCGCTGCACCAGCTGATCGGGCACGCCGACCTGATGCTCGACGACGCCGTGGAGCTGTTCCGCTCCGCCGGGCACCCGGAGCTGGCCGCACGGGTGAAGGAGGACCTGCTGGGCCGCAACGTGATCGCGGGACGCTGGACCTTCCAGATCGTCGAGGACTTCGACGACGGCTACTAC
The DNA here is from genome assembly GCF_040631005.1 of Micromonospora sp. NPDC005707. NCBI lineage: Bacteria > Bacillati > Actinomycetota > Actinomycetes > Micromonosporales > Micromonosporaceae > Micromonospora > Micromonospora sp. NPDC005707. The sequence continues at coordinate 157,024 of NZ_JBEXYR010000015.1, forward strand.
GCGCTCTTCCGGGAGCTGGACCGGCGGGCCCGCGAGGAACTGGTCGGCGGCCGGCGGCACCTCTACGAGGCGGAGATGAAGGAACGCCGCCGCAGCCCGGGTCGGCCGGGGCACGAGGCGCGCCCCGCCGAGGGCTGATCAGTCGGAGGAGCGGGCCTGCGCCGTGCGGCGGACGCCGTCGTCGGCGACGATCACGGTCGCCACCATGAGCGCCACCACGAGGCTGAACAGCCAGGAGCTGTCGTCGACCAGCTTGGCGGCGACGGGGGCCTGGATCGCGGCGAGCAGGAAGCCGAGCCACGCCAGGCGGCGCTGACGCTGGGAGAGGAAACCGGAGCCCTGTTGCATCCCGAAAGTCTTACGCGGGGCAGGGGCATCGCCGTCAGCCGTTCGGCCGATTCTGGATGGGCTGTCCGTTTTCCCGACCGTCCGTATCGCACTTTTTGTCGTTTCGGCTGAGTTCGGCGCCAGGGTGGCCGGCCCCGGTCGTCCGGGACCGGCACGGGCTGGGCAGTATGGGGTCTCGTGTCCCGCGCCCCCGCTCCGCCCCGCCCGGCCCTGCTGCTCCTGGCCTACCTGGCCTTCGTTAGCCTCGGGCTGCCCGACGGCCTGATCGGGGTCGGCTGGCCCTCCATCCGGCTCGACCTGGGCGTGCCGACCGAGGCCGTCGGGGTCGTGCTCACGGCGGGCACGGCGGCCTACCTGACCTCCAGCGTGCTCGCCGGGTTCACCCTGGCCCGGCTCGGCGTCGGCTGGCTGCTCGCCGGCAGCACCCTCCTGGCCGGCGTCGCCCTGACCGGGTACGCGTCCACCCCCGCGCTCGCCGTGATGGTCGGCTTCGCGCTGGTGCTCGGGCTCGGCTCCGGGGCGATCGACGCCGGGCTCAACGCATACGCGGCCGCCGCCTTCGGCCCCCGGCACATGAACTGGATGCACGCGTTCTTCGGGCTCGGCGTGGCCATCGGGCCGCTGATCATGACCGCCGTGCTCGGCGCCGGCCTGAGCTGGCGCTGGGGGTACGCCCTGGTCGCCGCCGCCCAGCTCGTCCTGGCCGCCGCGTTCGCGTTCACCGTGCGGCTCTGGCGCGGCGGCCCGCCGGCCGGCGCGGCCCTGCCGCCGGACCCGATCGCGCCGCAGGTGGTGCCCGGCGAGCCCGCCGGGGCCGGGCCGGCGCGGCCCACCCCGATCGGTGCGACGCTGCGGCTGCCGGCCGTGTGGCTCGGCGGGGCCGCCTTCGCCGTCTACGTGGCGATCGAGGTGTCCACCGGCCTGTGGGCGTTCCTGCTGCTCACCGAGGGACGACGGTTGTCCGCCGCGGTGGCCGGGCTCTGCGTTTCCGGCTACTGGGGGAGCCTCTTCGTGGGGCGGGTGGTGCAGGGGGTGGTGGCGGAGCGGCTGGGCAGCGCCCGGGTGCTGCGGGGGAGCCTGCTCGGCATGGCCGGGGGAGCAGTGCTCATCGCGCTGCCCGCCCCGGGCTGGGTGACCGTGGCCGGCCTGCTGGTGGTGGGTTTCGCGGCGGCGCCGGTGTTCCCGCTGCTCACCCTGACCACGGCGGAACGGGTGGGCCCCGACCACGCGGACCGGACCATCGGGCTGCAGATCGGCGCGGCCGGCCTGGGCGCCGCCCTGGTGCCGGCCGCGGTCGGGGTGCTGCTGGCCCGGGTCTCGGTGGCCGCGCTCGGCCCGACGCTCGTGGTGCTCGCGGTGGCGCTCGTCGCCCTGCACGCCGCCGGCGCCCGGCAGGCCCGCCGGGCCGGCTGAACCCCGGGCGAGCCCTCCGGCCGCCCGGGGACGGGCTCACATGTTGTCGGGGCCGGTCCGGCCGGTGGTCGACGGCCGGTACGCCCGGTCCGCGTCGGTCATCTCCCGCCGCTCGGCCTCCGGGCCGGCGCCCCGGTCCACCGCCTCCGGTCCGTGGCCGAACGCGGACTCCTCGCCGGCGTCGTTGCCCGTGACGTCGTCCGCCTGCCCGTCGAGGGACGACCCGGCGAGCGCGCGGTCCAGCTCGCGCAGGGGAGTGCGTTCCTCGTCGCGCCACACGTGGCTGTCGTTGTCGGTCATTCCCCTGCGGTACCCGGGCCGGATGATCGCAAACGGCCCCGGACACGGCGATGGCCGCCGGAGCACCGGCGGCCATCGGGGTCCGTGTTTCGGGGGACGATCAGGGGGTCGGCCGGTCGACGGTGCCGCGCCAGGCGCCGGTCTCCTGACCGCGCCGCTCGATGAACTGCTTGAACCGCGCCAGGTCGCCCTTGGCCCGGCGGTCGACCACGCCCAGCTTGTCGCCGGCCTTCTCGACCGCACCCTGCGGCTCGAACTCCATCTGCAGTGTGACCCGGGTGTTCGCCTCGTCCAGGCGGTGGAAGGTCACCACACCGGCCTGCTGGGTGCCCCCGGTGGAGCGCCAGGCCACCCGCTCGTCGGGCAGCTGCTCGGTGATCTCGGCGTCGAACTCGCGCTTCACGCCGGCGATCTCCACCGTCCAGTGGGTCATCGTGTCGGAGAGCTGCCGGACCTCCTGCACGCCCTCCATGAAGTGCGGAAACTCCTCGAACTGCGTCCACTGGTCGTACGCGGTGCGGACGGGTACGGCCACGTCCACGTGCTCCATAACGCCACTCATGTCAGTGTTCCTCCTGTCCCGCCGGTGTTGCTCGCGGACCGTGGGCCGGTCCGCTCACCAGCGCGTCGTCTCGTTCTTGTGCCCGAGCGCGGCCCACACCTCGGAAACCGTCTGGTAACTGGTGCCCTCGGGAAGTCCTTCCAGGGCGGCGACGATGTCGGCGGGCGCCTGGTTCTCCCGCGCGTTGGCCACCAGGGTGTCGCGGTCACCGGGCAGGGCGCTCATGGTGATGAACCGGCCGAGCCGACTACGCTCCTCGACGTCGTCCATGCTCATGCCCTGCGGGTTGCCGCCGCGGCTCGCGCCGGCCGTCACCGTCTTCGGCTCCGGCTGGTCCTCGCCCGCAGGCTCCGGCTGGCGGAACTCGTCGACCCGCGAGCCTCCGGTGCCCGGCCCCTGGACGAGGCCGCTCACCTCGCTGCTCATCTGCTCGTCGACTCTCGGTGAGTGCTTGCTGCTGCCACGCTCCATGCCGACAGACATGCCCGAGGGGGCCGCCGGTAAACCGGCGGAGGCCGGTCGAGCCGGTCATCGGCCCCCGAACCGGGCCAAGCCGGTCAGGATTCGGCCGGGGCGCGGGGCGGCAGCACCGGCTCGCTCGGGTCCTCGACGCCGGCCTGCATCACCCGGCCCCGCTGGAGTTCGGCGTTGACCTGGACGCCGAGCATGAGCGCGCAGTTGGACAGGTAGAGCCAGACCAGGAAGGCGATGACCGCGCCCAGGCTGCCGTAGGTCACGTCGTACGAGCCGAAGTTGGCCACGTAGAGGCCGAAACCGAAGGAGGCGAGCACCCAGGCCAGCAGGGCCAGCGCGCCGCCCGGGGTGAGCCAGCGGAACCGGGGCTGCCGCACGTTCGGGGCGATCCAGAACAGCAGGGACAGCAGGGTCATCGCCACCAGCGCGAGCAGCGGCCACTTCGCCACCGTCCACACCTGGCGGGTCAGCCCGCCGGCGTGCAGCCGGTCGCCCACGAAGTCGGTGATCGGGCCACTGACGATCAGCCCCAGGGCCACCACGGCGAGCAGCACCAGCGACACCCCGGCGAGCCCGATCTGCACCGGCCGCAGCCGGTAGAAGGGCCGCCCCTCCTCGACGCCGTAGATAGCGTTGGAGGCCCGGGTGAACGCGCCGATGAAGCCGGACGCGGACCAGAGCGCGCCGAGCAGACCGAAGCTGAGCAGGACCTTCGCCGGGCCCCGCTGCTCCACCACGCCGCGCACCACCGCGACGAAGGCGTCGTTGCCCACCACCGAGCCGGCGCCGATCTCCCGGGCCAGGTCGATCACGGTGTCCACGGTGCGCGGCCCGTCCGAGACCAGCCCGACCAGGGCGACCACCACGATGGTCGAGGGAAAGAGCGCCAGCACCCCGTAGTAGGTGAGCGCGGCGGCCCAGTCGGCGCAGTTGTCCTTCACGAAGCTGCGCCCGGCGCGGACCAGCACCCCGCGCCAGGTGGCCCAGCTCAACTGGCGTACCCGCCGGGGGATCCGGGCCCGCTGCCGGCCGCCGGCCGCCGCATCCGTCGCCGTCATGACCGCCTCCTCCGCACCGCCGGCGCACCTCCGGCAGGTGGCCCGGGCGGTACCCCGCGGGGGAAGCCGACAAACCGGTGCCGGTTTGCCCTGGGCGGGGGCGGGAATTCGTAGTGGATCCCACGGAGACGGAGGAGGACGAGATGCCCGGGCGCGAGGTACTGCCCAGCACGCTGAAGCGCTCCCCGGACAAGGCGCAGCGGACCTGGGAGAAGACGCACGACTCGGCGGTCGAGACGTACGGCGAGGGGGAGCGGGCGCACCGCACCGCCTTCGCCGCGGTCAAGCACGAGTTCGAGAAGGTCGGCGACCACTGGGAGCCGAAGGGGCGCAAGGGCCCGAGCGACCGGCAGGCGGCCGGCGGCGGCCCGGCCCGGCGGGCCCCCACGGCCGGCGGGGTGGACGCCAACGCGAAGAAGGAGCACCTCATGGAGGTCGCCAAGAAGCTCGACGTGCCGGGCCGCTCCCGGATGAGCAAGCCCGAGCTGGTCAAGGCGATCGAGAAGGCGAACAACAACGCCACCCGCAAGGCCCGCGGCGGCCGCTGACCGGCCGGCGACGACACGGGAGCCCGGGACCGCGCAGGTCCCGGGCTCCCGTCGTGCCGCTCACCAGTGGCCGCCGCCCGGCGCCTCGATGTGCACCGCCTTCACGGTGCTGAACTCGTCGAGCAGCTCGGGGCCGTACCCGAAGCCCTGGCCGCTGCCGCGGCGCGGCTGCGCGGCGCCGCCCGGCGCGCCCCCGAACACCGCGTTGACCTTGACGGTGCCCACCGGCAGCTCCCGCCAGGCCCGGTGGGCGTGGCTCATCGAGCCGGTCAGCACCGTGGCGGCCAGCCCGTACGGGGAGTCGGCCGCGCAGCGCAGCCCCTCGCTGAACGAGTCGACCACCACCACCGGGGCGACCGGCCCGAAGGTCTCCTCACGGACCAGCGTCATCTCGTGCCGGCAGTCGCTGACCACCGTCGCCGGGTAGAACGCGCCCGGCCCGTCCGGCACGCCGCCGCCGGTGCGCAGCCGCGCCCCCTCGGCCACCGCCGCGGTGACCTGCCCGTGCACGTGGTCCCGGTGCCGTCGGTCGACCAGCGGCCCGAGCTGGGTCCCCGGGGACCGGCCCGGGCCCACGACGAGCGCCTCGGCCCGCTCCACCAGCGCGTCGACGAAGTCCTCGGCCACGTCCCGGTGCACGTAGATCCGCTCCACCGCGACGCAGATCTGCCCGGCGTTGGCGAAGCAGCCCAGCGCCGCCTGCTCGGCCGCCCAGACCGGGTCCACGTCCGCGTCCACCACGAGGGGGTCGCTGCCGCCGTTCTCCAGCAGCACCTTCGCGCCGGTGCGCGCGCCGGCGGCGGCGATCGCCCGGCCGGTCGCGGTGGAACCGACGTGGGCGACGACGTCCACCTCCTGACCGGCCAGCGCCGCGCCCACCTCGGCGCCGCCGGCGAGCAGCGACAGCACCCCGGCCGGCAGCGCCGAGTCCAGGGCCCGGGCCAGCAGCCAGCCGGTCGCCGGGGTGCGCTCACTCGGCTTGTGGAGCACCACGTTGCCGGTGACCAGGGCCGCCCCGAGCAGACCGCAGGACACCGCCACCGGGTCGTTCCAGGGGGTGATCGCGGCGACCACGCCGCGCGGCTCGGGAGCCATGAAGTCCAGCGCGGAGGGAGCGCCGTGCAGGGTCCGCCCGCCCCGCACCGGGCCGAGTTCGGCGTACTGTCGCAGCGTGCCGATGCCCGCCGCCACCCCACCGCGCGCGTCGTCCAGCGGCTTGCCCATCTCCGCCGTGGTGGCCTGCGCCAGCTCCTCGGCGACGGCCTCGACCGCGTCCGCCGCACGGTGCAGCGCCGCGGCCCGTTCCGCCGGGGCGGTCGCCGCCCACTCCGCCGCCGCGCCCCGGGCCGCCTCGACCGCCTTGGCCACCTCGTCCGCCGTCGCCACCGGCACGGTGGTCACCGGGGAGCCGTCGGCCGGATCGTGTACGACCAGCTCGCCCCCCGCACCCCCGGCACCCCAGACTCCACCTATGAGCTGCGCAACCGTGTACATGCGGCAGTGGATGCCCCGACCCGGGCGAGGCAAACGCGTTTCGCCCGGTAACCGGCCGGGTAGGCGGATCGGATGATTTCCACCGCGGACGCCGTCGTCATCGGGGCCGGGCACAACGGGCTGGTGGCCGCGAACCTGCTGGCCGACGCGGGCTGGGACGTGCTGGTGCTGGAGGCCACCCAGGTCCCCGGCGGGGCGGTGCGCTCCGCCGAGGTGACCGCCCCCGGCTACCTCAGCGACCTCTACAGCTCCTTCTACCCGCTCGGCTACGCCTCGCCGGTGCTGCGTGGCCTGGGCCTGGAGCGGCACGGGCTGTCCTGGACCCACTCCCCGGACGTGCTGGCCCACCTGCTTCCGGACGGCCGCGCGGCCGTGGTCAACCGGGACCTCGACGTCACCGCGGCCTCGCTGGAGGCGTTCGCCCCCGGCGACGGCGACCGCTGGCGGCACGCGTACGCGGACTGGCTCCAGGTGGCCGAGCCGATGCTCGACACCATCACCAGCCCGTTCCCGCCGGTACGCGGCGGGCTGACCCTGCTGCGCCGGCTGAAGGTCGCCGGCGCGCTGCGGCTGGCCCGCCGGCTCGTGGTGCCGGTGCGCAAGCTCGGCGACGAACTCTTCGCCGGCGACGGCGGGCCCGCGCTGCTGGCCGGCTGCGCCCTGCACACCGACCTGTCGCCCGAGGAGGCCGGCTCCGGGGTGTACGGCTGGCTGCTCGCCATGCTCGGCCAGCAGGTCGGCTGGCCCGTGCCGGTCGGCGGCGCGCAGCGGATCACCGACGCGCTGGTTGCCCGGCTGGTCGAGCGGGGCGGCCGGATCGAGTACGGCGCCCGGGTCGACCGGGTGCTCACGGCCCGGGGCCGGGCCATGGGCGTGCGCACCGCAGACGGCGCCGACTGGCGGGCCCGGCGGGCCGTGCTCGCCGACGTCCCCGCCCCGGCGCTCTACCTGGACCTGGTCGGCCCGGCGGCGTTGCCGCCCCGGCTGGTCGAGGACCTGGCGCACTTCCGGTGGGACGGCTCCACGCTCAAGGTGGACTGGGCGCTCTCGGCGCCGGTGCCGTGGAAGAACCGGGCGATCGCCGGCGCGGGCACCGTGCACCTGGGCGCCGACCTGGACGGGCTCACCGCGTACGCGGGGGCGCTGGCCCGCGGCGAGGTGCCGCGGGACCCGTTCCTGCTGGTGGGGCAGATGTCGGTGGCCGACCCGAGCCACTCCCCGCCGGGCACCGAGTCGCTGTGGTCGTACACGCACCTGCCGTTCCGCCGGCACTGGCGGGCCGAGGAGGTCATCGGGCACGTGGAGCGGATGGAGGAGGTGCTGGAGGAGGCCGCCCCGGGCTTCCGTTCGCTGGTCGTCGGGCGGCACGTGGCCGGCCCGGCCGACCTGGAGGCGGCCGAACCGAGCCTGGTCGGCGGGGCGCTGGGCGGCGGCACGGCGGCCGCGTACCAGCAGCTCTTCCTGCGGCCGATCCCCGGCCTGGGCCGCGCGGACACCCCGGTGGACCGGCTCTACCTGGCCAGCGCCTCGGCGCATCCGGGCGGCGGGGTGCACGGCGCGCCCGGGGCAAACGCCGCCCGCGCCGCCCTGGCCCGCGACCGCCTGCTCACCGGCGACCTGTACGCGGGCGTGATCGGCGCCGCGCACCGCAGCGTCTACCGCTGACCCCGTCTGCGTTGCCCTGGCGCGACCGGGCCGGCTACCGCAGACCCCGCCCGCGTTGCCCTGACGCGACCGGGCCGGCTACCGCTGACCGGCAGCCCGGTCGGCGCGGCCCGTGGCGCCCGAACCGTCTACCGGTGACCGGCCACCTGGCAGGGCGCAGTCGTCGTCCCCGGTCACCGTTGGTGACCGACGCCCGCCCCCCGGCACCCCTCCCACACCGCCTTTGCTCTGCAGCCGCATACGCAGCGGTCACGCAGGGTGTCCGGCCGCGGCCGGCGCGGCGTACGGGCGGTTCCTCGCCGCGCAGGTGGGGAGGGTGCTGCGGTCATGGCTGCAGAGCAAAGGCGGTGCGAGGTCGTGGTAGCCCCGACGACAAAGCCTCACGCTGCGCCATCATGACGCAGCGTGAGGCCAGTGTCCGTGCGAACGGCGAGCGCCGGTCAGGTGTCCAGGTTGCGGTGCCGGGTGCGCAGCTTGAACGGCATGAGCGCGCTCTCGATCTTGGTGGCGGTGGTCATCTTCGAGGCGCCCTCGCGCCGCTCCTCGAAGCGGATCGGCACCTCCAGGATCGTGTGCCCCAGCTTGGTCGCCAGGTAGTGCATCTCCACCTGGAAGCTGTAGCCGTTGGACTGCACCCGCTCCAGGCCGATGTCGCGCAGCGCGTCGGCCCGCCAGATCTTGAAGCCGGCGGTCAGGTCGCGGATCCGCACCCGCAGCAGGGTGTGCACGTAGAGGTTGGCCCAGCCGCTGAGCGCGCGCCGGTAGAGCGGCCAGTTCTCGTCCAGCTCGCCGCCGGGCACGTAGCGCGAGCCGATGACCACGCCGGCCTGGGTGGAGAGCAGCGCGCCGAGCATGCCGGGCAGCGCCTCCGGCGGGTGCGACAGGTCGGCGTCCATCTGCGCCACGTACTCGGCGCCGTCGTCGAGCGCCCGCCCGATGCCGTCCACGTACGCCCGGCCGAGGCCCTCCTTGCCCGGGCGGTGCACCACGAGCACCCGGTCCGGGTGCTCGATGGCCAACTTGTCGGCGACCTCCCCGGTGCCGTCCGGGGAGTTGTCGTCCGCGACGAGCACCTTCAACCCGGGCAGCGGCAGCGCGAGGACGCGCTCGACCAGCATCGGGAGGTTGCCCGCCTCGTTGTAGGTCGGAACGACGACGGTCAGGCGTGCGTCGCGCCACGGGGAGGGCAACTGCACGGGTTCGATCATCACGGACATCCTCGGTCGGCCGACAGGTTCACCTGAGAGGGTAGCCAGTACCCTCCGCGCGGTCCGCACAGACGCCCGCCCGGAGGATTCCGGACGGTTCGCCGGCGTGGGCGGTCAGCGTAACCGGCGGGCCAGCCCGCCGGCCGCCGTGAGCAGCCCGCCGAGCGCCAGCACGTATACGGCGGGCTTGTGCGTGCTCACCCAGAGTGCCGCCGAGCGGCGGCGGGCCGAGTCGGCGAAGACGCCCTCGGCGCCCCGGTCTCGCTCGTCGTCGCCCGGCCGGTCCAGGTTGTCGCGCCAGGCCGCCGGGTCGATCGGCGTGTCGGTCTGCTGGCTGTCGTAGCCGTCGCGGGCCAGCTTCCGGTCCAGCAGCCCGGGGAAGAGGACGTTGCCCAGCCGGGCCCGCCACGTCGGGCCGCCCACGTTCAGCTCGCGGGGACCGCGGTCGGCGGCCCAGACGACCGCCCGCGCGGCCAGCTCGGGCGCGAAGATCGGTGGCACCGGCTGCGGATGCCGGGGCAGCCGCGTGCGTACCCAGGAGAACTGGGGGGTGTTGACGGCCGGGAGCTGCACCATCGACAGCTTCACCCCGGGGCAGTCGTGCAGCAGTTCGGACCGGAGCGAGTCGTTGAAGCCCTGCACCGCGTGCTTGCTCGCGCAGTACGCCGACTGCAGGGGGATGCCCCGGTAGGCCAGCGCCGAGCCGACCTGCACGATCGCCCCGCGGCCGTGGGCGCGCATGTGGCGCAGCGCGGCCAGCGTGCCGTGCACGGTGCCCAGGTAGTTGACCTCGGTGACCCGGCGGAACTCGGCCGCGGTGATCTCCCAGGCGGGCGCGAAGACCGACACCATCGCGTCGTTGATCCAGACGTCCAGCCCGTCGTAGTGGTGCACCACGTCGTCGGCGGTCCGCTGCACGGCGCCCGCATCGGCGACGTCCACGCGGTAGGTGCGCACCTCGGCGGCGCCCAGCCGGCGGCAGTCCCGTTCGGCGGCGGCCAGCCCGGCCGCGCCCCGCGCCAGCAGGGCCAGCCGCGCGCCGCGCGCCGCGTACGCCCGGGCCACCGCGCGCCCCACGCCCGCGCTCGCCCCGGTGATCACCACCCGCTGGGTCACCGGTCCGCCTTCTGCCGGGTGGCGATGTCGGAGAGCCGGCTCAACGTCTCCTTGTTCCGCTGGTGCAGCACCAGGTCGTTGAGCTTGTTCCGGACCCAGCGCAGCGGCCCGGCGGCGAAGTCCTCGCCGATGGTGACCCGCGTCCGGCCGTCGGCCAGCGGCTCCAGCTGGAACACCACGACCGCCTCGCCGGCCGGCCACAGCCCGGCCCGCACCACGAACCGGTGCGGGGCGTCGCACTCCAGCACCGTGGAGGTGTCCTGGAGCGACAACGGCCACGGGCCGGCCTTGTGGTGCAGCCGGCTGCCCACCCGGGGCCACGAGTCGTCCACGTCCCGGACGTGCACCGTGCCCACCACCCAGTCGCTGTAGGTCCACCCGTCGGCGAGCACGTCGAAAACCTGCTGCGGGGGCGCGTCGATCACTTTCTCCACAATCGCCACCGGAACCCCATACCCCCGCCTGGACCTCCGCTAACGACCGGCCGGGTTAGCTTCTCGGGGGCGGCGGGTAACGCGGGACCGGGCCGGCGGCGGCGCGGGTGCGGACCGGCCGTACGGCACCGGCGGAGTCGGCTCCGCCGAAGTTGATGTTTACTCCTCGGGGGGTCGGGAACCCGCCGCCCGTGCGACGGGACCACGAGCGGGATCAGTGCAGGTCAGCCCGGGTTGGCCCGGGTGCTGACCGGTTCCCGTCCGGCCTGTACGACGCGGTGCTGCTGGACCGGGACGGCACGCTGATCGAGGACGTGCCCTACAACGGCGACCCGGAGAAGGTCCGGCCGGTGCCCGGCGCCCGGGAGGCGCTGGACCGGCTGCGCGCGGCCGGGTT
>NZ_JBEXYR010000016.1:0-161635 GCF_040631005.1 Micromonospora sp. NPDC005707
GCGGACCGACTCGGTGGCCCGGCTCGGCGAGGAGGCCATGCGGCTCGGCGCGAACGCCGTGATCGGCATGCGCTTCGACAGCCGGGACTGCGGCGGCCAGCGGCAGGGTGGCGTCGCGGTTCCGTCCGGCCGGCGGCGCCCACTCGCTCCGGCGCGCGGCCCGGCTCCACTCGCGGGCGGCGGCGGCCGGCGGCATCACGTCCGGGTAGCTGCGCTCCGGCGGTGGCACCCCGGTCGCGTCGGTGCTGTCCCAGTCCGGCCCACCGGCCGCGCGGGCGGTGCCGCCGCTGTCCCGGCCCGACCCGGTGGCGGGTGCTGCGGGTGTCGTGCCCGCGACCGGCCAGCCGGGCACGTCGACGGTCGGCGCCGTGGCGGCGGCCAGCAGCCGGGCCGCGTCGTCGTGGCCGAGCCGGTGGCGCGGGTCGCGGCGCAGCAGCCCGACCAGCACCGGCGCCAGCGGGCCGGCGTGCGGCGCCGGGTCCGGCGGCTGGCTGGCCAGCGCGGCCAGCGTGGCCATGGCGGTGCTGCGGGCGTACGGGGACCGGCCCTCCACGGCCGCGTGCAGGGTGGCGCCCAACGACCAGAGGTCGGCCTCGACGCTGGACACCCCTTCGGCGGCCCGCTCCGGGGCCACGTACTGGGGGGAGCCGAGGACCAGGCCGGGGCGGGTCATCATGCCGTCGCCGCCGTCGAAGACGGCCAACCCGAAGTCGGTCAGCAGCACCCGGCCGTCCCGGGCCAGCAGCACGTTGGCGGGCTTCACGTCCCGGTGCAGCACGCCCGCCTCGTGCGCGGCGCGCAGCGCGGCCAGGACCGCCAGCCCGATCCCGGCGGCCCGGCGCGGGTCCACCGGCCCGTCCGACTCGATGATCTCCTGCAACGACCGGGACGGGACGTACTCCATCACGAGCCACGGGTCGCCGTCGACCCGGACCACGTCGTAGACCCGGACCACGTTGGGGTGGCTGAGCCGGGCGGACGCGCGCGCCTCGCGGAGCGTCCGGCCGCGCAGCTCGTCGCGTTCGTGCGGGGCGAGCCAGCCCGGTGGCACCACCTGCTTCACGGCCACCTCGCGGTGCAGCATCTCGTCCCGGGCCCGCCAGACCCGGCCCATCCCGCCGCGGCCGACCAGGTCGAGCAGGCGGTACCGGCCGGCGATCATTACCTGCTGCACCGCACTCCTCACCGCTCGTGGATGTCCACAATAGCCAACGGATCGGACAACACCTATCGCCCGTCAGGGCGTTGCGCTCAGCTCGCGGCGCCGGCCAGCAGATTCCCCTCCGGAATGGCGACGGCACTGCGGCCACCGGCCAGCAGCGCCGCCGCCCGACGGGTCTGGAACGCGCCGTGCTCCCGGCGGGCGGTGGCGTAGCTGCCGGCGGTCCGGGCGGCGATGGCGGACCAGGCGTAGCGCCGGGCGACCACGGTGCGGGCCCGGCGGGCCACCCGGCGGGCGAAGACCTCGTCGCCGAGCAGCCGGTCGACCGCGCCGGCCAGCGCGTCCGGGTCGCCGTGCGGGAAGGTCACCCCGGTCACCCCGGGTTCGACGATCTCGGCCAGGCCGCCGGTGTCCGCCACCGCGAGGGGAGCGCCCGCGGCCGCCGCCTCCAGGGCGATCATGCCGAACGGCTCGTAGAGGCTGGGCACCACCGTCGCGTCGGTGGCGGCCAGGACGGCGGGGAGCTGGGTGGCGTCCAGGAAGCCGGCGAACCGGACCGTGTCGGCGAGGTGCAGCCGGTGCGCCTGGTCGACCAGTTCGTCGCGGTACGGGCCGTCGCCGGCGATCACCACCCGCAGGCCGGGGTGCCGGTCCCGCAGGTACGGCACGGCGTGCACCAGGTGCTGCACGCCCTTCTCGTAGACCAGCCGGCCCGCGTAGCCGACCAGCGGGCCGTCGGCGGCGAACCGGGCGCGGGCGGCGGAGACCGCGCGGGGGCGGGCGTGCCAGGCCCGGTCGTCCACCCCGTTGGGGACCACGTCGATCCGCCCGGCCGGCACGTCGAACAGCCGCCCCACCTGGTCGCGCATGTAGCCGGAGCAGGCGATCACCCGGGTCGAGGCGTTGCTCAGCCAGTGTTCGACGCCGTGGATGGTGCGGTTCATCTCCTCGGGCAGCCAGCCCTGGTGCCGGCCGGCCTCGGTGGCGTGGATCGTGGTGATCAGCGGCAGGTCCAGGTGCTCGGCGAGGGTGACGGCGGTGTGCGCGACCAGCCAGTCGTGGGCGTGGATGACGTCGTACGCGCCGGACTCGGCGGCGCGCAGCGCCACCCGCGTGAGCGTGTGGTTGAACGCCATAGTCCAGGCCAGCAGCGAGTCGGTGGCGAGCGGGAACCGGACCGGGTCCTCGGCGGCCCGCAGGACGCGCACGCCCTCGGCGTACTCCTCCAGGGGGACGCCCTCGGCGTGCCGGGTGACGACGGTGACCTCGTGGCCGGCGGCGGCCAGGGCGACGGAGAGCGCGTGCACGTGGCGGCCGAGGCCACCGACGAGCACGGGTGGGTACTCCCAGGACAGGATCAGCACCCGCTGGCGCCGGGCGGGCTGGATGTCGATCACTTCGGCGTCAGCGGACATGCGGCCCCCTTGGAGTTGTGGTTCCCGCACCGCCAGACGGCACCGCGTCGGGCGCGTCGTGGGGTCGCAGCCCATCCTGCCCAGCGGTCGATAACCAGCGGCGACGCGCCGGTTGCCGGTCTGTAACGCGTTACCGCCGAAGGCGCCGGACGCGCAGCAGTTCGGCCACCGACCACGCCTGGAACGGGCAGCCGGTGGCGGCGTGCGGGGCGAGCCCGTCGGCGGTCTCGCTCACCGAGCCGAGGCCGTACTCGGTCAGGTGCCCTTCGAGGCCCACCAGCAGGTCGTCGGTGGGCAGGCCGGCCCGGCGGTACGCGTCGACGAACGGCCCGATCAGCCAGGGCCAGACGGTGCCCTGGTGGTAGCCGGAGTCCCGCTCGGCCGGGCCGCCCCGGTGCCGGCCCACGAAGCCGGGGGAGTCGGGGGCGAGGCTGCGCGGGCCGAGCGGGGTGAACAGCCCCTCGGTGACCCGGCGCAGGGTGGTCTCGTCCGGTTCGAGGGGCGCGTACGGCAGCGACCAGGCGAGCAGCTGGTTGGGGCGGAGCAGGTCGTCGTCGTGGTGCGGCGCCCCGCCGAGCGGGTACGCGGGCGCCGGCGCGTCCACCACGTCGTGCAGCCAGCCGGCCGGCGTGGGGAAGCGCTCCCGGAACGCGGCGGCGGCCCGCTGGTGCCGGCCCCAGAGCTCGGTGGCGTCCCGGCCGGCCAGCTCGGTCAGCTCGGCGAGCCCGGCCAGCCCGTTCACCCAGAGCGCGTTGACCTCGACCGGCTTGCCGGTGCGCGGGGTGACCGGCACCCCGTCGACCCGGGCGTCCATCCAGGTGAGCGCGACGTCCGGTGGCCCGCCCTGGGTGAGCAGGCCGTCGGCCGGGTCGACGCCGATGCCGTAGCGGGTGCCCGCCACGTGCGCGGCCACCACGCCCTCCAGCGCCGGCAGCAGCTCCACCCCGAGGTCGGTGTCCCCGGTGACGGTGACGTGCCGGTTCACCGCGTGCAGGAACCACAGCGTCGCGTCGACGGTGTTGTGCTCCACCCGCCCGGTGTCGGCGGTGTTGGCGAGCATCCCCTCCGACAGCGTGGCCGCGTACGCCCGCAGCAGCTCCCGGCCCTCGTCGCCCCGGCCGGTGCGGAGGAGGAGCCCCTCGTAGGAGGTCATGGTGTCCCGCGACCACGCCCCGAACCAGGGATAGCCGGCCACCACGTCCGGGCCCCGGGCGGTACGCACCACGAAGGCGTCGGCGGCCAGGGCGAGGGTCGCGTCGACGTCGTCGTCCGGCTTCGCCGCGGCCACCACCGCCCGGTGGCGCCGCCGGGCCGCCTCGACCAGCGCGGTGGCCGGCGGGGGCTCCTCGGCCAGGTCGTCCGCCCAGGCCAGCACGGACACCTCGGCGCCCGGTTCGTCGAGGGCGCCGGAGAACCGGCCCGCGTACCAGAGGTCCTCGTCGGGGTGCAGCCCACGCGCCGCCTCCTCCCGGTGGCGCACGCCGAGCCACCACTGCCCCTCCGGGGTCCAGCCCGGCCCGGCCAGCCGGAACGCGCCCTCCACCACCGCGCCGCCGGCCACCTCCTCCAGCCGGGGGGACGGGCCGTCCGCCCGCCGCTCGCCGTGCGCGTCGCGCCAGGTGCAGGCCGCGGCCAGGTCCAGCCGGACCGGGCCGCCGGAGACCAGCCGGTGCACCACCGCCACGCAGGACCGGCCGTACGCCATGGCGATCTCCCGCTCGATCACCACGTCGCCGACCCGCCAGCGCCAGCGGGGCACCCCGTCGGTGAGGTCGAAGCGCTCCAGCAGCTCGAACCCGCGCGGGTCGACCACACCCGGGGACCACTCGTGCGCGCCGAGCCGGACCTGCCGCCCGGACGGCAGGGTCACCGCCGGGTCGAGGCTGACCAGGCCCACCTTGCGGGCGGCCGGCGTCTCCCCGGCCACCACGAGCAGCCCGTGATAGCGCCGGGTACGCAGCCCGGCGACCGTGCCCATGGCGTAGCCGCCCCGCCCGTCGGTGACCAGCCACTCCCGCGTCGACGAGGCGGACAGGTCCCCGCAGACCTGCGGACCGAAGCAAATGTCGATCAACTTTCCTCCACCACCGGCGGGGTGTCACCCGCCACGACGACAATGGCCCCTGTGGAGAAGTACCCCGGCGGCGTCGAAGATGTGCAGGTGATCACTGACCGCCCGACCTCCGCGACCCCCGACCCCGAGCGGCACCGGCTCGCCCAGGCCGACGCCGGGGAGCAGGACTGGCGCGCATGGGGTCCCTATCTGTCCGAGCGGGCGTGGGGGACGGTACGGGAGGACTACAGCGAACACGGCACGGCCTGGGACTACTTCCCCCACGATCACGCGCGGTCCCGAGCCTACCGGTGGAACGAGGACGGCATGGCGGGCGTCTGCGACGACCGGCAGACGTTCTGCTTCGCCCTCGCCCTGTGGAACGGCCGGGACCCGATCCTCAAGGAGCGGATGTTCGGCCTCGGCGGCGACGGCGGCAACCACGGGGAGGACGTGAAGGACTACTGGTGGTACGAGGACTCCACGCCGACCCACTCCTGGATGCGCTGGCGCTACCACTACCCGCAGGCCGCCTTCCCCTACGACGAGCTGGTGGCCGTGAACGCGCTGCGCGGCCGGGACGACACCGAGTACGAGCTGGTCGACACGGGGATCTTCGACGACGACCGGTACTGGGCGGTCACCGTCGACTACGCCAAGGCGTCGCCGACCGACCTGTGCGTGCTGGTCACGGTGGCCAACCGGGGCGACACCGACGAGACCCTGCACGTGCTGCCCAGCCTCTGGTTCCGCAACACCTGGGCGTGGGGGCTGCCCGGCGGCGACCGGGTGCCGAAGCTGACCGGGGCCGGGTCCCGGCTGGTCGGCGAGCACTGGGTGCTCGGCCAGCTCGTGCTGGAGGGCGACGGCACGCCCACGCCGCTGCTCTGTGACAACGACACCAACGCCGAGCGGCTGTGGGGGCTGCCCGGGCGGTCGGCGTACCCGAAGGACGGGATCAACGACCACGTGGTGGCCGGCGCGGCCACCGTCAACCCGGACCGGGAGGGGACCAAGGGCGCGCTGCACTACGTGCTGGACGTGCCGGCCGGCGGTCAGCGGCAGATCCGGCTGCGGCTCACCCGCACCGCACCGCCCCCGGCGAACGACCCGCCGCCCCCGGCCGACCTGGGCGACGGGTTCGACACGGTGCTCTGGGCGCGGCGCGCCGAGGCGAACCGGTTCTTCGACAGCGTCATCCCGGCCGCCGCGAGCGCCGACGAGGCGCTGGTCGCCCGGCAGGCCATCGCCGGGCTGATGTGGGGCAAGCAGTTCTACCACTTCGACGTGAAGCGGTGGCTGGAGGGCGACCCGGGCTCCACGCCGCCGGCCGGCCGCCGGCACGGGCGCAACAGCGCCTGGTGGCACATGAACAGCTTCGACGTGATCTCCATGCCGGACCCGTGGGAATACCCCTGGTACGCGGCCTGGGACCTGGCCTTCCACTGCGTGACCATCGCCCGGGTCGACCCCGGCTTCGCCAAGGAACAGCTGCTGCTCCTGCTCCGCGAGTGGTACCTGCACCCGAACGGGCAGATCCCGGCGTACGAGTGGGCGTTCGGCGACGTGAACCCGCCGGTGCACGCCTGGGCGGCGCTCAAGGTGTTCGAGATCGACGGCTCCTCCGACCACGAGTTCCTCGCCCGGGTGATGCACAAGCTGCTGCTCAACTTCACCTGGTGGGTCAACCGGAAGGACACCGGCGGCAACAACGTCTTCGAGGGCGGCTTCCTCGGGCTGGACAACGTCGGCCCGTTCGACCGCTCGGCCGCGCTGCCGGTGGCCGGGGTGCTGGAGCAGTCCGACGGCACCGGCTGGATGGCCATGTACGCGCTCAACCTGCTCGACATGGCCGTCGTGCTGGCCGAGCACGACCGGGCGTACGTGGACACCGCGACGAAGTTCTTCGAGCACTTCGCGTACATCGCGGCGGCCGCGTACGACCAGGGGCTCTGGGACGACGAGGACGCGTTCTTCTACGACGTGCTGCGGCAGGCCGACGGCACGAAGGTGCCGCTGAAGGTCCGCTCGGTGGTCGGGCTGCTGCCGCTGGCCGCGGTCACCCGGCTCACCGCGCGCACCCTGCGCCGGCTGCCCGAGCTGGGCGCCCGGCTGCGCTGGTTCCTCACCAACCGCCCCGAGTACGCCGAGGTGGTCGGCGCCCGCCGGCTCGGCCCGGACGGCCGGCAGCAGCGGCTGCTGTCGATGGTCGGCCCCGATCAGGTGGTGCGCCTGCTCGCCCGGATGCTCGACACCGACGAGTTCCTCTCCGAGTACGGGTTGCGTACGCTCTCCCGGGCCCACCTGGACAAGCCGTTCACGGTCACCCTGGGGGGTCAGGAGTTCAGCGTCGGCTACGAGCCGGCCGAGTCGACGAGCGGCCTGTTCGGCGGCAACTCCAACTGGCGCGGTCCGATCTGGATGCCGACCAACTTCCTGCTGATCAGCGCGCTGCGCGACTACGCGGCCTTCTTCGGCGACGACCTGCAGGTGGAATATCCGACCCGGTCCGGGGTGAAGCGCACCCTCGACGAGATCGCCGACGACCTGTCGGCCCGGCTGATCTCGCTGTTCACCCGGGACGGCTGGGGGCGGCGGCCGATCTACGGCGCGGCCCAGCTCTTCCAGACCCACCCGGACTGGCGGGATCTGATCTGCTTCCCGGAGTACTTCCACGGCGACAACGGCGCCGGCCTCGGCGCCTGGCACCAGACCGGGTGGACGGCCCTGGTCGCCGACCTGATCCTCACGCTGCGCCGCTGAGGGTGGGGCGCGACGCCGAGCGCCGCGCCCCACCACCTCACGGCAGCGGGAGGAACGCCACCCGGGCGTGGTACTCGCCGGCCACCGTGACGGTGTCGCTGCCGACCCAGAGACCCCGGTCGGTGGCGTACAGCTCCTGGGTGCCGACGCCCCGGTCCTTGGTCGGGTTCCAGGGCAGGGCCTTGCCGGTGGTCGGGTGGATCGCCCCGATCCCCGGCCGGGACACCGCGCCCGGGCCGGCCGAGTCGCGCCCGAGCGGGTTGTCCAGCCAGCGCTGGTGGCCGCCCACGTAGACCGCCGCGCCGGTGATCGCCACCGAGAGCAGCGTGTCGCCGCCGGTGTAGTTCGCCCAGGTCGGCTGCTTGCCGCCGGTCTCGGTGCCGAACTCGAAGCGGGACGCCGTGTCGCACAGCGTGCCCGGGAACGCGGCGCCGGTGGTGACCGCCACGAACCAGGTGCCGTCCGCGGAGATGTCGACCCCGCGCAGGTAGGTGGGCATGGTCTTGGCGCACTGCGGCTGGTAACGGTCGGTCGACCAGCCCGAGAGGGTGGCACCGGTCGCGGTCAGGTTCGCCACGGCGAGCTGGTGGCGCGCCGCGCCGGACACCGAGCTGAAGTTGCCCACGAAGACGAGCCGCCGGCCGTCCGCGGAGACGTCCAGCGCCTCGATCTTGACCGGCGAGGTGGCCCCGGAGGTGGTCTTCCGGGCGCCCTCGACCCGCAGGTTGACCGACGCGTCGGCGGCGCCGGTGGTCGCGTTCAACGCGGCCAGGGCCCGTCGCGTCACCCCGCCCACGGTCTGGAACGCGCCGCCGAGGATCAGTCGGTTGCCGACCAGCCGCATGTCGTTGACCTGGTTGTTGAGCGCGGCCGGGGCGAAACCGGCGACCCGGGCGCCGGTGGCCGCGTCGACCCGGGCCACCCGCGGTGCGGCCACGCCGTTGACCGTCGTGAACGCGCCGCCGAGGTAGAGCGAGCGGCCGTCCGGCGCGGCGGCGAGCGCCTTGACCGTGCCGTTGACCACGGGCCGGAACGTCGTGTCGATCCGGCCGGTGGTGGCGTCGAAGGCCACCAGCCGCGGCATCGCCAGCTGGGCGGTCTGCCCGGCGTCGCGCACCTTGGTGAACGAGCCGGCCACGTACACCCGGTTGCCGATCTGGAGCATCCGGTACACGGTCCCGTCGAGGGCGTGCGGCGTCCAGTCCACCGGGTTGGTACCGACCACGGTGGAGTGTGTGGCGTTGACCGCGAGGGCGGGGGACGGGGGGAGCGCGCCGCCGGCGGCGGCGAGCGCGGCCACGACGGCGGTGGCCGCCCTCCGGCGACGCCGGCGCCGGGCCGGGGTCGCGCGGGGATGATCGCGTGAGGTCGTCATCGCCGAAGCATGCCGCCCGGGGCCGGGTCGGCGCAGTCGGGTTCCCGCCGCTGGTCGCACGGCGTTCGGCCAGTCCGGACGGTCCGTCCGTCCGGTCCGGGATGATCTTGTCGGCCGATCCCGTCCGGCGCGCCGGAAACCCGGCTGCCGGGGCGGGGCGGAGGCAGTACCGTGTCCCGGTCCGGCACACGGAAGGAGTACGCGATGCCACAGCGCCGGGAGGCCGCGGTGCTGGTCTTCGACGCCGACGACACGCTCTGGGAGAACAACGTCCTCTTCGAGCGGGTCATCGACGACTTCCTCACCTGGCTGGACCATCCGACGCTGGACCGGACGGAGATCCGGACGGTGCTCGACGACATCGAGCGGGCCAACGCGGTCGCGCACGGCTACGGCAGCAAGGTCTTCCTGCGCAGCCTGGGGGAGTGCCTGGAGAAGCTGCGCGCGCGCCCCGCGACCGACCGGGAGCGCGCCGAGATCGACGACCTGGCGGCGGCGCTGGTCGGCCACCAGGTCGAGCTGATGCCCGGCGTGGCGGAGACCCTCGACGACCTGGCCACCCGGCACGAGCTGCTGCTGCTCACCAAGGGGGAGCGCGAGGAGCAGCAGCGCAAGCTCGACGCCTGCGGCCTGCTGCACCACTTCCGTGCCGCGCACATCGTCCCCGAGAAGGACGTCGACACCTACCGCTGGCTCGCCCGGGAACACGCCTTCGACCCCGCCACGGCCTGGATGGTCGGCAACTCCCCGCGCTCGGACATCCTGCCCGCCCGGGCCGCCGGCCTGAACGCGGTCTTCATCCCCAACGAGAACACCTGGGTGCTGGAACACGACGAGCTGGACCCGGCCGACCGTGGGGTGATCCGGCTGGCCGCCTTCCCCGACCTGGTCCGGCACTTCTGATCCGGCGGGTAACGTCCCAGGCGTGCCGCTGACCTTCCCCTCGCACCTGGCGCCGGTGCTGCCGTTGAAGCTCTGGCGGCCGCACTGGTTCGACGGGGTGGCGCTGGCCACCGGCGCCGTCGCGCCGGACGTGGGCTACCTGTTCACCGGCACCGGGCTCGCCCCCGGTCTGCGCACGCACACCCTCGGCGGGCTGCTCTGGTGGTGCCTGCCGGTCGCCCTCGGGTACGCCTGGATCGTCCGCCGGGTGATCGCCGGGATCGCCGTGCACCTGCCCGGCCAGCGGCTGTTCGGCTGGCCCGACCACGCCGCGCTGGCCGGCGTCCGGCATCCCTGGCAGGTCACCGTCTGCTCGGCGCTGATCGGCGCGTTCAGCCACGTCGCCTGGGATCGCGTCACCCACACCGACCGGTGGCCGCGCCTGCTTGGCATCGCCGACTTCCACGCCCTGACCGGGCTCTACTGGTGGCAGGTGGCGGACGTGGTGGGCACCGTCGGCGGCGGGCTGCTGGTCGCCGTTCTGGCGGTGCGCGCCGCCCGGCGGGGGGAGATCGTCGCCGGCGCCCGGCCGCCGGCGCCGGCGACCCGGCCCGGAATGTTCTGGGGGGTGGCCCTGGCGGTCACCGGACTCGGGGCGCTGCTGCTGCCGGGCCTGCCGGCGGCCACCGTCGCGGCGCCGGCCGGGGTACGCCTGCTGCACCTCGCGGCGGTCGCGCTGATCGCCGGGGCGGCCGCCGCGGGGGCCCTGACCGGGCCCTCGCCCGATGCCGGGCACAGCCGTCGCCTCGAACACAAACAGCGCTGGTCCGGCTGACCCTGTTACGCCGACATGCCGTATTTCAACGTTGGCATCAATCACATTTCCCCGGGCCCGGCCAACCTTGTCCGACCTGCGAGAACCTGCTTAACCTGAGCCCGCGCCCACGCCTCTTCGGGGTGAGTCGGGGGCGCGCCGAAGTCCGGTAGTTGGGCACCGTGGAGCTGAGTGCATGCGGGCCGGCTCGCCGCGTTGAGCCCGGCGTTGGCGGCGTGCCACGCCCGCCGTGCTCGCCAACGGCGAAGACCGCTACCACGCCGGACGGCTGGGGTCAGGACCGGGGAGTTGCGGACCCGGTCCTGACCCGTCCGGCCACCTCCGCCATCCCACGAAGACCGACCGGACCGGGGACGCTGCCTGGCCCCGTCCCGTGCGAGGATCCTCCGCGTGAAGCCGACGAGTGCCGCCCGGCTGACCTCCCTGCCACCGCGTGCGCGGCAGGTCGTCATCGTCACGGGCGAGGGCTGGCGCACCACCCACGCCACCCTGGAGGCGTACGACCGCGCCGGTGACGACTGGCGGCCGGCCCTGCCCCCGCTGCCCGCCCGGATCGGCGCCGACGGGTTCAGCGACCGGCACGTCGAGGGCGTGCCCACCACCCCGACCGGCGTCTACGCCGTCGGCCCCACCATCTACGGCATCGCCGCCGACCCGGGCGTGCGCCACCCCTACCACCGGGTGGCCGTCGACGACTGGTGGAACGCCGAGCCGGACTCCCCGCACTACAACAGCTTCCAGCGCTCCGCCGCGCGGTTGGGCGGCCAGAGCGAGGCGCTGTGGCGGGAGGACCCGGCGTACACGCACTTCGCGGTGATCACCTACAACATGCCGCCGACCGTTCCGGCCCCGGTGCCCCACGCCGGCAGCGGCATCTTCCTGCACCAGTTCGGCCGCGCCGAGGGCAACCCCACAGCCGGCTGCGTGAGCCTGTCCCACGAGCACCTGGTCGCGGTGCTCACCTGGCTCGACCCTGAGGCGGCGCCGCACGTCGTGCTCAGCCCCGCCGAGTGCCTCGACCGCTACTGACCCGCCCCCACGAGCCGCCAGGACCGCCTCCGATGGACACGATCAGCACCGGCCAGCCGCCCGCCGGGAACGCCGCCAGCACCTGCTACCGACACCCGAAGCGGGAGACGCTGCTGCGCTGCAGCCGCTGCGACCGCCACATCTGCCCCGACTGCATGCGCGAGGCGCCGGTCGGCCACCGTTGCCCCGACTGCGTCCGGGCGGACAACCGGACCGTCCGGCAGGCCCGCACGGTCTTCGGCGGCCGTCCGGTCGCCCGGCCGCTGGTGACGTACGCGCTGGTCGCCCTCATCGTGCTGGCGTACCTGGTCGAGCTGGTCCACCCGGCCGTGCTCGACCGGTTCGACAGCCTGGGGACCGGGCTGGTCGACGACGGCGGCCAGCGCTACGTCGACGACGGCGTCGCCCACCCGGGGTACGAGCCGGTCGGGATCGCGCACGGCGAGTGGTACCGCCTGCTCACGTCGTCGTTCCTGCACCTGCTGCCCACCCAGGGCGTCCTCGGCTTCCTGCACATCACCTTCAACCTGTGGTGGCTGTGGGTGCTCGGCCGGGTGGTCGAGGACCGGCTCGGGCACGCCCGGTACCTGGCCGTCTACCTGCTCTCCGCGCTGGGGGGCGGGGTCCTGGGCTTCCTGGTCTCCCCGCACCAGGCGGCGGTCGGCGCCTCCGGCGCGGTCTACGGCCTGGCCGGCTGCTACGTGGTGCTCGCCCGGCGGCTGCACCACCACCCGATCGAGCCGCAGCGGGTGCTCATCCCGTTCGTGATCTGGATGGTGCTCTCCGCCGGTTGGACCTCCTGGGAGGGGCACCTGGGTGGCCTGCTGGCCGGGGGCCTCGTCGGCCTCGGGTTCGCGTACGCCCCGGCCCGGCGGCGGACCGCCGTGCAGGTGGCGGTCACCGCGGCGGTCGCCGTGCTGCTCGTCGCGCTGGTCGTCGTGAAGTCGCTCGCCCTCACCGGCTGACCGTCGCCGGGCGCCGCCGGCGGGCGGAGAAATGGCTCTGGTGGACGGGGGCGGCCCGGCGCGACACTGAACCATGACGCCTCAGCGCGTACCACTGCTCGCCGGCCTGGTCGTGCTGCTCGCGGCGGCCTGCACGGCGACCGACCACGACGGCGCCGCACCGGCGGCCGGCACCACGGCCGCCGCGACCACGCCCGCCGGGACCACGCCCGCCGCCACCACCCCCGCCGCCACTCCGGCCGTGACCACCAGCGCGGCGCCCGTCGAGGGCGCCTGGCGGGTGACCTACGGCTGGGACGTGCCCACGGCACCCGCCCGGGTGACGCACCAGGTCCGGGTGCCGGTCACCCCGGCGCCGGGGGAGCCCCTGCCGGTCCTGGTCGAGGTGAGGGTCGGCGACCACCCGGCCGAGGGGTTCAGCCGGATCACCTTCGCCTTCCGCGGCCCGACACCGTCCTACCAGGTCGGCTACGTCCCGCAGGTGTGGACGGAGGGTCGCGGCGCGCCCGTCGACCTGCCCGGCACGGCCTACCTGTCGGTGCGGTTCGACCCGGCGCAGGCGCACGACGCCCGCGGCGCCGGGACGGCCGCCCTGCCGCCGGCGCGGCTCGGCTACCCGACCCTGCGCGGCTGGGCCGCGGCCGGCGACTTCGAGGGCCACCTCAGCTTCGGCCTCGGGCTGCGGCCACCGGCGGGCGGGACGCTGCCGGTGCGGCTGGGCGAGGCCACCCGCCCCGACGGCACCCACGTCGTCGCGGTCGACGTGCGACGTGGCTGACGCGCGCGCGGACCGACCGCGCCGGCCCGGTGGCCGGCACGGTCGGGCACGTGGGTCAGCCGACCTCGCCGCGGACGATGGCCACCGCGACCCGGCAGAACTCGTCCATGTCCGGGTTGAACCCCGCGGCGATGTCCGGGTGCAGCCCGGCGCGGGTCTCGTCGAGCAGCCGACGGCAGACCTCCTCCACGGGCTCACCCGCGTAGCCGGCGCGGACCCGGTCGGCGGCCGCCTGCAGGGCCGAGGTCAGCTGATCCTCCAACGGGCCGCGCAGCTTCTGCTGCACAGGATCGAGCCCGCTCGGATCGAGCGTGACATGTGGCTCCGACATCGGCGCTCCCTTCTTCGGCGACCGCGGTACCCCACCGCGGTCGTCGGTCAAACCATCCTCGGTACGGCCGCCACCCGGACCTGGTACGAGAAGTCCTCCGCGGGCTCCTCGACGTAGGACAACCGGCGGATCTGCCGGTCGTCGGACCAGAGAGCGACGTCGACCAGCACCCCGAGGTGGGCCAGGCCGATGTTCGCCACCCGCTTCTTGTCCTGGAGCACCGCGCAGACCCCGCCCACCAGCGTGCTGGCGTCGGAGGTGCGGTGCCCGGGCGGGCAGCGCAGGGTCACGTCCACCTCGACCGGACCGGTGAGCGGCGTCCACCCCGTGCGCTGGGCCGCCGTGCAGGCGGCCTGGAGCAGGGCGCGGACCCTCGTCGCCTGCCGGTGCCCGGCGGCGAAGATGGACAGGGCCTCGGTCTTGACCGGGGGCAGGCCGCTCACCTCGAACGTCAGGGCGAGAGCGCGGGTGTCCTGCACGACGGCACCTCCTCGTGGGGATCCTGCCCAACCGGTGGGACCGCAGAAGGGAGTTCGCGCGAGAACCAACCGATCGGACGGGCTGGGGTCGGCCGGAGGCGTATCGACTTCGACGGCGACGCGCTGGCTGCGGAGCTACGGAAACGCTAGACCACCGGAAGCACGCTGGGTAGCTCGCCGTTCACTGCTTGGGACGGGCCGGGAAGGCGCAGAACTCGTTGCCCTCCGGGTCGGCCAGCACCCACCAGGAGGTCGCCGGGGTGGGCTCGCGCAGCAGGGTGGCCCCGGCCGCGATGAGCGCGGTGACGTCCGAACCGGTCAGCTCGACGTCCCAGTGGACCCGGTTCTTCACCCGCTTGCGCTCCGGCACCGGGTCGAAGACCCAGTGGTCCCAGGGGAAGCCCGCCGCGCCGACCACCGACGCGGCACCCTCGGCGGCGGTCTCCACCCGCCCGCCGGTCACCCGCGCCCACCAGGCGGCCTGTGCGGCCGGGTCGGCGCTGTCCACCACCAGCTCGAACACACCCGGCCGGGCGCCCTCGCGCGGGGCGAACGCGCAGAACTGATTGCCCTCCGGGTCGGCCAGCACCCACCAGCTGATCTCGGCGTCCGGCTCGCGGACCAGGCGCGCCCCGGCGGCCAGCAGCGCGGCCGGCTGCGCGTCGGCCAGCCGCAGGTCGAGGTGGACGCGGGTCTTCCCGGTCCGCGGCTCGGGCACCGTGTTGACCCAGATGGATTCGGCGGGCGAGGCGGCGCGGGGGTCGATCCGGGCGTCGCCGTCGCCCGTGTCGACCAGCTCCCCGCCGAGGATGCCGGCCCAGAAGCCGCCGAGCCGCCGGGCGTCGCCCGCGTCCATGCAGATGTCCTTGAAGCGCGCGATCATCCGGCCATCATGCCGGCCGGGTCGGACATCCACCGGGTGCCGGGCGGCCGGGCCGACGCCCGTGATCCGCACCACAGCGCCGGCTGTCGAATCCGTCTCGTGACCGTCAGGTTTCGCAGCGTGGCTGCCAGGGCACTGTCTGGCCCACGAAACGTCCCGGGACGCCCGCTCGACCATCGGCGCCCCGACCGTCTCGCCGTGCGCCGGGGCACGGGTGACTCCCCGGTTCTTCGCCGAAGAGAGGGGGAGGGCGATGACGGCAGACCCCGACAGGGCCGCCCGGAGGCGGCCGGCCCGGCATGCGGCGGCGGCAGCCGCCGCACTCGCGTTGGTGGCCCCGCTGGCCGCCTGCGGTTCGGGTGGCGAGGGCGGCACGCCCACCATCAACCTGTACTACCCGCCCGAGCAGAACCTGCAGAAGGTCGTCGACGACTGCAACGCCCAGGCCCAGGGGCGCTACCGGATCGCCTACCGGGTGCTGCCGCGGCAGGCCGACGACCAGCGGGTGCAGATGGTGCGGCGGCTCGCGGCGCAGGACCCCGGGATGGACGTGCTCGGCCTCGACGTCACCTGGACCCAGGAGTTCGCCAGCGCCGAGTGGATCCGGGAGTGGACCGGCAAGGACAGGGCCGAGGCCGAGCAGGGCACCCTCGCCGGCCCGCTGGACACCGCCCGCTACGAGGACAAGCTCTACGCCGCGCCCAAGAACACCAACGTGCAGCTCCTCTGGTACCGCAGCGACCTCGTGCCGGAGCCGCCGAAGAGCTGGGACGAGATGATCTCCGCCGCCCAGCGGCTCAAGCAGCAGGGCAAGCCCTACCAGGTGCTCACCATGGGCGCCCAGTACGAGGGCCTCGTCGTCCTCTACAACACCCTGGCCGAGAGCGCGGGCGGCAAGGTGCTCAGCGACGACGGCAAGAAGGCCGTGATGGACGAGGGCACGGTGCGGGCGCTCGACCAGCTGAAGAAGTTCGCCACGTCGGGCGTGACCTCGCCGTCGTTCAGCAACGCCACCGAGGACCCGGTCCGGCTGGAGTTCCAGTCCGGCTCCGGCGCCTTCCAGGTCAACTGGCCGTTCGTGTATCCGGCCATGCAGGAGGCCAACCCTGAGCTGGCGCAGAAGGTGAAGTGGGCGCGGGTGCCGGGCGTCGACGCGAACACCCCGAGCAAGGTCACCATCGGCGGGGTGAACATGGCGGTTAGCTCCTACTCGAAGCACCCGACGGAGTCCTTCGAGGTGGCGAAGTGCATCCGCAACGCCGAGCACCAGAAGTTCTCCGCGGTCAACGACGGGGTGCCGCCCACCATCGAGGCGGTCTACGCCGACCCGGAGATGGACAAGGCGTACCCGATGAAGGAGACCATCCTGGAGGAGCTGAAGGAGCCGGCGGTCCGGCCGCTGACCCCGGCGTACCAGAGCATCTCCACGGTCATGTCGGCGATCCTGTCGCCGCCGTCGGCGATCCGGCCCGAGCAGACCGCCGACGAGCTGCGCGACGCCATCGCCGACGCCCTCGAATCGAAGGGGGTCCTGCCATGAGCGTCAACGCCACGCCCGCCGGCGCGGAGGTCGCGGCGGACGCCGAGCGTTCCGCCGGCCGGCACGCCGCCGTGCCCGCCCAGCGGGCCCGCCGCGGGTCGAAGCCGCCGCTGAGCGAGAACAAGCGCGCCGAGCGGCGCCTCGGCTGGCTGCTCTGCGCGCCGGCCGCGCTGGTCATGGTGCTGGTCACCGCCTACCCGATCCTCTACTCGTTCTGGTTGTCGCTGCAGCGCTTCGACCTGCGCTTCCCCGATGAGCGCGAGTTCGTCGGGCTGGAGAACTACGTGACCGTGCTGACCAACCAGTTCTGGTGGACGGCGTTCGGGGTGACGGCCCTGATCACCGTGGTCACCGTGGCGATCGAGCTGGTGCTCGGCATGGGCCTGGCGCTGATCATGCACCGGACGCTGGTCGGCCGGGGCATCGTCCGCACCGCGGCGCTGATCCCGTACGGCATCGTCACGGTGGTCGCCGCCTTCTCCTGGCGGTACGCCTGGACACCCGGCACCGGCTACCTGGCCAACCTGTTCGACGGCAGCGCCCCGCTGACCGAGCGGGCCAGCTCGCTGGCGATCATCATGCTGGCCGAGATCTGGAAGACCACCCCGTTCATGGCGCTGCTGCTCATGGCCGGGCTGGCGCTCGTGCCGGAGGACCTGCTCAAGGCCGCCTCCACCGACGGCGCGACGGCCTGGCAGCGGTTCACCAAGGTGATGCTGCCGGTGATGAAGCCGGCCATCCTGGTCGCGCTGCTGTTCCGCACTCTCGACGCGTTCCGGGTGTTCGACAACATCTTCGTGCTCACGGCCGGCGGCAACGAGACCTCGTCGGTGTCGATGCTCGCCTACAACAACCTGATCCGGGGGTTGAACCTCGGCATCGGCTCCACGATGTCGGTGCTGATCTTCCTGACCGTGGCGATCATCGCGTTCGTGTTCGTGAAGCTGTTCGGCACCGCTGCCCCCGGCAGCGACGACGGGGAGAGGCGCTGACATGGCAGTCGAAACCACCACGCGGGCGAAGGTGCGCTGGGGCCTGCTGGACGTCATCGTCGTCGTCTTCGCGCTGGTCCCGGTGCTCTGGATCGCCTCGCTGTCGTTCAAGACCCCGGCCACCCTCACCGACGGGAAGTTCTGGCCGCGGGAGTGGACGCTGGACAACTATCGGACGATCTTCGACACCGACCAGTTCGTCCGGGCCCTGGTCAACTCGATCGGCATCGCGCTGATCGCCACCCTGATCGCGGTGGTGCTGGGCGCGATGGCCGCGTACGCGATCTCGCGGCTGGACTTCCCCGGCAAGAAGCTGCTGGTCGGGGTGTCCCTGCTGATCGCCATGTTCCCGCAGGTGTCGCTGGTGTCGCCGCTGTTCGAGATCGAGCGGCAGCTCGGCATCTTCGACACCTGGCCGGGGCTGATCCTGCCGTACATCACCTTCGCGCTGCCGCTGGCGATCTACACGCTCTCGGCGTTCTTCAAGCAGATCCCGTGGGACCTGGAGAAGGCGGCGAAGATGGACGGCGCCACCCAGGGCCAGGCCTTCCGGCGGGTGATCGCCCCGCTGGCCGCGCCGGGGCTGTTCACCACGGCCATCCTGGTGTTCATCTTCTGCTGGAACGACTTCCTGTTCGCGATCTCGCTGACGTCCACCGAGCGTTCCCGCACGGTGCCGGCCGCGCTGTCGTTCTTCACCGGCGCGTCGCAGTTCGAGGACCCCACCGGGGCGATCTGCGCCGCCGCCGTGGTGATCACCGTTCCGATCATCCTGTTCGTGCTCTTCTTCCAGCGCCGCATCGTCTCCGGTCTGACCTCCGGCGCAGTCAAGGGATAGGTGGTGTTGTCATGGCCGACATCGTGCTGGACAAGGTGAGCAAGCGGTTCCCGGACGGGACGACCGCGGTGCGGGACGTCGACCTGGAGATCGCCGACGGCGAGTTCGTGATCCTGGTGGGCCCCTCCGGCTGCGGGAAGTCCACCACCCTGAACATGATCGCCGGGCTGGAGGACATCAGCTCCGGGGAACTGCGCATCGCGGGGGAGCGGGTCAACGACAAGGCCCCCCGGGACCGGGACATCGCCATGGTCTTCCAGTCCTACGCCCTCTACCCGAACATGACCGTCCGGGAGAACATGGCCTTCCCGCTGCGGCTGGCGAAGCTGGACAAGGAGACCATCCACCAGAAGGTGGAGGAGGCCGCGAAGGTCCTGGAGCTGACCCCGCTGCTGGACCGGAAGCCGGCCAACCTCTCCGGCGGGCAGCGGCAGCGGGTGGCCATGGGACGGGCGATCGTGCGCCAGCCCAAGGCGTTCCTCATGGACGAGCCGCTGTCCAACCTGGACGCGAAGCTGCGGGTGCAGATGCGTACCGTGGTGTCCCGGCTGCAGAAGCAGCTCGGCACCACCACCGTCTACGTGACCCACGACCAGACCGAGGCCATGACCCTCGGCGACCGCGTGGTGATCATGCGGGGCGGCGCGGTGCAGCAGGTCGGCCCGCCGCAGGAGCTGTACGACCACCCCCGCAACCTCTTCGTGGCCGGGTTCATCGGCTCCCCGTCGATGAACTTCCTGCACGCCGCCGTCGAGGACGGGCACCTGCGCACGGCGCTGGGCGACGTGCCGATCGGGGACCGGGTACGCCGGCAGCTCGACGGCGCCGACGCCCCGCGCGAGCTGATCCTCGGCATCCGCCCGGAGCACTTCGAGGACGCCGCGCTGATCGACGACGAGACCCGCCGCCGGGGCCTGGAGTTCGAGGCGCCGGTCGACATCGTCGAGTCGATGGGCTCGGACAAGTACGTCTACTTCACCGTCGAGGGGGAGCGGGCCAGCGCCGCCGAGCTGGAGGAACTGGCCGCCGACGCGGGCGCCGCGGACTTCACCGGGACCGGGTCGAGCCTGGTCACCCGGCTGTCGGCCGAGTCCCCGGTGCGCGAGGGCGAACCGCGGCGGGTCTGGTGCAACCTGGAGAAGATCCACCTGTTCGACCCGGCCACCGGACGGAACCTCACCCTGCACGAGGGGCGGGCGTCGGGCGCGCTGGCCGACTGAGCGGCACCCCGGTCCGGGCCGGTGGGCGTCGCCCGCCGGCCCGGCCGCCGTTTCACCAGGTCAGCCGCAGCGGCAGCCCGAGGAACTCGGCGTAACGGGTGAGGGCCGACTCGACGCGGGCCCGCAGCGCGGCGTCGAACGGCGTCAACTGCTGCACGGTCACGGTGACCGCCCGCTTGCCCACGGACCGCTTCCAGGTGCCGACCGTCCGGCCGCCGCGCACCACCGTCGCCTGGAAGATCCCGTTGTTGCCGGGGACGACGGCGTTCGCGTGCGCCGGATCGAGCATCAGCGACCGGTCCTTGTAGCCCAGCAGGTATTCGTCGAAGCCGGGCAGGGTGTGCACGTCGTCGACCGGCGCCCGGGGCGCGTCGAGCAGGGCGGCGTCGACCACGGCCGGCACACCGTCGACTTCGACCGGGGCGAGCGCGTCGCCGGCCGCCGCGATGCCCCGGGTGGCGTCGGTGACCGTGAGGCCGCTCCACCGGGCCAGCTCGTGCCGGGTCACCGGCCCGTGGCCGCGCACGTAGCGGTGCGCGAGCAGGCCCAGCGCCTCGTCCCGCTCGGGGCGGTGCGGATCGGGCGCCCACTCATCCAGCAGCGCGAACGTCTGCTCGGTGCCGACGTGCGGGGCGATGCAGGTGACGCCGCGCTGGGCGGCGTACCAGAGCATGTGGTAGCCGCGCTGGCCGGTGGTGTCCAGGCCGGCGGCCCGCAGCGTGGCCAGGCACTCGGCCCGACTGAGCCGGCCCCCGCCCGCGAGGGCCGCACCCAGCACCTCGGCGGCGCGGTCCGCGTCGGTCTCGGCCAGGCCGAGCTGGGCCCACCTGCCGGCCACGCCGGACAGCGCCCGGACCCCGGTCACCGCCAGCATCCAGCGCGCGTCGCGGGGCGGCACCAGGTGCACCGTGCCCCGCATGGGCCAGGTGCGCAGCGCCTCGCGCCGCTCCAGCGCCGCGCGCACGTCGTCCTGGGTGCGGCCGGGCAGGCGTACGCCGAGGGACCAGAGGCCGCTCGCCGCGTCCTGGGCCTGCATGGCGCCGAACCACTCGACCACCCCGGCCACACTCTCCGGCCGCGCGGTCGGGTGCGGGCGCAGCAGCAGGCTGGTCATCCGCAGCGCCAGCGCCTCGGCCCCGGTGAGACGTACGGTCACGCTGCCTCCCGTCGACGTGGACGGTCAGCATAGGGCGGCCCTACGACGTTCCCGGCGGACGCACGACCGGTTGCCGGTAACGACCCGGCCTGCGAGGCATGAGCGCGGGCGGAGTGGGGATGCCCGCCGGGAACCGATGCGAGGAATGCGAGGTGAAGTGATGACAGCGTCCAGTGAACCGGCCCGGGGCGCCGGGCGGGCCACCACCGCCCGGCCGGCAGGCCCGTCCGGCGGGGCGAAGACCAGCGCAGCGGCCACCTTCTCGCTGGTCTTCGGCGTGGCGGGCCTGCTCAGCGTGCTCACCGCGATCCTGGCGTCGGTGGGGCTGGTGCTCGGGATCATCGGCATCATCCTGGGCATCTTCGGTCTGAAGATGAGCCGGCGACCCGGCGTCACGGGGCGGGGGGTGGCCATCGGGGGTCTGGTGCTCAGCGCCCTGGCGGTGCTGCTCGGGCTGGCCCTCGCCGCCGGCATCAGCACGTTCGTCAACAACGAGCAGGCGGTGAACCGGCTGGAGAAGCGGGTGACGGACCTGCGGGACAAGCTCAACGACTGAGCCACGGTGTGCCCCTGATCGCGCTACGCCAGCCTCGTCGCCGGCGGAGCGCGATCCCCCGTTCAGGTTCCCGGTGCGGGGGCGGCGGTGGTACGCCGGCACCGGTGGCACCAGGATCCCCGGGCGCCCTCACCCGGGGAAGCGGTTTCCATCGGAACTTGCGCAAATCTTGAGCCACGGCAAGGTATCGACTCAGCTCAGTCGGCGGTACATCACGAGGAGGTCCACGTACCCCTGGTCGGGGTGCCGGAAGCCCTCCGGCACGCGGCCGACGACCTCGAAGCCCAGCGACCGCCAGAGCTCGACGGCCCGGGTGTTGGTCGCCACCACGGCGTTGAACTGCATGGCCCGGTAGCCCTCGGCGCGGGCCAGCGCCAGCACGTGCCCGGCCAGCGCCCGGCCCACGCCCCGACCGGCGGCCGCCGGGGCGACCATGAAGCTGGCGTTCGCCACGTGGTCGCCCGGGCCGGCCTGGTTGGGCAGCAGCTTGGCCGAGCCGAGCACGGTGCCGTCGGAGTCCACCGCGACCAGCGTCCGGCCCGGCGGGGCCACCAGCCACAGCTCGCGGGCCCGCGCCTCGGTGACGTCGCGGGGCCAGGTGTACGTCTCACCGGCCGCCACGATCTCGCGCAGGAACGGCCAGATCCGAGGCCAGTCGGCCGCGGTCGCCTCGCGGATCTCCACCTGCCGAGCATGCCACGCGGTGTCCCCGCCCGGCGTTTGGCGTCGCAAGCGACGGGTAGTCGCCGGAGCTGACCCGAAACGAGGAGGAATCGTCTGATGGATGGCCAGGTCAAGGCCGCGGTGATCTATTACAGCGCGACCGGAATCACCTACCAGATGGCGCAGGCGGCGGTCGAGGCCGCCGGGGAGGCCGGGGCCGAGGTACGCCTGCGCAAGGTACGTGAGCTGGCGCCGGACGAGGCGATCCGCTCCAACTCGGGCTGGCAGGCGCACCGCCTGGAGACCCAGGACGTGATGGAGGCGCAGCCGGACGACCTCTCCTGGGCCGACGTCGTCATCATGGGCGCGCCCACCCGTTACGGCATGGTCGCCGCCCAGCTCAAGCAGTTCATCGACACCACCGGCCCGCTGTGGGCCCAGGGCGCGCTGGCGAACAAGGTCTACACCGGCTTCACCTCGACCGCCACGTCCCACGGCGGGCAGGAGGCGACGCTGCTGTCGCTGTACACGGTCTTCTACCACTGGGGCGGCATCGTGGTGACGCCCGGCTACACCGACCCCAGCCAGTTCGTCGCCGGCAACCCGTACGGGGCCTCGCACACCAGCAACAACGGCGAGGTCCCGCCGGACCACGTGGCCCTCGGGGCCACCGCGCTGACCGCCAAGCGCGCCGTGCAGATCGGTATGGCGCTGAAGAAGGGCATGGCGGGCTGACTCCCGACCCCGGGTGACCGGTGGTGCGGACGAGGGCTCTCGGCTCGTCCGCACCACCGGTCATCCCTCGCCCTACCCGCGTTCGGCCGGTCCATGCCCGGTCAGCGCCGGATGGGCCAGCAGGTGCCCGAGCAGGTCCGCCAGGACCGCCATGCCGTCCCGGCTGAGCACCGACTCCGGGTGGAACTGCACCCCGGCGAAACCCGGCCCGCGCAGCGCGTGCACCGCGCCGTCCGCCGGGTCCCGGGACAGCTCCGCCGGCCCGTACGCGGTGGCGACCCGGTCGGCGGCGGCGCGGGCGGTGAAGCTGGAGTAGAAGCCGACGCGGCGGGTCGACCCGAACACCGGCACGTCCCGTGGCAGCCCCTGGTAGGGGGCGTCCCGGCGGTGCAGCGGAAGCCCGAGCAGCCCGGCGAGCAACTGGTGACCGAGGCAGACCGCCAGGGTCGGCCGGCCCGCCGCGAGCAGCTCCGCCAGCAGCGCCCGCATGCTCGCCATCTTCGGCTCGGCGAGGTCGTTCGGGTCGCCGGGGCCGGGACCGACCACCACGAGGTCGTAGCCGTCGACCGGGCCGGCGTCGTGCCAGTCCCGGCGGGTCACGGCCAGGCCGAGGGCGCCGAGCTGGTGGGCGAGCATCCCCGTGAAGGTGTCCTCACCGTCCACGATCAACGCGCGGTGGCCGGCCAGGCCCGGCAGGGCGGTCGCCCCGGGCACGCGCTGGTCCAGCCAGAACCGGGCCAGCGGGGTGTTCCGGGCGGCCAGCGCGGCGCGCACCTGCGGGTCGTCGGCGTAGCGCAGCGCGGGCTCGGCGCCGCGAGCGGGGGCGTCCGGGCCGAGGCCGAGCGCGGCCAGCACCCCGGCCGCCTTGGCGTGCGTCTCGGCCACCTCGCCCTCGGCCGTGGAGTGCCTTACCAGGGTGGCCCCGACCGGCACCCGCAGCTCGCCGTCCGGGGAGAGCTCGGCGGTGCGGATCAGGATCGGCGCGTCGAGGGTCTGCCGGCCCTGCTCGTCGCGGCCGAGCAGGGCGAGCACCCCGGCGTAGTAGCGGCGGCCCGTCCGCTCGTGGCGGGCGATCACCCGGCAGGCGTTCTCCATCGGGCTGCCGGTGACCGTGGGCGCGAACATGGTCTCCCGCAGCACCTCCCGGACGTCCCGCGAACCCCGACCGGCCAGCAGGTACTCGGTGTGGGCGAGGTGGGCCATCTCCTTCAGGTACGGCCCGACCACCTGGCCGCCGTGCTCGGCGACGGTGGCCATCATCTTCAGCTCCTCGTCGAGCACCATGTACAGCTCCTCGACCTCCTTGGGGTCGTCGAGGAAGCGCAGCAGGGCCGCCCGGTCCGCCGCGGCGCCGGTGTGCCGGAAGGTGCCGCTGATCGGGTTCATCATGACCAGGCCGTCGTCCACGCTGACGTGCCGCTCCGGGCTGGCGCCGACCAGGGTGCGGCTGCCGGTGTGCACCACGAACGTCCAGTACGCGCCCCGCTCGCGCAGCAGCAGCCGGCGCAGCGCCGCCAGGGCGGCCACCACCGACGCGCCCTCGACGGTGGCCCGCAGGGTGCGGTGGATGACGAAGTTGGCGCCCTCGCCCCGGCCGATCTCGTCGCTCAGCACCCGGCCCACCGTGTCCGCGTACTCGGCGTCGGAGATGTCGAAGGCGGCGTCGCGGGTCACCACCGGCGCGTCCGGCAGGGCCGCCAGCACCTCGTCGAGCGGGAGCCGCCGGTGCTCGGTGACCAGCAGGTACTCCAGCGGCAGGCCGTCGTCCACGCAGGCGAAGCCGCGCTCGGCGATCTGCCGGTAGGGGACCAGGGCCAGGGTGCGCGGCCCGGTGCCGCCGTCGGGCAGCGGGAGGTCGGCGAGCCGGTCGGCCGTGCGTACCGGACCGGCGAACAGGTCGACGTGGTCGGCGCCCTCGCGGCGGACGAGCGCGAACGGGCCGGGGTCGAGGCCGGCCGCGACGGCGGCGAGCGGGTCGTGCGGGCGGGTCATCGGGTCTCCTCGGTGGGCCGGAGGCCGCCGGCGGGGCGACCCGGGATGCCGGGGAGAGACCGGCGGCCGCCTCGTCGGGCGGCCGCGTGGGGAAGCTACGCGCGGGGGTGGGCCGCCGGGTCGGCGGGCCACCAGCAGGTCAGGTGCGCGGGCATGGCGATCACTGTACGCGAGCGGGGGTGCCCGGGGAACCCGATCGCCCTGCCCGGCACGGCCGATCTTGGCTTTACGGCCGCTCCCGGCGGGTAGGTTGACCCGCGATGGACATTCTCGCTCTGGACCTGGGCACCTCCTCGGTGCGCGGGCTCGTGCTGGACGCGGACGCCGTCCCGCGCCCCGGCGCGCTGGCCCGCCGGAAGGTGCACCTGGTCACCGGGGACGACGGCTCCGGCGTCCTGGACGGCCCCCGCTACCTGGCCTGCCTCGCGGAGTGTCTGGACGAGCTGGCCGCCGGCGGGTGCCTGCGCGACGTCGAGCTGGTGGCCATTTCGGCGCAGTGGCACTCGGTGCTGCCGCTGGGCGCCGACGGCGCGCCGCTGGGCCCGGTGCTCACCTGGATGGACACCCGGCCGGAGGCCCCCGCCGGCGGCGCCGGCCCGGTCGACCCGGACGCCTTCCACCACCGCACCGGCGCCTGGTGGCACCGCTGCTACTGGACCGTGCGACTGCCCTGGCTGCGGGAGCGCTGCGGCAGCCCGATCGCCCGCTTCAGCGGGCTGGTCGAGTACGCGCTCGGCGAGCTGCTCGACGAGGCGCCGATGTCCGTGTCGATGGCCTCCGGCACCGGGTTGCTCGACCTGCGCCGGCTGGAATGGGACGCCGAGGCGTGCGACCTGGCCGGCGTACGGCCCGAGGACCTTCCGGCGCTGGCCCCGCAGCGGTGGCGCGGCCGGCTCCGGACCGAGCACGCCCAGCGCTGGCCGCAGCTCGCCGACGCCCGCTGGGCCGCCCCGGTCGGCGACGGCGCGGCGTCCAACGTGGGCTCCGGCTGCGTCGACACCTCCCGCGCCGCGGTCACCGTCGGCACCTCCGCCGCGGTACGCCTGCTCGAGGCCGTGCCGGCCGGTACGGAGCTGCCGCCCCTGCCCGAGCAGCTCTGGCGCTACCGGGTCGACCACGAGCACGTGGTGACCGGGGCGGCGTACTCCAGCGGCGGGAACCTGTTCGCCTGGGCGGCCCGCGAGCTGCGGCTGCCGCAGGGCGCCGAGCTGGAGGCCGCGCTGGATCGGGCCGGCGCGAACCTGACCCTGCACGCCAACCCGCGGCTCGGCGGGGACCGGCCCCCCGGCGTCACCCCGGCCGGCGCCGGGGAGCTGCGGGGCCTGAGTTTCGGCACCACGGCGGTCGACATCGTCGCCGTGCTGATGACCGAGCTGTGCCGGCTGGTGGCCGCCGACCTGGACCTGCTGGAGGACGGCGTGGGCAATCCGACCGAGGTGGTGCTCGGCGGCGGCGCGATGGCCGCCTCGGCCTGGTGGCGGGGCGCGTTCGCCGACGCGCTGGCCCCGCGTACGGTGCGCTACCAGAGCAACCCGGAGATCGGGGCGACCGGTGCCGCGCTCGTGGCGCTCGACCGGATCGCCCAGGCGGCGCACGTGGGCGGCATCGGCGGACGGACGAGCGGGATGCGCCGGACACCGTAGCCGCCCGCCCGCCGCCGGCTTTCCTGCTCGTGCGGTTGGCCGCACCGTTTGACACCGCCCGCCGGCCTGGTTGGATGGACTTCCGCTCCCCGTCCCGGTGGAGCCGAGGGGGACCGAGGAGGAACCTGTGGGCGCAGGTCCCGACCCGGCTCGCGGCGCCGCGCCGCAGCCGCGCCGGAGCCCGTCCGACGACCGGGTGGCGCCGCACCGGCGGCGGCGCTCGCGCTTCCGGTTGCGGGACTGGCGGATGGGCACGAAGCTCGCCACCGTGCTGGTGCTGCCCTCGGTGGCGTTCCTGGTGCTCGCCGGGGTGCAGACCCGGGGGCTGGTCGGGCAGACCACCGCGCTGAGCGACTTCGCCCAGCAGGTCGGCATCGGCCGGCAGATCAGCACCGCGGTGGACCGGCTCCAGCAGGAGCGGGACCGTTCCGCCGGGGAACTCGCCGCGCTGCGCAAGGCCGGTGGCGGCGCCGAGCGGGACGCGGCGGTCGCCGCGCTCAAGCCGCTCCAGGACGCCTCCGACCGGGCGATGACCGACCTGCGCGCCGCGGCCGAGCCCCTCGCCGACGCCGACGCCGCCTGGCGGGTGGCCTACTCCGAGGTGCTGGAGGCGTACGACCAGGTCGTCTACATCCGCGCCGCCGTGCCGCCGGCGGTGCTGTCCAGCGACACCGTGCTGAGCAACTACCACCGGGCCATCGCGGCCCTGCTCAACCTGCTGGCCGAGCCGTCACCCGGCGACGACCAGCGGGCGCTGACCAACGCCGTGCTGCGGTACGTGCAGCTCTCCCGGGTCAAGGAGCTGTCCTCGCGGATCCGGGCCGAGCTGTACGCCGCCGCCCGGGCCGGCCGCTACGAGGCGGACGACCAGGTCTCGCTGACCGACCTGCGCGCCCAGCAGCTCACCGCGCTGGGCGCGTTCCGGGTCGCCGCGACCACCGACCAGATCCGCCGTTACGACGAGACGTCGGTGGACCCGGCGTTCGTCTCGGCCGCCCGGCTGGAGGAGAAGACCCTGCCCAGCGGGGCCGCCGAGCCCGCGCTGCTGCCGGCGACGCAGTGGTGGGCCGCCAGCGAGCAGCGGCAGGAGCTGCTGCACCAGCTGGAGGCCGGTGTCCTCGACGACGCCGTACGCCAGGCCGACGACGCCAGCGCCCGGCAGCTGCGGGACACCCTGCTGGTGGTCGGCGGGATCGTCGGCGTGCTCCTGGTGGCCGTGCTGATCTCGTTGCTGGTCGGCCGGTCGGTGGCGCGCTCGATCCGGCAGCTGCGCGGCCAGGCGCTGCGGATCGCGCAGGTGGAGCTGCCGCACGCCCTGGACCGGTTGCGGGCCGTGGACCGCCCGGTGGTCGCGATCGACGTGCCGCCTTCGGTGATCGACTCGCAGGACGAGATCGGCGAGCTGGCCGAGGCGTTCGTGGCGGTGCACCGCAGCGCCGTCGACGTCGCGGTCGAGCAGGCGATGATGCGGCGCAACGTCAACGCGATGTTCGTCAACCTGGCCCGGCGCAGTCAGGTGCTGGTCGAGCGGCAGCTCGAACTCCTCGACGAGCTGGAACGCGAGGAGAGCGACCCGGACCAGCTGGAGAACCTGTTCAAGCTCGACCACCTCGCCGCCCGGATGCGC
This sequence comes from Micromonospora sp. NPDC005707, assembly GCF_040631005.1. Lineage (NCBI taxonomy): Bacteria > Bacillati > Actinomycetota > Actinomycetes > Micromonosporales > Micromonosporaceae > Micromonospora > Micromonospora sp. NPDC005707. The sequence goes on from NZ_JBEXYR010000016.1 coordinate 27,913, forward strand.
CGCAACGACGAGAGCCTGCTGGTGCTCGCGGGCACCGAGTCCAGCCGGCGGTGGAACCGGCCGGTGGGCCTCGGCGCGGTGCTGCTGGCGGCCAGCGCCGAGATCGAGCAGTACCAGCGGGTGCGCCACGACTCCCGGTCCGATCTGCACGTCGTCGGGCACGCGGTGGGCGACCTGGTGCACCTCTTCGCCGAGCTGCTGGAGAACGCCACCGCCTTCTCCCGGCCGGACACCGTGGTGCGCGTCGTCGCCGGTGCGGACGGCAGGGGCGCGTTCGTGGAGATCGTCGACCAGGGGCTCGGGATGAGCCCGGCCGCGCTGGCCGAGGCGAACGCGGTGCTGGCCGAGCCGCCGGCGGCCGACGTGGCCGCCTCCGAACGGATGGGCCTGTTCGTGGTGAGCCACCTGGGTGCCCGGCACGGCGTCCAGGTGCGGCTGCGGGGCGGCCAGGAGGGCCTGGTCGCCCGGGTCCGGATCCCGGCCGAGCTGCTGGCCCCGGCGCCCGCGCCCGGGCTGGACCAGCCGGCCGCGCCACGGATGCTGACCAGCCAGGTGGCCGCCGCCTCCCGCCTGTCGTCCGGCGCCGCCCGGCTCGGCACGCCGACCGCCGAGCTGCCGGTGGCCGGACGCCGCCCGCCGGCGCCCCCGGCGGAGCTGCCGGTGTCGCCGTTGACGGGACTTCCGCTCGGCGCGGCGTCGCCCGGCACGGAGGCGGCGCTGCCGCGTCCGGCCGGCGCGCCCGTGCCCAGGCCGCGCCCCGTGCCGGGCCGGGCCGAGGACGTGCTCGCCCCGTCGGCCGGGTCGCCGGCCGGCGGCGGCTGGTTCAGCCGCCAGGGCCCGTCGGCCGCGGTGCTCGGTGTGACGCCGCCGCCCGCCGCGACGCCGGTCACCGGAGGCACCAACGAGCGGGGCCTGCCGGTACGCGTACCGATGGCCCAGCTCACCTCGGTCACCCGGCCCACGGCCCCGGACCGCTCCGGGCGCGACGAGCCGGACCCGGAGGCGGTCGGCGGCATGCTCTCGCGCTACTACAGCGGGGTGCGGCGGGCGGAGGCCGAGGAGACCACCGAGATGTACCTGCCGCGCGATGAAGGGGGAGTACGACAGTGACGACATTGAGCCAGGAGGCACGGGACCTGAGCTGGCTGGTGAACGCGTTCGCGGAGCGGGTGCCGGGGGTGGCGCACGCGGTGGTGGTCTCCACCGACGGCCTGCTCGTGGCGATCTCCGCGCACCTGCCCCGCGACCACGCGGACAAGCTCGCGGCGGTGACCTCGGGCCTGATGAGCATCACCGCCGGCGCGGCCCAGATGTTCGACGGCGACATCGTCAAGCAGACCGTGGTCGAGATGGGCCGGGGTTACTTCCTGGTCATGCAGATCCGGGACGGCTCGATCCTGGCCACGCTGGCCGGGGCCGACGCCGACATCGGCGTGGTCGGTTACGAGATGGCGCGGCTGGCCAAGCAGGCCGGCGAGATGCTCACCCCGGCGCTGCGGGCCGAACTCCAGCAGGCGCTGCCCCGCTGAGCGGGAGGCGGGCCCGGCCGGTGTCGCGCCGGCCGGGCCGCCCCGCCTACAGCCCGTTGCGGCGGATCACGTCGCGGTACCAGTGGGCGCTGCGCTTGAGCACCCGGCGCTGGGTCGGGTAGTCGACGTAGACCAGGCCCCAGCGCTGCTCGTACCCCTCGTTCCACTCGAAGTTGTCCAGCAGCGACCAGACGTGGTAGCTCTCCAGCGGCACCCCGTCCCGGATGGCCCGGTGGGCGGCCGCGAAGTGGTCGCGGAGGAAGTTGATCCGGGCGGTGTCGTCGACGGTGCCGTCCGCGGCGAGGGTGTCCGGGCAGGGCAGGCCGTTCTCGGTGATGGTGATCGGCACCCGGCCGTAGTCCCGGGTGACCCGGGTGAGGATGTCGTACATCCCCTCGGGGTAGATCTGCTGCCACTCCGCCTCCGACGTCGGCCACCGGCGGACCGTGTCGCCCTGGCCGGTGACGTAGATCGGCGTGTAGTACTGCACCGCCAGCAGGTCGACCGGGCTGGAGATGATCTCCAGGTCGCCGTCGCGCACGCCGCGCACCATCCGGCTCTCCGGGCCGAGGTCGGCCAGCACGTCCTCCGGGTACGCGCCCTTGAAGATCGAGTCGAGGTAGAGCCGGTTCTCGTAGCCGTCGTACAGCCGGGTCGCGGCGGCCGCCTCGGCGGTCTCGTCGGCGGGATAGCAGGGGTGCAGGTTGAGCGCCGGGCCGATCCGCCCCTCGACGCCGGTGGCGCGCAGCGCGCGGACGGCGAGGCCGTGGGCGAGCTGGAGGTGGTGGGCGACCAGGTACGCCGCCGCCGGGTCCTGCCGGCCGGGCGCGTGATGCCCCCCGAGGTAGCCGTTCTGCACCACGGTCTTCGGCTCGTTGACGGTCAGCCAGACGGGCACCCGGTCGCCGAGGGCCCGGAAGACCAGGTCGGCGTAGTCGGCGAAGCGCTCGGCGGTGTCCCGGTTCTCCCAGCCGCCGGTGTCCTGGAGGGCCTGGGGGAGATCCCAGTGGAACAGGGTGGCCATCGGCGCGATGCCGCGCTCGTGCAGCCCGTCCACCAGCCGGCGGTAGAAGTCCAGGCCGCGCTGGTTGGGCCGCCCGGACCCGTCGGCCTGGATCCGGGGCCAGGAGATGGAGAACCGGTAGCTGCGCAGCCCGAGGTCGCGCATGAGGTCGAGGTCCTGGGCGTACCGGTGGTAGTGGTCGGCCGCGACGTCGCCGGTGTCGCCGTTGCGCGTGCGGCCCGGGGTGTGGCTGAAGGTGTCCCAGACGGACTCGCCCCGCCCGTCTTCCTTGGCCGCACCCTCGATCTGGTACGCCGAGGTGGCCGCGCCCCAGCCGAAGCCGGGCGGGAAGCGCAGCGCCCCGTCGGGGTCCGCCTCGCCGTCGGGATCGGGCGTGCCGTCGCAGCCGGCGACGGTGGTCGCGGACGCGACGGTGCCCGCGGCGGCGGCGCCGGCCAGCCCGTTGCGGGCCGCTCCGGCGGCGGTCGCGGAGAGGGCGGCACGGCGGAGCAGGCGCCGTCTGGTGAGTAGCGACATGGGCGTTCTCCTCGGAGTGACTGGCCGCCCCGAGAGGCCGGGAGCGCTCCCAGCATAGGCCAGGCGCGACCGGCCGCGTCCCCGAGGGCGGACCGCGGCAGAGGGGCGGCCCGGCCGGCGGGCGGCCGGAGGTGTGCGTGGGCGGGTGTCGCTCGGGCGGCGGGGGCGAGCGGCGATGGGGCGGTGCGGATAGCGAAGAAGGCCGTCCGGGCGGCGCGTCGCGCCTGTCCCGTCGGCCTCTTCTCCCGTCGACAACGGGGGTTTAGTGTGGGGACGGGGGAGGGCAACCCCCGTCCCCACCTGTGATGCACACACGCACGAGTGGAATTGGCGTCCGGTCGTGCGTGTCGCGCGGGAGCCGGGCCACGCGAGTGGCTCTGGTTCCACCTCCCTCCATGTCGGTGGGTGGCTGACGACGGCGTCCGGGCTGGCCCGCCGTCAGCCCCTGGGGCTGGGTGCCGGGCACGTCAGGTCCCCGGCGATCTCTTACTTGCATCTCCGTCGATGGAAGCGCTCCCATCGGCGATGCTTGCGACTGTAACGCCCGTCACGGCTTTGTGAAAGCCCCAAAACGAGATCGAAACATCGACGTGGGTGTCTGCGCTGGCCGTTGTGGTGGGAGCGCTTCCATGGCACACTCTCCACCACCACGCGGAGCCAGCTCGCGCGAGTGCGGGCCGCCGAGGGCACCCGGTCACACCGGTGCGGCGCCCGAATCCCCGGCACGGCCGGGTCGACCACCTTTCCGGGCGCCTCCGTCCCCCCGCGTACGCCGCGTCGACGCGAGGAGGCGCCCCGCCGGGGCCCCGCGTCCCGGCCCGGTCCGAGGAGACACCGCGCACATGAGACTCATGGCCAGACGTCGCCGAACGGCGATGCTCGCCGCCACCGCCCTCGCCATCGGCGGGGTGGCCCTGCCGGCGGGCGCCGCGCAGGCCGCCCCGGCCTGCGACGTGACCTATGTGACCAGTGACTGGAACAACGGCTTCACCGCCAACGTCACCATCAAGAACCTGGGCGACGCGCTCAACGGCTGGACGCTGAAGTTCGCCTTCCCCAACAGCGGCCAGAAGCTCACCCAGGGCTGGTCGGCCCGATGGAGCCAGTCCGGCAGCGAGGTGACCGCGACGAACGAGTCGTGGAACGGCAGCCTGCCCACCGGCGCGTCCACCACCATCGGCTTCAACGGCGCACACACCGGCAGCAACCCGAAGCCCACCGCCTTCACCCTCAACGGGGTCGCCTGCAACGGCGCGCCCACCAACCAGTCGCCCACCGTCTCGCTCGGCCTGCCGAACGGGCCGTTCGAGGCGCCGGCCGACGTCCCGCTGACCGCCACCGCGGCCGACCCGGACGGCACGATCGCCAAGGTCGAGTTCTACCGCAACGGCCTGCTGGTCAACACCGACACCACGGCACCGTACGGATACACCCTGGAGGACCTGCCCGCCGGCAGCTACACCGTGCAGGCCAAGGCGTACGACAACGCCAACGCCACCGCGGTCGCCGAGAAGTCCTTCACGGTCAGCCCCGCCACCGGCCCGGTGCTGGTGGCGACCCCGTCGGCCGTGAGCGTCAGCGAGGGCGGCACCTCCCCGGTGAAATTCACCCTGAGCGCCGCCCCGACCGCCAACGTCCCGGTGACCCTCGCCGTCACCGGCGACAGCGACGTGACCGTGTCGCCCACGACGCTGACCCTGACCCCGAGCAACTGGAACACCGGGGTCACGGCCACGGTCGCGGCCGCGGAGGACGCCGACACCCTCGGCGGCACCGCGACGATCACCGCCTCGGCCACCGGCTTCGCGCCCGTCGCGGTCACCGCCACCGAGGTCGACAACGACACCCCGGGCGGGGACAACGCGTACATCAAGAAGTTCCTCGACCAGTACGGCAAGATCAAGAACTCGGGCTACTTCAGCCCCGAGGGCGTGCCGTACCACTCCGTCGAGACGCTCATCGTCGAGGCGCCCGACCACGGCCACGAGACCACCTCGGAGGCGTTCAGCTTCTGGCTCTGGCTGGAGGCGCAGTACGGCCGGGTCACCCAGAACTGGGCCCCGTTCAACAACGCCTGGACGGTGATGGAGAAGTACATCATCCCGTCGCACGCCGACCAGCCCACCGCCGGCGCCCCGGGCACCCCCCAGTACGCCGCCGAGCACAACCTGCCCAGCCAGTACCCGTCGGCGCTGGAGCCCAACGTCCCGGTCGGCCAGGACCCGCTCCGCTCGGAACTCCAGTCCACCTACGGCACCGGCGACATCTACGGCATGCACTGGCTGCTGGACGTCGACAACACCTACGGCTACGGCCGCTGCGGCGACGGCACCAGCCGCCCGGCCTACATCAACACCTTCCAGCGCGGCACCCAGGAATCGGTCTGGGAGACCGTGCCGCAGCCGTCCTGCGACACGTTCAAGCACGGCGGCCAGTACGGCTACCTCGACCTGTTCGTCAAGGAGTCCAGCGCCCCGGCGAAGCAGTGGAAGTACACCAACGCCCCGGACGCCGACGCGCGCGCCGTGCAGGCCGCCTACTGGGCGCTCACCTGGGCCAAGGCACAGGGCCGGGAGGCCGACGTCGCGGCCACCGTGGCGAAGGCCGCCAAGATGGGTGACTACCTGCGCTACGCGATGTTCGACAAGTACTTCAAGAAGATCGGCAACTGCGTGGGCGCGTCCACCTGCCCGGCCGGGAGCGGCCGCGACTCGGCGCACTACCTGCTCTCCTGGTACTACGCCTGGGGCGGCGCGTACGACACCGCGCAGAACTGGTCGTGGCGGATCGGCTCCAGCCACAACCACTTCGGCTACCAGAACCCGTTCGCGGCCTGGGCGCTGACCAACGTGCCGGAGCTCAAGCCCAAGTCGGCGACCGCAACCGCGGACTGGCAGAAGAGCTTCGACCGGCAGTTGGAGTTCTACACCTGGCTCCAGTCCGCCGAGGGCGGCATCGCGGGTGGCGCCACCAACAGCTGGGACGGCAGCTACGCCCAGCCGCCGGCCGGCACCGCCACCTTCTACGGCATGTTCTACGACGTCGACCCGGTCTACAACGACCCGCCGTCGAACCAGTGGTTCGGCATGCAGGCCTGGTCGATGCAGCGGATCGCCGAGCTGTACCTGCAGACCGGCAACGCCAAGGCCAAGGCCCTGCTGGACAAGTGGGTGCCGTGGGCCATCGCCAACACCACGGTGGGCGCCAACTGGTCGATCCCGTCGGACATGAAGTGGACCGGCCAGCCCGCCAACTGGAACCCGACCAGCCCGCAGCCGAACACCAACCTGCACGTCGAGGTGACGGTGAAGGGCCAGGACGTCGGCGTCGCCGCCGCCTACGCCCGGACCCTCATCGCCTACGCGGCCAAGTCCGGCAACGCCGCGGCGAAGACCACCGCCAAGGGCCTGCTGGACGCGCTGTCGGCCGCCGCCGACACCAGGGGCGTCTCGATGCCGGAGAAGCGCGGCGACTACAAGCGCTTCGACGACGTCTACAACGCCGCGGACGGCCAGGGCCTCTACATCCCCTCCGGCTGGACCGGGAAGATGCCCAACGGCGACGCCATCGCCGCCGGCAAGAGCTTCCTGGACATCCGCTCGTTCTACAAGAACGACCCGGACTGGCCGAAGGTGCAGGCGTACCTCAACGGGGGCGCCGAGCCGGTCTTCAACTACCACCGGTTCTGGGCCCAGGCGGACGTCGCCATGGCGTACGCCGACTACGGCACCTACTTCCCGGCGGGGTGAGTTGACCACTCCTGCGCGGGGCGGGCCCGCCCGCCCCGCGCAGGAGGCCGACCGGGCCGAAGGGGGAACGGAGCGGCCCGGTCGGCGGGCGGCCCGATTCCCACGGTCGGGCCGGGTGGGCCGGCCGTCCGGCCGACGCAGCGGACGGACCGGCCCACCCATCCGCCCGGAGACGAACTTGCCGCAAAAAAGACCGGGAAAATCGGCGCTCCACGGGATCACACCACCGCCGTGGACGGAGTACCGTATTTCACGGAGAGGCCGCTCCCCCCGTGGCGGCCTCTCTTTTACTTCACCGGAGCGGCGTCCGCATCGGACGGCGTGACCGGATGCCGCAGCCCCGGGTGGTCCGCCGGAAGCGACCGCCGGATCACCAGCCAGCTCACCGCCAGCGCCGCCGCGACGAGCGGCCAGGTCAGCGCCACCCGTGCCACCACCAGGGCGACCACCTGCCCGCCGAGCCACAGCGGCACGAACACCGCCACCCGCAGCAGATAGGTGGCGGCCCAGACCCAGCTGCCCCGACCGTAGGCCCGCAGCAGCGCCGGATCGCGCCGCCAGCGGCCGCGCTGACCCAGCGCCACGCCGACCAGCACACCGAGCAGCGGCCAGCGCACCACGATGCTGACCATCCAGGCCAGCGCGCTCGCCGCGTTGGAGACCAGCTGGAGCAGGAAGAAGTCGGTGGCGCGCCCGGTCCGCAGCGCGATCAGCGCGGCCACGCAGACGGCGAGCAACCCGATCAGCACCGACCGCGGCCGGTCCCCGCGCCGCCACCGCCAACCCGCCACCGCCGCCCCGGCCAGCACCGCGGCGACCACCCCGCCCCACAGCCCGGCGGCCAGCCAGCCGACGGCGAACGCCACCGGCGGCACCGTCGCGTCCACGGCCCCGCGCCGGCCGCCCAGCAGATCGGCCAGCGACTCCGGCCGCTCCCCGGACGGCCGCCCCCGCTCCGGCGTGCTGGTCACGCGCCACCTCCTCCCGTCGCGCCCTCAACCTACGCGGCAGCCGCGGGGCTCCGACGAGCGCCGGACCCGGCGGGCCGTTAAGTTGTGCGGGTGCGTGAGACGGCAAGGGGTTGGACGGCGGTCTGGTTGGTCGTACTGGCCCTGGCCCAGACAGCGGCGTTCCTGATGGTGTGGCGCTTCGCCGTGCACACCGAGCTGGGCCAGTGGCTCGACACCGTCGCCCTGACCGGCAACCGCATCGGCCAGGACCGCATCGACGGCCCGGTCAACCGCATCCTCAACGCCATGTCGGTGGTGTCGCTGCTGGCCGCCACCGCCATGATCGGCTTCATCGCGCTGATCCGCGGTCGCAAGGCACTCGCCGTCACCGCCACCCTGCTCATCGCCGGCGCCAACATCAGCACCCAACTGCTCAAGCGCTACCTGGACCGTCCCGACTTCGGCATCGACCCGGAGCGGGCCGCGGCCGGCAACAGCCTGCCCAGCGGCCACACCGCCGTGGCCGCGTCCGTGGCGGTCGCGCTGATCCTCGTGCTGCCGCCGAAGCTGCGGGTGGCCGGCGCGTTCCTCGGCGCCGGCTACGCGGCCGCCGCCGGGGTGGCGACCCTCTCCGCCGGCTGGCACCGGCCCAGCGACGCCGTCGCCGCGTTCCTGGTGGTCGGCGCCTGGGCCGCGGTCGCCGGCCTGGTGCTCCTGTTCTTCCAGCGGGAGCAGGCCCAGGTCTCGCCGGCCGACTCCCACCGGGTCGCGGCCGCCGTGCTCGGCCTCGGCGGCGCCCTCGCCCTGGTCGTCTCGGCGCTCGCCCTGTCCTGGCTGGTCGACCGTTCCACCACCCCCGTCGAGGCGCTCACCCGCCGTCCGCTCTTCATCGGGTACGCGGGCAGCGCGGCCGGCATCGCCGGCACGATCGCCGTGGTGGCCGCGCTGGTGCTCGCGGTGGTGCACCGCCTCGTGCCCCGCTGGAAGGGCTGACCGGCCGGGATCCCCGGCCGGTCCCCGGAGCGGGTCAGCGGTAGTAGGTGCCGATCGTGGTGCCGCTGGCGATCTCCCGGCCCTTGAGCGCGCGGTGCACCTCGGTGGCCTGCGGCGCGCCGGACAGGTCCAGCGGCCGGTTCAGCGCGTAGAGGCGGAAGAAGTAGCGGTGCGCCTCCTCACCCCGCGGCGGCAGCGGACCGCTCCAGCCGGTCTCGCCGAAGCTGTTCGGCCACTCCCGGCCGCCCGGCGGTATCCCGCCCTCGGGCACCTCGGCGGTCTGCGGCGAGATCCCGGTGACCAGCCAGTGCAGGAACGGCTCCTTGCCCGCGTCCGGGTCCTCGACGAGCAGGACCAGCTCCTCGGTGGAGTCCGGCACGTCCGACCACTGCAACGGCGGTGAGACGTTGTCGCCGTCCTTGGCGAACCGCCCGGGCAGCAGGTCGTGGTCGGTGAACGCGGTGCTGCGCAGCATGATGCCGGCCATTCGGCGCCCCCTTTCTCGTCGACCGGCGCGTACCCGGCGGGTCGGCGACGAAACGACGGTGGGAGGAGGTGCGCAGGCCGAAGCGGGAACCGGTCTTCGGGATCGGTTACCGGAACTGGAGGACGAACGGCGTTGCCAGGCGATCTCGACGCGTTCGTCCTCGGCTATGAGCCGAGGTAGCGCAGGATCGCGAGGATCCGGCGGCTGTAGCCGGTGACGTGGGTCAGGTCGAGCTTGTCGAAGATGGTGTTGACGTGCTTCTCGATCGCGCTCTGGGAGACGTGCAGCCGCTCGGCGATGGCGGCGTTGGTGTGCCCCTGAGCCATGTGGTGCAGCACGTCGCGTTCCCGTGGGGTGAGGCGGCCGAGCGGGTCGGTGTGGCTGGTCGAGGACATGAGCTGCCGGACGACCTCGGGGTCGAGCGCGGTGGAGCCGGCGGCGACGCGGTCGAGCGCGTCGAGGAAGTCCTCGACCTGGGCGACGCGGTCCTTCAGGACGTAGCCGACGCCTTCGGACCGGTCGGCGAGGAGCTTCGCAGCGTAGCGCCGCTCGACGTACTGGGAGAGGACCAGCACGGCGGTGTCCGGCCAGCGGCGCCGGATCTCCAGCGCCGCCCGGAGCCCGTCGTCGGTGTTGGTGGGCGGCATGCGGACGTCGGTGACGACGACGTCCGGTCGGTGCTGCTCAACGGCGGCGACGAGCTGCTCGGCGTCGGCGGTGGCGGCGACCACCTGGTGCCCCTCGTCGGCGAGGAGGCGGGCCAGCCCCTCGCGGAGCAGCGTGGAGTCCTCGGCGAGCACTACGCGCATGGCACCTGAACCCGGATCGTCGTCGGGCCGCCGGGTGGGCTGTGCAGGTCGAACTGTCCGTCCAGTGCGGTGACCCGGCGGGCGAGCCCCTGAAGGCCGCTGCCGTGCGGGTCGGCGCCCCCGATGCCGTCGTCGCGCACCCGCATCTCGATTCCCGCGTCCCGCGTCTCGATCTCGATGGTGATCAGGGTAGCTCCCGCGTGTTTGGTGCTGTTGGTGATCGCTTCGCAGGCGACGAAGTAGAGCACGGTCTCGATCGGTCGGGCCGGCCGGACGGGCACGTCGTAGCTGATCCGGACGGGGATCGATGACCGTTGCGCCACCATGCCCAGCACCTCGTCCAGGGTGGTGTGCTCGAGTGCCGAGGGATAGACCCGCCAGGCCACGTCCCGCAGCTCGTCGATGGCGCGTTGGGTGTCCTCGTGAGCCTGCACGAGGAGCTCGCGCGCCCGGTCGGGGTCGCGGCTGCGGCGCGCGCGCCCGAGCAGCATGCCGAGTGCGACGAGGTGCTGCTGCAGCCCGTCGTGGAGGTCGCGTTCGATGCGCTGGCGTTCGGCGTCGACCGCGGCCAGCACGCCGGCCCGGCTGACGGTCAGTTCGCTGATCCGCAGTTGCAGCGCCTCGCGGCTGCTGGATTCGAGCAGCCCGCGCGCCAACCACCGGTCCAGCGTCGCCACGCTCGCCGTCGCCTGGAGGTTCAGCAGCAGCAGGGCGGACCCGATGAACGCCTGGAGGAGGAGGTCGGCCACGGTCATGGCGCCCGCGACGAAGGAGCGCACCACGATGGCGGCGAGTACGGCACCGACCACGAGCAGGCCGCCGGTGAGCAGGCCGAGCGCCGCCGGCAGGAGACGGGCGGCGAGAAAGCCGACTACGTGCGGTCCGCCCGCCCGGAGCGGTGGCGGGGGTGGTTCCAAGGCGACGACCGCGAGGCGGCACCGCTCCCAGTCGGCCATTCGCCGGGCGTACCGGAGGGTGGCGGCGCCCACGCGGCGCCGGGCCGCCGGGACCGGTGCGACCGTGACCACGGCGAGCCCGGCGAGGAGGAGGAACAGCACCTCGGCCGCGGCGGTCGGGACGCCGAGCGCCACGCCCGCCAGTGGCCGGCCCCAGCGGGCCACCGCGCCGACCCACGTCCGACCGTGCCGCACGCGCTCTGCCACCACGCCGTCCCTCCCCAGCTCGTGCCGTCCCGGACCCCGGCCGCCCACCGACCCTCTCGCCACCGGTCAGCGGAGGCCGTGACGACCCGCCTCAGACCGGCGGGGGGTGCCGTACAGGGTGCCGCGCACGGCGGGGGCCGCACGATCCGGCCCGCGGTCCCCGTGTGATCCGACACGCGGGCCCGGTGCCTGCTCGCCGTCGACGGCCGAACGCCTCCGTCGCTGCCCGATCAGGCGCGACACCACGAAGAACCCCACGGCGAGCGCGCAGACCGCGATGACCACGTTCTGGAACGTCCCCACGTACGGCTCGACGGCACGCCAGTTCTCCCCGAGCACATAACCGGCCATCACGAACACGGTGTTCCAGACCAGGCTGCCCAGCGTGGTGTAGAGCAGAAACGTGCCGAACGGCATCCGCTCCACACCGGCCGGGATCGAGATCAGGCTCCGGAAGATCGGGATCATCCGCCCGAAGAAGACGGTCTTCACCCCGTGCCGGGCGAACCACGCCTCCGTCCTGTCGAGGTCACTCAACTTGATCAGCGGCAGCCGCGCCGCGATCGCGCGAACCCGGTCCCGTCCGAGGGCCACGCCGACGGCGTACAGCGCCACCGCGCCCACCACCGAGCCGATCGTGGTCCAGGCGATCGCGGCGAACAGGTTCATCCGGCCCTGACCGGCGGCGAAGCCCGCCAGCGGCAGGATGACCTCACTGGGGATCGGTGGGAACAGGTTCTCCAACGCGACCGCCAGGCCGGCTCCGGGCGCGCCGAGTCGCTCCACCAGGCCGGTCACCAACCCGATCAGGCCGCCCGACGGCGGATCAGCATTCTGGGCCCACGAGCCGGCGTGGGTCACCGCGTTCCACAAAAAGATCATGCCCACACGCTAGGAACTCACGGCGGCCCGGACCATGAGGTCGACCGCCGACTCCGGAGGGTCGACCCCAGCTCGCCGGGGTGTGGAAAACCGCACCGGGCGGGGAGCGAATAGTCTGACCCGCTGCACCAGGAGCGGGAAGGCAGGTCTGGCGGATGGACACGGTACGGGCGGGGTTCCGCGACGAGTGCGCGCGGCTGGAAGGGGTGCTGCACGGTCTCGACGCGGCGGACCTGGACCGGCCCACGCCCTGCCCGCCCTGGGCGGTCCGGGACCTGCTGGCGCACGTGCGCACCGGCGCCGGGCGGCTGGTCGGCATGCTCGCCGCGCCGGCCCCCGAGCGCGCCGAGGTGGATGCCGCCGGCTACTTCGGGGCGGCCAAGTTCGCGCCCGAGGTCGACCGGGACCGGATCGACGGCGCCCGGCGGGAGGCCCGGGAGCTGCCCGGCGTACCCGAGGTGGCGGAGGGCTTCGCGCGGGCCTGGCGGGCCGCCGACGCGGCGGTGGCCGCCGAGCCGCCGGGGCGGCTGGTCCGCACCAGGCACGGCGACGCGATGGCGCTGACGGAGTTCCTGCGTACCCGGGTGGTGGAGGTCGCGGTGCACGGCCTGGACCTGGCCGACGCGCTGGACCGGCGGCCGTGGCTGACCCCGACCGCGGCGGCCGTGGTGGCCGACCTGCTGGCCCATGGCCGGCCCGCCCCCGACGGGCTCGGCTGGGACGCGCTCACCCTGGTGCGCAAGGCCACCGGCCGGGAGCCGCTGACCGGCGCGGAGCGGGCGGTGCTGGACGGGACCGGGTGGCGCTGGCTCTCCTTCGGCGGCTGACCGGCCCGGCTCGGCCATCGGCCCGGCCTCACGGCCTGCGGCGGCCGAACCGGCGTGCCGCGTAGATCAGCGCGCTGACGGCGAAGAGCACGCCGCTGACCACCAGCCACCGGCCGAGCATGACCCGGGGCGCCAGGCCGGTCGCCGAGGCGTAGGTGCCGTCGCCGAGTCCGAGGATCCCGGGCAGGTAGACCAGGAACAGGAGGCCGGCGCCGAGCGCCGGGACCCGGACGTGGTTCAGCGGCGACGGGCTGCCGCCCCGGTCCAGGGCGCGGCGCGCCACCCGGTCGAGTGACGCGTACACCGGGAAGAGGACCAGGTCGTGGGCGATCACCGCGCCGAGGAACCACAGCAGCATCCGGCCGGCCGACGCCTCACCGGCCAGCCGCAGCGCGATCCACCCGGTGACCGCGAAGCAGCCGGCCACGAGCAGCGGGTGCCAGGGCGCGGCGCCGTAGGCGCGCCGGAATTCAGCCATCGAACACGATCTCCGCCACCCATTTGGTGCAGTGCACCCCGGGCAACGCGGGCACGATGATCCGCGCCGGGAAGCCGTGGTCGGGGCTGAGGTCGACGCCGTTGACCCGCAGGGCGAGCAGCGCGTCCGGGTCGGTCACCTGGCCGCCGTGCAGGACGGCCTCGCGGAACAGGCCGGCCGGTTCCAGCGACCGCACCCGCGCGGTCGCCGGATCGGCCGCCCCGACCAGCCCGGCGAGGTCACGCAGCCGGACGCCGGTCCAGGTCTGCGAGGTCGACCAGCCCTCCACGCAGGCGATCGGCAGGGTCGCCGTGTGCTGCGCCATGCCGAGCAGCCGGGGCCGGTCCAGCGCAGCCGTGCGGTTCCCCGCGCGCAGCGTGAGCCGCCACCGTGGCCCGGTCTGCTCGGGGGTCACGCCGGCCGCGACCACGCTGCGGTTGACCGGGAAGCCGGTCGGCCCGCCGTCGAATTTGCGGCCGCGTGGCAGGAGCAGCGCGGTACGCCGCAGCGCGTCGACGCTCTGCCCGACGGTCAGCGCCGCCAGCAGCAGCGACCCGCCGCCCACCAGGGCGAGCACACCGCGCCGGCTCATGGTCGCCGGCCCGGGCCGCCGGGCCACGAGGCCGTCCGGATCCGCCGGCTCCGGCCGGGTCCGCCCCAGCGGGGTACGGGCGAACCCCGGTCCCCGCAGCGCGGTGACCATCCGGGGCAGCTTGATCGCCACGTGGGTGACCAACGCGGCCGTGAAGATCCAGGCGCCGTACCAGTGCGCCGTGTAGAAGTCGAAGCCGAACAGGTACGCGTACTGGATGTTCAGCAGGCCGGTGACCATCTGGAAGAGGATGCCGCCGACCAGCAGCAGCAGCGACAGCCGCTCCAGCACCTGGGCGGCCGAGCGGGCCGGCGGCCAGTCGAAGAGTTTCGGCACCACCGACCAGAGCTTGCCCAGCACCACCGGCACCAGCACGATCCCGAGGGTCACGTGCAGCCCCTGGGTGACGCGGAACAGCCAGGCGGGCCGGGTGGGCCAGTCGAACACCGGCGGGTGCAGCCAGCCCACGTCGCGGGGGAACGCCTGGTCGAGGCGGGGCCCGTAGGCGATCCAGTCGAGCAGCCCGGTGACGATCACCAGGGGCAGGGCGGCCAGCAGCACGGCGCCGAGCACCGAGGTGAGCCAGGGCCCGCGGACCGGGCTGCGCCAGGCCCGATCGAGGGCGTCGACCCCGGGCGGCCGGTGCCGGGCCAGCCCGCGCCACAGTCCCGCCGGGACGGCGGACGGCGGGTCGTGCGGACCTGGACCAGCGGACACGTCTCCTCCTCTCCGGCGGGGCTTCCGTTCCCAGCCAGACGCTAGACGCGGCACCCGCCGGCCGGTCCGGTTTGCCGCATTACCGAACGCTTACGCTCATCCCTTACGGACCGCTGACGTCCACCCGGAACCGGCCAGGCCCGACCCCGCGGTGCCCTAGCCTGGCCGCATGCGGGTACTGGTCACCGGCGCGGCCGGCTTCATCGGATCGCAGATCGCCGACCTGCTGGCCGCCGAGGGCCACCAGCCGGTCTGCCTGGACGCGCTGCTGCCCCAGGCGCACGGCGGCGCGCCGCCGGAGTGGTCCCGGCCGCACGACCTGGTCGTCGGCGACGTCGGTGACGCCGCACTGCTGGACCGGCTGCTGTCCGGGGTGGACGCGGTCTGTCACCAGGCGGCCATGGTGGGGCACGGGGTCGACCCGTCCGACGCCCCCGACTACGCCGCACACAACGATCACGGCACGGCGGTGCTGCTCGCCGCCATGCACCGGGCCGGGGTGTCCCGGCTGGTGCTGGCCAGCTCGATGGTGGTCTACGGCGAGGGGCGTTACACCTGCGCACGGCACGGCGTGGTCCGGCCCGCCCCGCGCCGGCCCGCCGACCTCGCCGCCGGCCGGTACGACCCGACCTGCCCGGCCTGCGGGGCCGGCCTCGACCCGGCCCTGGTGCCCGAGGACGCCCCGCTGGAGCCGCGCAGCACGTACGCGGCCAGCAAGCTCGCGCAGGAGCACTACGCGGCGGCCTGGGCCCGGCAGACCGGGGGAGGGGTGTGGGCGCTGCGCTACCACAACGTCTACGGCCCCCGGATGCCCCGCGACACCCCCTACGCGGGGGTCGCGTCGCTGTTCCGCTCGGCGCTGGCCGCCGGCCGGCCGCCCAGAGTGTACGAGGACGGCCGGCAGCGGCGCGACTTCGTGCACGTCACCGACGTGGCCCGGGCCAACCTGCTGGCGCTCACCGCGCCCACGCCCGACGGCCTGGTCCCGGTGAACGTCTGCTCCGGCGAGCCACACACCGTCGGCGACCTGGCGACCGCGCTGGCCCGGGCCATGGGCGGGCCCGAGCCCGAGGTGCTCGGCGGCGCGCGGGCCGCCGACGTCCGGCACGTCGTGGCCGACCCGACCCGGGCCCGCGACCTGCTCGCCTACACCGCCCGGGTCAGCTTCGTCGACGGCGTGACCGCCTTCGCCACCGACCCGCTGCGCGAACCCGCCGCCCTGGTCGGCTGACCCATCGAGCAGGGGTCGGCGGCGCGATCCGTCCGGTTCAGCATGATCACCCGGTCGGGCGTCGACCACGGCTCGCCACCGGCGTGCGCCTAGGAGACCGTGAAGAGCAGGTGGTTGACGGCGAGGGCGGTGAGCGCCTGGGCGGCCAACCACCAGCGGCGGGCCGGCGCGGGCAGGTGTGCCACGGCGACCAGCAACCAGACCGCGAACGGCAGCCAGATCCGCTCCACCTCGGCCTTGCTCATCCCGGACAGGTCGGCGGCGGCAACCGCGAGTGCGGCGGCGGCCGGTAGCAGGACGGTCGGCCCGAGCGCGATCACCCGCGCGACCGGCCCCCCGCCGCCACCCGGGGCTCCCGCCCCGCTCAGGTGCACGCGGGCCGCCAGCACCGCGCGGCGCAGCGCCGGCCCGAGTGCCGGCCCTGCGGAGAGCAGCAGAGCTGCCAGGTTCGCCCAGACCCAGTAGGCGTACGGGCGGTCGGTCGCCCAGCCCTGGTAGTAGCGCTCGACCACCCGGTCGTACCCCTCCCACCAGCGGAAACCGGCCAGCACGAACAGCGCCGTGACGGCCGCGACGCCGGCCGTCGCGGCGAGCAGCGCGGCCCGGCGGCGGTCGCGGCGCAGCGCCAGCACGGCCAGCGCCAGCGCTCCCACCAGCACGAACCCGTAGGACAGGTGCAGCGCGAAGCCGAGCAGGAGCCCGCCGGCCAGCGCCGCGAGTGGCCCGCGCGCCGCCAGCAGCGCCAGTCCGGCGGCGACCACGCCGGTGAAGACGGCGTCGCCGGAGGCGCCCAGCCAGACCGCGCCGGGCAGCAGCACCAGGAACGGCAGCACCGCGCGGGCCGCCTCGGCGGCGCCCAGCGCGCGCAGGGTGACCGGCACCGAGACCGCGACGGTGGCGCCGACCAGCACGCAGCAGAGCGCGGCCGCGGCGCCGCCGCCCAGGCCGATCCGGTCCAGCCAGACGAAGACCAGCAGCGCGCCCGGCGGGTGCCCCGCCGTGTGGGTGGACCAGGAGTCGGGCTGGAAGTCCAGGATCCGGTCGGTGAAGCCGGCCAGCATCCGGGGGATGTCGGCGACGCCGGGCACCTCGTGCAGGTACTCGGCCTGCGCGGTGAGCCGCCGGGCCAGCCCGGCCGACCAGCCGTCGATCAGCGCCAGCGACAGCGTCCAGGCCACCGCGGCCAGCCAGCCGGCCGCCAGCAGCGGACCCCACCGGGCGGTCCGCGCCCAGCGCAGGCCCGGCCCGAGCACGACCACGGCGACCAGCACCGCCAGCGGCGTGCCCCACCCGAGGTGGGGCCGCCAGGTCGCGTAGAGCGGTGCGGCGTCCGCGTGCAGCCTCACGCCGCGCCGGTTGAGCACGAGCCCCACCGCGACGGCGGCGCCGAGCAGCACGGCCTCGACGGCCAGCACGAGCAGGTCGCCCCGGTCCCTCGGGATGGCCCGGGCCGTGACGGGGGGCCGGCGGACGGCGGCTTCGGGTCTCATGACGACCGGACGATACTGCCTGCCCGGGAGCCGTCACGGTCGAACCGCCAGCCGTCACCGGACGGTAAGAATTGCCTGCTCGGTAAGGGTTCCATAAGCACGATCGGGGCCATCGGAGGTGCCTGCGGGCCTAGCGTCGGTGGCATGCGGACACAGATCGACGTGGTGCTGCCGTGCCTGGACGAGGCCGCCGCCCTGCCCGGCGTGCTGACCGCCCTGCCGCCCGGCTACCGGGCCATCGTGGTGGACAACGGGTCCCGGGACGGCTCGCCCGAGGTGGCCGCCCGGCACGGCGCCCGGGTGGTCCGCGAAGCCCGCCGCGGCTACGGCGCGGCCGTGCACACCGGCCTGGAACACGCCGAGAGCGATCTGGTCTGCGTCCTCGACGCCGACGGCTCGTTCGACCCGGGCGAGCTTCCCGCCCTGGTCGCCCCGGTGGCGGCCGGCACCGCCGACCTCGCGGTGGGCCGGCGCCGGCCGGTGTCCGCCGGGGTCTGGCCGTGGCACGCCCGCGCCGGCACAGCGCTGGTCGCCGCGCTCCTGCGACAGCGCGGGGTGCCGCTGCGGGACCTCAGCCCCATCCGGGTGGCCCGGCGGGAGGCCCTGCTCGCCCTCGGGGTCGCCGACCGTGGCTTCGGCTACCCACTGGAGCTGATGATCCGGGCCGCCGCCGCCGGCTGGCGCATCCACGAGCGCGACGTCCGCTACGCGCCGCGCGCCGCCGGCACCCGCTCCAAGGTCTCCGGCTCGGTCCGCGGCACCGTCCGCGCCACCCGCGACTTCCTGACGGTGCTGCGCAGCGTGGACGGCCGGCGGTGACCGTCCTGCTGGTGGTGGCCAAGGCGCCTGTGCCCGGGGCGGTCAAGACGCGGCTCTGCCCGCCCGCCGAGCCCGCGCAGGCGGCCCGGATCGCCGCCGCCGCGCTGCGCGACACCCTCGACGCCGTCGCCGCCACCCCGGGCGTCGTCCCGGTGCTGGCGCTGGCCGGCCGGTTCGCCGACGCCGAGGACGGGCCGGACCTCGCCGCCGCGGTTGCCGGCTGGCCGGTGCTGCCCCAGCGGGGCGACGACCTCGCCCACCGGCTCGCCCACGCGTACGCCGACGTGGCCGCCGCGTACCCGGGGCGGCCGGTGCTCCAGATCGGCATGGACACCCCGCAGCTCACCGCGGCACGGCTGGCCGCCGCCGTACGCCGGCTGGTGGCGCCCCGGACCGACGCGGTGCTCGGCCCTGCCGCGGACGGCGGCTGGTGGGCGCTGGGCCTGCGCGACCCCCGGCAGGCGGCGGCGCTGCGCGAGGTGCCGATGTCCACCCCCGACACCGGGCGGCTCACCCGGGCCGTGCTGGCCGGCCGCGGCCTGCGGGTCGGGACGCTGCCGGTGCTGCGCGACGTGGACGACTGGACCGACGCGCTCGCGGTTGCCGACCTGGTCCCGGCGGGCCGTTTCGCCCGGGAGATCGCCGCGCTCCGGCGCACCCCGGTTGCCGGGGGCCGGCAGTGACCGATCTCGCCGCGCGGCCGGCCGGCGGCCCGCTCGACCCGGACAGCAACGGCTTCGGCGCCGTGCTGCGCCACCGTGACGTCGACGCGCACTGGCTGGTGCACGCCGACGGGACCCGCCGGCGGCTGCCGGTGGAGCGGTGGCACGGGCCGGCCGAGCCGGCGGCGGCCGCGGTGGTGGCCCGCTGCGCCGGCCCGACGCTGGACCTGGGCTGCGGCCCGGGCCGGGTCGCCCTGGCGCTCACCCGCGCCGGAGTGACCACGATCGGCGTCGACGTCTCGGCCCGGGCGGTCGCGCTGACCCGAGCCCGCGGCGCCGTCGCCGTCCGGGCCGACCTGTTCGCGCCGTTGCCGGCCGAAGGCAGGTGGCAGCACGTGGTGCTGCTGGACGGCAACATCGGCATCGGCGGGAATCCCGGGAAGCTGCTGCGCCGGTGCCGGCGGCTGCTGCGCCCGGCCGGCACGGTGCTGGTCGAGGTCGAGCCGCCCGGGGCCGGGACCTGGCAGGGGCAGGTGCACGTGGTGTCCGGCCGCTACCGGGGACCAAGCTTCCGCTGGGCGCGGCTGGACGCGCTGGCGGTGCACGCTCCCGCCGCCGCGGCCGGGCTCGCCGTCCGCGAGGTGTTTCCTGCCGGCCACCGCTGGTTCGCCGAGCTCACCACCTCGTAGGGTCCCGCCGCGTCCGCCCCGGCGGCGAGCAGCTCAGGCCGCGACGGGCAGCCGGACGACGAACCGGCAACCGCCGGTCACGTTGTGAACCTCCACGCGGCCGCCGTGCGCCTTGACGAGGCCGTGCACGATCGCCAGCCCCAACCCGCCCGAGCTCTCCGCGCCGCCGTCGCCCGACCGGGTACGGGCCGGCTCGCCGCGAAAGGCCACGTCGAACAGACGTGGCAGGTCCGCCTCCGGGATCCCGCCGCAGGTGTCGGCGACGGCCAACCAGGCGTCGGCGCCGCTGCGCCCGGCGTCCACCCGGACGGTGCCATCCTCGGGGTTGTAACGAATCGCGTTGAGCAGCAGGTTGCGAACCACCCGAGCCAGCTCAGGCTCGCTCGCGGTGACCACCGGCCAGCCCGAGTCGGCGGCGACCAGCCGGATCCGGCGGGCTTCCGCCAGCGGCGCGGCCCCGGCCAGGGCGTCGGAGACCACCTCGCCCAGAGGCACCGCCGACAGCGACAGCCGCAGTGCCCCGGCGTCGATCCGCGACAGCTCGAACAGGTCGTCGACCAGCCGGGTCATCCGGTCGGCCTCCACCCGTATCCGGCGGTGGTACTCACCGACCGTGGTCCCGTCGGCGACCACCCGGTCCTCCAGCGCCTCGGCCATCGCCCGCAGCCCGGCCAACGGCGTGCGCAGGTCGTGCGACACCCAGGCGATCAGATCCCGGCGTCCCTTCTCGATCCGCCGTTCCCGGTCGCGGGCCTGGTCGGCCCAGACCGCCGCGGCGGCGAGCCGCCGTCCGAACAGCCAGCCGACCGCGAGGGAGACCGCCGCGGCCGCGCAGACCGTGATGAGAACGACCTCCAGGTCGTGCGGAGAGAGGAACATCGCCTCGGCGACCACCGACACGCCCGCCGCGACCGCGGCGACGGTCATCGCCAGCAGAACCGCGATGTGGGACGTGATCGACCGGACGCGCAGCAGCCGTAGCGCGCCGGCGCCCACCAGCGCGACGCCACCGGCCGCACCGAGCGCCACGCCGAAGATCAGGGCGACGTCACCCATCGACCGGCTCGTACCGGTAGCCGACGCCCCAGACCGTGACGATCCGCCGTGGATCGGCGGGGTCTGCTTCGATCTTCTCCCTCAGCCGGCGCACATGGACGGTGACGGTGGACTGGTCGCCGAAATGCCAGCCCCACACCTGCTCCAGCAGCTCCGCCCGCCCCAGCGCCCGTGCCGGGTGGCGCATGAGGTGCGCCAGCAGGTCGAACTCGCGCAGCGTGAGCGCCAACTGCCGGCCGTGCAGCCGGGCCACCCGGGGACCGGTCTGCACGACCAGACCGCCGTCGGCGAGCACCTCGGCCGCCGAGGCCGGAGCTCCACCGCCGGCCCGGCGCAGCACCGAGGCCACCCGCAGCACCAGCTCACGCGGCGAGAAGGGCTTACTCACATAGTCGTCCGCGCCCAGTTGCAGGCCCAGGATCCGATCGGCCTCGTCACCGCGGGCGGTGAGCATCACGATCGGCACGGGATCGGGCCGCTGCCGCAGCCGCCGGCACACCTCGAGGCCGCTCAGCACCGGCAGCATCACGTCGAGCACCACCAGGTGCGGCGGCGCGGCGGCGACCGCGGCGAGGGCGGCGGCCCCGTCCCCGACGTGGTCCACCTGGTAGCCGGCGTGCTCGAGGTAGCGGCACACCACGTCGCTGATCGTCCGGTCGTCGTCAACGACCAGCACCCGATGCGGCACCGGCACGCCTCCCCTCCGCGTGTGTCAGGGTAACCGCGCACCGGACGGGCGACGACGGGCGAGACCTTGCGAAGCCCTTACGGTTCGCTGCCCGCCACGACTGCGCGCAGCACCGGCCGGCGCTGGTTCTCCCGGCGGCGGTCAGGCCTCGGTGGCCGGCGCGGTGATGCGGCGCAGGTGGTCCAGGACGACGGGGTCGATCCGGCCCGGGACGATGCGTTCCTCCAGGTTCTCGACACCCGCCCAGGCGTCGAGCGCCTCCTCCACCCCGGCCGGGCCGACCGGGTGGCCGGCGGCGGCCAGCAGCGCCGTCACCTCGTCGGCGACCGGCCCGGTGAGGTCGAGCAGGGTGG
Organism: Micromonospora sp. NPDC005707; assembly: GCF_040631005.1. Classification (NCBI taxonomy): domain Bacteria; kingdom Bacillati; phylum Actinomycetota; class Actinomycetes; order Micromonosporales; family Micromonosporaceae; genus Micromonospora; species Micromonospora sp. NPDC005707. Next base: position 49,617 of record NZ_JBEXYR010000016.1, read on the forward strand.
CCGGGTCGGGCTTGCCGAAGAGCAGCGTGTGGATGGCGAGCAGCCGCCCCAGCTCGCCGACCGGGTCGCGGTGGTCGTCGACCCGCAGGTCGACCAGCTCGTCGCCGGTGCCGGCGTAGCCGCCGTGCCGCTGCACCACGAACAGGGCGGCGCTCTGCCGGCCCCGCCGGTCGCCGCCGGCCCGGTCACCGGCGGCGAGGGCGGCCAGCAGCCGCTGCGGAAACGGCAGGTCGGCCCCGCCGAGCCAGGTGTCCCGGAGCGCGTCGATGACCTCCGGGCCGGCCAGGATGTTGCCCTGCGCCGCCCAGCCGTCGCCGGACTGGCCGCCCGCCCAGGGGTGGCAGCCCGGCCCGGTCCACGTGGCGCCGTCGCCCTTCGCTCCCACCACACCGAGCTGCCGGTCGTCGCGGCCCGGGTCGGCGGCGATCAGGCCGGCCACGACGTCGGCCGCGGGCACGCCGGTGCGCAGCATGGTGAGCCCCTGCGCGCGGTACGCCAGGTTCGCGTGGGCCTGGCTGGCGATCGCGCCGACCTCGGCCTCGGCGGCCGGCACCAGCGCCCCGGCGGCGAGGAACTTGCTGGCCACGGCGATGCCGTGCAGGAGCCCGTCGGCGGAGCGCGCCACGATCGAGAAGGTCACCCGCGGATGGTATCGCCGGGGCGAGGCCGCCAGCGGCCCACGACGGCGTCGTGGTCAGAACGGCGGGGCGGCCTCCTCCGGTGGGCGGCCCCAGGCGCGGCGGGCGTCGGCGATCGCCACCCCGAGCAGCACCAGCGGCGCGGCGAACGCCGCGACCAGCGGCGTGGCGATCGCCGCGGTCAGCGGCAGGGCGGGCTTGAGCACCGGCATGAGCAGCACCAGCACGAGGACGGCCACCCAGCGCGACGGGGACACCCGGCCGAACACCTCGTACTCGAAGCGCGCCCGCCCGAGCAGGAAGACCGCCGGACCGCCGAGGATCATGGCGAGCCAGCCGACCTCGTTGTGGCCGGTCGGGTGCTCGTTGACCAGCTCGTAGCCGATCGCGGTGGACACCACGCCGATCACCATCACCAGGTGGGTGTCGGCCGCCGAGCGACCGATGGTGGCCGGGTGCGCGGCCCGGGTCACGGCCTCGCCCAGGATCCGCCCGGCCCGCTGCACGTAGATCCGCCAGAGCAGCACCGAGGTGAGCAGCGCCGCGGCGAACGCGGCAGTGCCGGTGGCGCTGTCCGGTGCCCGGCTGTACGCCAGCCCGGCGATCAGGATCGTCTCGCCGAGCGCGACCAGGAAGAACTGCTGGTAACGCTCGGCCAGGTGCTCCCCGTGGATGTCCCAACGGGAGACGGTCGACCGGCCGAGCCCGGGCACCGGCCAGCCGAACCGGGACGCCAGGTACTCCAGCAGGAGCGCGAGCGTCCAGAGCGTCACCCGTGTGTCGACGGGCAGCAGCGCGCCGGCCAGCCAGAGCACCCCGGTCACGCTGAACGTGATCAGCATGCGCTTCTTCAGCTGGCGGTGCTGGATCCGACCGAGGGTCAGCAGCAGAATCCCCGGCCGGGTCACCTGCACCACCACGTACGCGATGGCGAGGGCCAGGCCGGTGCTGCTGAAGGCACGGGGGATCGCGACCGCCATCACCATGCTGCCCACCAGCGCGATGACCACGATGACCTGGAGCCAGATGTTGTACGGGTCGTAGCGGCTGGTGGTCCAGGCGGTGCCCTGCCAGACAGCCCAGAGCGCGAGGAACAACAGCAGCGTCTTGCCGCCCCCGGTCAGGGCCGTCCAGCCGGTCTTGCCCCCTTCCAGCGCCAGGTCCTCGAAGGCGCGGGCGGAGATCCGGGTCAGCGCGAAGACGAACACCAGGTCGAAGAACAGCTCCAGGAACGTCGCCCGGTTCGGGCCGCCGTCCGGCCGGAGCAGGGCGGCCGGCTCCGGAATCCTCACCGCCGCCTCCCGACCCCGGTCCACCCCATCTGGCAGTCGTAGCACTCTTTCCGGGTGGCAGCGCCGCCTATCGGCCGGATCACCCCTGCGACTCCGCGCGTCGCCCCGCGGCCGGGAACCGCCGGTCGGGATCTTGCCCCGGACGGCGGCCACCGGGCACGATCGACCGGTGACGAATCGATGGGGCATGACCGTGCCGCTGGCCGGCGTCACGCTCGCCGACCACGCCACGGTCTACGCGGCGCTCGACCGGGCCGGCTTCACCGACGTCTGGTCGTCGGAGGTCGCCGGCACCGACGCGTTCACCCCCCTCGCGCTCGCCGCCGCCTGGCAACCGCGGCTGCGCCTGGGCACCGCGATCGCCCCGGTGTTCACCCGGGGGCCCGGCCTGCTCGCGATGAGCGCCGCCGCCCTCGCCGAGGCCGCGCCGGGCCGCTTCGCGCTGGGCATCGGCGCCTCCTCGCCGGTGCTCGTCCGGGACTGGAACGCGGTGCGCTTCGACGAGCCGTTCGCACGGACCCGGGACGTGCTGCGCTTCCTGCGCGCCGCGCTGCGCGGGGAGACCGTCGACGAGGTGTACGACACCTTCACCGTCCGGCGGTTCACCCTGGAACGCCCGCCGTCGGTGCCGCCGCCCGTGCTGCTGGCCGCCCTGCGGCCGGGCATGCTGCGGCTCGCCGCAGCCGAGGCCGACGGGGTGATCCTCAACTGGCTGGCCGCCGACGACGTGCCCACCGCCCTGGCCGAGCTGGGCGAGCGCCGCCCGGGCTTCGAGGTCGCCGCCCGGATCTTCGTCTGCCCCACCGAGGACGCCACATACGCCCGGGCGCTGGGCCGCCGGCTGATCACCGGCTACCTCACCGTGCCGGCGTACGCGGCCTTCCACCGGTGGCTGGGGCGCCAGGACAGCCTCGGCCCGATGTGGGAGGCGTGGGCCGCCGGGGACCGGCGGGGCGCCTCGGCGGCGGTGCCGGACGAGGTGGTCGACGCGTTGATCCTGCACGGCTCGCCCGAGGAGTGCGTCGCCCAGGCCCGCCGGTACGCCGACCACGGCGTGGACGTGCCCGTGCTGGCGCTGCTGCCCACCCCGGAGCTGACCGCCGGCGGCGCGGCGGCCTGGGCCGGTCTGCTTCCGCGGCTCGGCGTGACCAGCGGGGAGGCGGGCTGAGATGAACCTGACCGACCGGGTGGCCGTGATCACCGGCGGGGCGGGCGGCATCGGGGCGGCGCTCGGCCGCCGGTTCGCCGCCGAGGGCGCCGCCGCCGTCGTCCTGGCCGACCTCGACGCCGGGGCCGCGCGCGCCGTCGCCGAGGGCATCGGGCCGGTGGCGCACGGCGTCGGCCTCGACGTCACCGACGAGGCGCAGGTGCGGGCGCTGGTCGACGAGACCGAGCGCCGCTACGGCCGGATCGACCTGTTCTGCGCCAACGCCGGGGTGTCCACCGGCGGGGGAGTGGACGCGCCCGACGCCGACTGGGAACGCGCCTGGCGGGTCAACGTGCTGGGGCACGTGCACAGCGCCCGGGCGGCGCTGCCGTCGATGCTCCGGCGCGGCCAGGGCTACCTCCTCTTCACCTGCTCGGCGGCGGGCGTGCTGACCGCGGTGGGCGACGCCCCGTACACGGCGACGAAGCACGCGGCCGTCGGCCTCGCCGAATGGCTCGCCATCACCTACCGGGACGCCGGCGTCCGGGTCAGCGCGCTCTGCCCGCAGGGCGTGGACACCCCCATGCTCGCCGGTGGCCTGGCCGAGGGCCACCTGGGCGCCCGCGTGATCGCCGCCTCCGGCGCGATCCTCACCCCCGACCAGGTCGCCGACGCCACCATCGCCGGGCTGGCCGAGGAGCGGTTCCTCATCCTGCCGCACCCGGAGGTCGCCGGCTACGCCCGCCGCCGCGCCGAGGACCCCGACGGCTGGCAGGCCGGCCTGCGCAAACTCGTCCGCAAGCTGCGCGCCGCGGAACGGTAGGAGGTGCTGTCGTGGTGATCGGGGGCGCGTGGTTCCAGGCGGGCCTCAAGGTCGAGACCGCCGGGGCGGCCCGGTGAATCCCCACGAGACGGCCCCTCGGGTCGTGACGGAAGAGGACTTCGCCGGCTTCACGGCCGGTCAGCTTCTGGACGTGATGAAAGCCCTCACGATGATCCTGACTCTGCCCCAGTCAGCCGCCGACCACGTCGAGGCGCTCGTCGTCGCCACCGGTCAGGGCGAAGATTCGCGTCTCACCCACGCGATCCGCTGCTGGGAGGCGAACCCGGGGTTCCGCCACCTGCTGGTCGCGAACGGGAATCCGACCGAAGTAACCTACGCCGAGATCACCTTCGACCACCTGCGGAGTCTCGGCCTTCGGCGCCTCAGTGGGGTCTGTCTCCAAGCCGAGCCGGCTCCCAACACCGGCCTGCAGGCCGCATGGATCGCCGACGAGGTCCGCGCACGCGGGATCACCAGCCTCGCGCTCGCCGTCTCTCCCTACCACCTGACCCGCGCCTACCTCACGGTCCTCAAGGCACTCGCCGGGAGTGGAACGCGCCTTCCGATCATTCCGTTGCCCGTGGCCATTCCCCCGGACACACCCGTTCCGGAAACGGGAGCGACCGCCTACGAGCTCGTGCCCGGTGAGGTCAAGCGCATCCTCACCTACGTGGGCAACGGTTGGCTCGCCACAGCGGCGGAACTGCAGGAGTACCTGCGGTGGCTCTGGAGCCATCACACGGCACTCCTCGTACCGAGCCCGGCCGACAGCGGCAGCTGAATGGCCCGGCAGGGCGAACAGGGCGAGGGTCAGCGCGGAGAGTCGCCACGGTCGGGCGCTGGTCAGCGGCGCCAGCGCAGCGGGCCGGGGTGGACGGTCCACAGGAGGCGGCGCCAGCGCGAGCGGGTGCTGCGGAGGGCGGTGACGTAGCCGGTGGCGAGGGCCGCCGCCCGGTCGGCCTGCGCCGGGGTGGCCGTGCCGGGAGCGAAGGCCACCTGATTGAGCAGGCCGGCCAGCTCGTCCACCTCGCCACCCACCGGAACCTGCCCGGCCTGCGCCTCGGCGAGGGTGCGGCGGGCCCGGTCGGCCACCTCCGCCGCCGCGAGGTCCGCGCCGGCCGGGTGGCCGGCCAGCCGCAGCGCGTCGGTCAGCTCCCGCCAGGCGCCCGCGATCCGGCGGCCCGGGTCGCCGTCGGCCAGCCGGCCACGGCTCAGTCTGCGGCGCAGTGCGGCCAGGGTCAGCAGCAACGCCCCGAGCAGCAGCACCAGGCCGCCGGCGCCGCCGCCGACAAGCACCGGCGTACCCGGTCCGGCCTGGCCGCCGCGCCGGTCCGGGGCGGCCGCCGCCGGTGGCGTGGCCGTGGGTTCCACGGTCGGCGCGGGCACCTCGGACGGCGGCGGGTCCTCCGGCTTCGGCCGGAAGTCCTCCTCCACCGGGCGCGGCTCCTCGTCCGGGCGCGGCATGGGGTCGAACGGCACCCATCCGACGCCCTCGAACAGCACCTCCGGCCAGGCGTACGCGTCCGCCGCCCGGACCGGGCCGTCGGCCTTGGGCTCGAAGCCCACCACCACCCGGGTGGGCAGGCCGGCCAGCCGACCCAGCACCGCGAACGCCGCCGCGAACTGCTCGGACGTGCCGCGCTGCCCGCCGCCGTTGCGCGGTCCGAACAGGAAGAACGCCAGGTTCGGGTACGCGTGCCCGCTCGGGGCGTCCGCGGTCACCCGGTAGTGCTCGGCGAGGAAGTCCGCGATCGCGGCACCCCGGGCGTACGGGGCGCCGTTCTCCTCGGCGAGCTGGGTGGCCAGCCGGCGCATCTGCTCCGGGGCACCGTCGGCGACCCGCAGGACCCGGGCCACCGCGTCGCCGGCCGGCACGTTCGCGGTGCTGAGCAGGTTCACGTCCGGCTGCTCCCGGACCGAGGCGACCGTGTACCGCAGCCCCGGCGCCAGCCCTTCCGGCCGGATCAGCGTCCCGGTCGCCGGGTCGTACGCCACCCGCGCGCCGCTCACCTCACGCGGGGTCGGCACGGCGGGCAGCAGCCGCCCCGTCAGGTCGGCCACCGTGATCTCCTGGCGTACCGGGTCGGTGGCGGTGCCGCCCGCCGGCTCGGTGGCCGGCAGGATCCGCCCCGCGTTCCGGTAGGTGGCGCCCACCCGCCAGGTCACCCCGTCGTAGTCGCTGAGCACCGCCAGCCGGATCCGCGGCGGCCCGGCCTGCGTGGCGCCCGCCTCGGTGCGCACGTCGAGCAGCTTCTGGTCGGGGTTCAGCGCCCACCCGGAGATCCGGATGAGCGGGTTCTCGTCCAGCGACTCCACCTGCGGCGGCTCGACGTAGCGGCGCGGGTCGACCGGCCGGTCGTCCACCTGGCCGGCCACCACCGGGGCGAGCAGCGCGGCGAGGGCCACCACCACCGCCACCCCGGCCGCGCCGGCCGCGAACAGCCGCAGCCGCACCGCCGCGCGCACCGCCGGGGCGAGACCGGCCACCGGATCCGCGCCGGCCGGGTCGGCCCGCCCGCCGGGCGCCGCCAGGCCGATGGCGGCGACCGCCGCGAACAGCACCGTCGGCCCGACCGCCGGGCCCGCGTTCGGCCCGACCACGTAGAGCGCGCCGGCGTAGAGCAGCACCGGCGGAAGGTAGCCGAGCAGGACCCGGCCGGCCCGCAGCGCCACCTCGGCGGCGGCCAGCCCGGCCAGCCAGGCGGCGACCACCGGGACGAGCACGGTGTCCGGGGCCGGCTCCACCGGGATCATCGCGGTGAGCAGCCGGGGGATGGCGTTGCGGGCGGCGTCCGCCGCCACCTCGCCCAAGCCGCCGGGCAGCGCCGCGTGGGCGGCGGCCAGCCGCAGCGACAGCAGCGCCCAGCCGGCCAGCGCGGCCACCGACAGCGGCGCCACCAGCCAGGACGGCAGCCGCCGGGTCGCGACGCTCACCAGCACCGAGCCGACCGCCGCGCCGGCTGTCAGGCGGGTCAGCAGCGGGTCCGCGTAGACCCGGCCCAGCACCACACCGGCCAGCGCGATCATGACGATCAGCGCCAGCGGCACCGGCACGGCCCGCAGCACCCGCGCCACGGGACCCGGCCCGCCGCCGGCCGGCCCGGCCGGCGCGTCGACCGCCGGGCGCGGCGGCGTCACGGTCACCACCGGCGGATCCCGTCCCACTCGGCGGCGAACCCGGCGCCGTCCGCCGCGTCCACCACCACCAGGTCCGCCGCGCCGGCCGCCGTCGGCTCGGCCGCCCCGAACATTCCGACCACCACCGACGGGTACGCGCGGCGCAGCGCCCCGACGTGCCCCAGGTCGCCACGTGCCCCCGGCCCGGTGAGGAAGACGAGGGTGTCGCCGAGCCGTTCCTGCCGCAGCCGGCCCAGCGCGGTACGCAGCACGTCCTCCCCGCCGTCGGCCAGCTCCGCCGCGGCGAGCCGGTCCAGCGGGCCGTGCGACACGGCCAGCTCGGCGTGCCGGAGACCGCGCGACGACCCGGAGCCGTCGGCAGCCTCGGCCGGACCCTCGGCGGGGGGCGCGACCAGCAGCAGGGTCACCGGCAGGTCCTCCCGGGTCGCGGCGGCCACCACGGACGCCGCCGCCTCGCACCCCGACTCGAACGACTCGGCCGTGCCGGCGTCCCGGTCCGGGTGGGCGGCCGCCCGGTTGTCCAGCACCACCACGAGCTGGGGCAGGCTGGTGTCCACGTTCTCCCGCACCATCAGCTCGCCGACCTTGGCGCTGGTCCGCCAGTGCACCCGGCGCAGCTCGTCGCCGACCACGTACTCGCGCAGCGAGTCGAAGGTGATCGAGCCGTGCGGCACGCTGTCGGTGCGCCCGTCCAGGCTCCGGCCCGCGCCCGTCGGCACCGCCGACAGCGGATGGATGCGCGGGTGCACCCACACCGGCACGGGCTCCCCGTACGCGCGGGCCAGCGACACCAGCCCGAGCGGATCGCGCCGGGTCACCCGCAGCGGCCCGACCGGCACCACACCCCGGCGCCGGGTCGGCACCGGATAGCGCACCTCGGTGTCCCGCCCCGGACGCAACCGCAGCAGCGGCACCGGCACCAGCCGGCCGCCGCACCGGTCCTCGGCCACCAGGTTCGCCGCCCGCAGCCGGCCGGTGTTGCGCACGGTCAGCACCATGGCCGCCGGCTCACCCCGGGCCACCCGGTCCGGGTCGGCCACCCGCTCGACCGTCAGCCGGGGCCGCCAGGCGGCCGTGACCAGCGCGTAACCGACGGCGACGCCGGCCGCCGCGCCGAGCACGGTCAGCTCCGGGTACGCGTACCGGAAGCCGACCCCGAGCAGCACCACGGCGGCGACGAGCAGCCCGACACCACGGGCGGTGATTCCCACCGCTCAGCCGTGGACCGGGGCGGGCTGGCCCGACGGCAGCGGCACCGGCACCGACGCGACCGCCTGGCGCAGCACGTCGGCGGGAGTAACCCCACGCACCTGCGCGTCCGGGGTGAGCAGCAGCCGGTGCGCGAAGACCGGCTCGACGAGCGTCTTCAGGTCCTCCGGCATGATCCAGCCCCGCCCGTCGATCAGCGCGTACGCGCACGCCGCCCGGGTCAGCGCGATCACGCCCCGGGGGCTGACCCCGACCCGCACCTGCGGGTGGGTGCGGGTCGCCGCGGCCAGCCGCACCGCGTACGTGTAGAGCGGCTCGGCGATGTGCACCCGCCGGGCCATCTTCACCATCTCCCCGACGGTGGCCGTGTCGGTCACCGCGGTGAGCGAGTCGGGGGAGCGGAGCGTGGCGCCGCGCAGCACCTCCACCTCGACGGCCTCGTCCGGGTAGCCGACGGAGAGCTTCACCAGGAACCGGTCGAGCTGGGCCTCGGGCAGCCGGTAGGTGCCGTCCATCTCCACCGGGTTCTGGGTCGCCACCACCAGGAACGGCTGCGGCACCGGATGGCGTACGCCGTCCACGGTGACCGTGCGCTCCTCCATCACCTCCAGCAGCGCCGACTGGGTCTTCGGCGAGGCCCGGTTGATCTCGTCGGCGATGACGATGTTGGCGAAGACCGGCCCCGGGTGGAACTCGAAACCCCGGCTGGCCTGGTTGAAGATCGTCACCCCGGACACGTCCGAGGGGAGCAGGTCCGGCGTGAACTGGATGCGCCGCCACTGGCCCTTGACGGTCGCCGCGACCGCCCGGGCCAGGGTGGTCTTGCCCACCCCGGGCACGTCCTCCAGCAGCACGTGCCCCTGGGCGAAGAGAGCGGTCAGCGCCAGCCGGACCACCTGCGGCTTGCCCAGCACGACCGCGTTGACGTTCTCGGCCAGCCGGGCGGCCAGGGCGGCGAAGCCCTGCACCTCCGGCTGGGTGAGCGGTTCGTGGGTTGTCACGTGCGCGGTGCTCCTCGAGGTGGCGCGGTCAGCAGGTGGGCAGGAGGTTGATGTTGTCGCCACCCTCCAGGTTCAGCCATGCCCACGGGATGTAGTTCTTGCCGGAGTACTCGACCTGCACCCACCAGGTGCTCTGCTTCTGGTTGTTGTAGATCCACGAGTCGACGTTGTCGCCCTGCTTCCGGCAGTACGCCTTCAGCCGGGTGCCGGGCTTCGCCCAGCCGACCTGCTTGGCGTTGAGCTGCCGCGCCACCGAGAAGATCTCGTTGCCGTTGCGGCCGTCCACCTCCGCGTCGCAGTACGTGCGCTGGTCGCCGTCCGGACCGTTGTTGCAGGTCGCGATGCCGTAGAGCGCGTCGGTGCTCTGCGCCCGGCTGCCGGTGCCCTTGCCGGCCGCGTTGCTGGCGGTCACCGTCACCGTGTACGCGGTCCCCGGCGTCAGGCCGGTCACCCGCAGGCTGGAGCAGCTCCCGCTGGCGGTCTTGCCGCCGGTGGCGGCCGTGCAGGTCGCCCGGCCACCGCCCGCGTCGACGGTGAACGTCACCGTCACCGAGGTGGCGTCGGCCGACGAGCCGGTCATGGTGACCCGGGGCGCGGCCACCGTGCGGGCCGTGGTGCTGGCCTCCGCGCCCGGGCCGGCCTCGTTGACCGCCTTCACCTTCACCGTGATGTTCTGCCCGTCGCCGAGCCCGCCGATCGTGGTTTGCACGTCGGTCACCTCGGTGGTCTTCCCGGCGGCCTCGACCACATACTTCGTCACGGGGCGGCCGTTCTCCACCGCCGGCGCCCACTGCACCGCGATGGTGCCCGGCTGGTCGGCCACCGTGGACGCGCGCAGCTCGGTCGGCGCCTTCGGCACGGTGAACGGCGCCACCGTGTTGCTCAGCGGCGAGGCCTTGGACCCGGCGCCCTTGTCGCTCACCGCGATCACGGTGAAGGCGTACTGCGTGCCGTACTCCAACTGACCGGCGGGGATGACCAGCTCGGTCTTCGGCGACTCGCCGGCGGGGGCCGTCGCGCCGGCCGAGCTGGCGGTCACCGCGTACCTCGTGACGGTGTTGCCCTGGCCGTTGGCCGCCGGCCACCTCACGAGCACCGTGCCGTCCGGACGGGCCTCGGCGGTGACACTGGCCGGCGGGTCCGGTACGGCGGCGGTCGGCGTGACCGGGTTGCTCCGGCGCGCCGGCCCGTCGCCCTTGGCGTTCACCGCGTGCACCGAGAACGTGTACGTCTCGCCGTTGGTCAGCCCGGTGATCTCGAGGGCGCGCTGGTTCGCGCCCACCTCGTGGCGCTGATCGGCGCCCTCGACCACGTACCTGGTGATCTCGGCGCCGTTGGACGCGGCCGGCTGCCAGCTCACCCGCGCCGACGCGTTCCCCGCGGCGGCGGTCACCGCGCGCGGCGCGCCCGGCTTGCCCACCTTCGGCTTCTTCGGCGGGGGCGGCGGCGGGGCAACCGGCGGCGGGTCGCCGCCGAGCACGTCGTTGGCGTACTTGTTGACCTCGCGCACCTGGTTGCGGTCGTCCACGACCTGCGCGGTCGACGAGTTCGGCGGGTTGATGAAGAGGTGGTTCTCGCGGACCTCCAGCTCCATCGGCCCGGGCCGCCCGGAACCCTTGATGGTGTCGACGAGCTGCCCGTTCGCGTCGAACGAGTAGACCGTGCCGGTGGTCTCGTCGGCGCAGTAGAACCGACCCGCCCACGCCACCGCCGGGCTGAGCTGCCCGCCCGCGCCGGGCACCGTGAACCGCTGCACCTCGGCGGCGTCGCGGACCACGTGCACCTTCCGCTCACCGCTCACCGTGACCGGCACCTGATCGCCGGTGGTGCGCGTCGGCAGGCTGCCCGGGGCGGTCATCGTCAGGTTGGCCCGCTGCGTCTGCCCGGCCCGCACGGTGACCAGCGAGGCGGAGGTGCGGTCGAGCACCGCCACGCCGTCGTCCAACGTGGACACCACCAGCTCGTGGGCGGGCTCCGCCACCTCGTACGTCTCCACCCGCTTCGGGCTGAGCCCGGCGGGTGGCGCGGCGCCCGGGGTGGCGGGCAGCTCGGCGGCGGTGACCGCCGAGACGGTGCCCTCGCTCGGCACCGCGATCCACAGCCGGCCGGCGCCGTCGAACGCGCCACCGGTGATGCCCGGCGGGTAACGCACCGGCTCGCCCACCGGGGTCAGCGACCGCGGGTCGAGTTGCCGGACGATGCCCTGCACCGCGTCGACGACGAACGCCGCGTCCTCGTGCAGCGCCACACTCACCCCGAGGCCCGGTGCGGTCGGCGTGGTCGCCGTGATCTGGAGGGTCGCCAGGTCCAGCGAGCTGACCTGGCCGGTGTTCAGGTCACGCAGGATCAGCAGCCGGTCGGTCTGGGCGACCTGCATCTGGTGCCGTCGTCCGCCGGGCACCTCCATGCGGGTGTCCACCCGGGCGGTGACCCCGTTGACCCGGGCCAGCTCGCTGCGGCTGGTGCTCCACAACCAGGAGGAGGCGTCGTAGTTGGCCACCGCGTTGTCGGCGGCGCCCAATCCGAGCACGGTCAACCCCATGGCGACCAGCAGCGCGGCCACGGTGCCGATGGTCACCAGCCCGCCCCGCATCCGGGACCGGGGGCGGGCCGTCTCCGGCCCGGTGCTCGTGACGCTCTCGATGGTGGTCACTGGCGGCTGCCTCCCCGCGTCGGTGAGGGAGGGCGGCGCGCGTGGTCGACCCTCCCCAGAGCCGGGAGCCATCATAGGGGCCGGCCGAGGCCGGTGAAACCCGCACCGTCCCCCTGTGGACACCGAGCGTGTTGCGGTGGCGGCTAATTCGGCGTCGTGCCGCCCTCCCGGTCGGTGCACACCTGACCCGAGGTGGCGTAGGTGTCCGTCGAGTAGACGGCCAGCACCGTGAAGCAGTAGTCCAACTTCGGGCTCAACCCGTTCACCGTGTAGCGGGTCTGCCCGGCGTCCACCGTGGCCATCACCCCCAACTTCTGCCCGGCCCGCCCGCCGGCCACCACGAACGGCACCCCGCCGTTCGTCGGGTCGGTCCAGGTGACCGTGATCGTGGTGGTGTCGTCCTGCAACCGCAGGTCACCCGGCGGCGGACCGCTCACCTTTGGCTTCGCCACGGTCGGCGCCGGCCCGGGCGGCGGCGCCGGATCCCGGTTGAGCAGCACCGCGCCCACCCCGACGGCGGCCGCCACCGCGACCACCACGGCGCCCGCCACCACGGCCACCACCGTCCGGTTGCGGCCGCGCGGCTCCGGCTCCTCCACCATCGGGTACGCGGCCGGCTGGTGGAACGCCGGCGGCACCGCCGGCCAGGCCCCCTGGCTCGGGTACGGCTCCGGGGCCGGCTGCTGCGACTCGGGGAAGTTCAGCAACCCGTCGTAGACCGGCAGCGGCCGCGGTGCGTCGTCCCCGCTCTCCGGCGCCAGGTCCGGGTCCGGGTCCACCGTGTCGGGCTCGTCCACGACCGGCTCCGGACGCGGGTCGCCGGGACGGTCGAGGGCCTGCGGCGGGGCGGCGCTGCTCCACGGCGGCGCGGTCATCCCCCACGGCGGCACTGGCGAGGCGCTGACCGGCGCCGCGGCGGGCGGCCCGCTCACCGACGGCGGGTAGCCGGGCGGGCCACTGACCGGGTATCCGGGCGGTGGGGGTGTGCTTGCCGGCGGGCCGCTGGCGGGCGGCGCGCTGAACGGCGGGTGGCCGGCGGGCGGCGCGCTGAACGGCGGGTTGCCGGCGGGCGTGCCCGTGGCCGGTCCGGCGCCGGCCGGGGGAGCGCTGAACGGCTGGTTGGCGGCCGGCGGGGTGGCGAAGGGTGTGCCCGTGCCCGGTCCGACGCCGGCCGGAGGAGCACTGACCGGCGGTGACGGGAAGGACGCGGCGCTCTCCTGCGGAGGCGACGCGGGACCATCCACAGGCGGTGGGACGGGGGCGCCGCTGACGGGTGGTCCGCTGATGGGCTGGGGTGGGAAGGGGGCGCCGCTGACGGGTGGTCCGCTGACGGGCTGGGGTGGGAAGGGGGCGCCGCTGACGGGTGGTCCGCTGACGGGCTGCGGTGGCAAGGAGGAGCCGCTCTCCGGCGGACCGCTCACCGGGGGCGCGCTCACCGGGGGTGCGCTCACCGGGGGTGCGCTCACCGGCGAGATGGCCGCCGGGGGCGCGCTGACGGGCGAGCTGCTCACTGGAGCGGTCGCACCCGGGGGCGGCGAGGCGGCGGTCCGCTCGGCCTCCTCCCGGAGCAGCGGGCCGATCTGCTGCACCTGGATGGTCGGCTTGTCCCACCCCGCTGCCGGGGCTGCGGGAAAGCTGCTCCCGTCGCCGGCGCCGGGCTCGCCGACCTCGGTGCCCGGCTGGCCGGGCGTCTGTTGTGGCGGGACGCTCGTCGCCGGTGGGGCCGAGGTCGGAGCCGGGGCCGGCGCCGCGGACACCGGGGGGGCGGAAACCGGGACGGGCGGAGGCGGAGGAAGCACGCCGGACGCGGGCGGGGCGGAGGTCGGAGCCGGGATCCTCGGAGCCGGCGGGACCGTTCCGGCGGGCGGAACCGATGGTCCGGGCACGCCGGAGACCGGCGCCGCCGGTGCGGGACCGGCGGCCGGCGGCGTCGAGACGGGTCGGTACGGGAGCGGGATGACCGGCGCCGGCGGCAACGGGATCGCCGCCGTGGCAGCCTGCGGCGGGGCCGCGACCGGCGGCATCGGCGTGGGAGGTACCGGCGTCGGCGTGACCGGGGGCACCGAGCGGTGGGTGGGGGCCGACGGCATCCCGGGCGGTGCCGGGCGCGGCGCGACCGGCGGGGGCTGCGTGGGCGGTGCCGGCACCACCTGGGCGGGCGGCGCAGAGCTGGGCGCGTGCGGCGCCGGGTGCGCGCCGTGCGGAACCGGTCCCGGCGGGGCGGGCGGCGTCGGGCTGGGTGCGTGCGGCCCGAGATGCGGGGCGGGCGGCGCCGGGCTGGGTGCGTGCGGCGCGAGATGCGGGGCGGGCGGGACCGGCCCAGGCGCGGGCGGTGCGGACCTAGGGGCGTGGTGCGGGGCCGGCGCGTCCAACCCCGGCGCCGGTGGGGCGGGGATCGGAGGCGGCGCCGGTGGGGTGGAGATCGGAGGCGGCGCCGAGACGACCGGAGGCCGGGGCGGGACCGGCGTGACCCCGGGTGCCGGTGGCACCGCAGCGACCGGCGGTGGCGGGACGGTTGGGGCCGGGCCGGCGACGGGCGGTGCGGGGAACCGCGTGGTCGCCTCTGTGGAGGCCGCCCAGCCACTCGACGCAGCGCCGCCGGGCGCACCCGGCCCGGAGGTCGGGGTCGGGGGAGCGGACGCCGGCGCGGGGATGATCGGGGGTGGTGGCAGCGGGGCCGAGGCGGGCGCGGCGCCCGTCGGCACGGGCGGAACCGGCGGCGGGGGCGGCAGGTGCGTCGCCGGACCGGGGCCAGGCGGTGCCCAGGAGGCCGGTCGGGCCGGCCCGGGCGGCGGCGCCCATTCGGCACCGGGCACCGGCGGGACGGGAGCGGGCGCCGCGGGTGCGCCCGGCCGGGGCGGGACGGGCTGCGGCGGGTACGGCTGTGGCATGGCGGGCAGCGACATGGTCGGCCCGGACAGCGCCCCCGGATCGGGTTGTGGGCCGGCAGCGGCGGCGGAGCCGCCGGGAGGCGGGCCGGGCGGGACGGGAGCGGCGGCGGAGCCGCCGAGGTACTGGTGGGCTGCGCGTACCGCGGGGTGGTCCGGACCGAGCACGGCGGGCCCGGCGGTGGCCACGCGGGTGTAGTTGCGGCGGGCCTCGTGCCGGTTGCCGAGCTCCTCCGCCACCCCGGCGAGGTCGAAGCTGAGCGCGAGCATCAGCGGGTCGGCGTCGCCGCGGCGACGCTCGCCGGCCGCGTAGGCCTCTTCGAGCACCCGACGGGCGGCGGCCGGATCGTCGGCCTCGCGGTGCAGGCGGGCCAGCAGGTGGCCGGTGGCCAGTACGTCGGGGTGGTCCTCCCCGTACGCCGGTCGGGCCGCCGCGATCGCGTCGGCGAGCAGGTGGCGGGCGGTCGCCAGGTCACCCGCGGAGCGCAGCGCGAGGGCCTGGTGTTGAGCGGCGGTCAGGGGGGAGGGGTGGGACACGTGAGCAATGCTGCCCGGAATCGGCGGTTCCCCGCTACCCGGCCCCGGGGATCCGGTACGGGACGGCGGTGCCGGCCGCCGCGTTGTTGCCCTGACCTGGGGAAACCCCGGGACGTGGCGGCGATGTGCATGATCCACCTGGGCCGTGTACAGTAATGCCCCGTGCGGCCCACCGGGGCGGCCGAACCGGTGAGAAGATCACCTCGGCTGACAGGGTAGGCTGGACGAGCAGGTCCGGGTGGCGGAATGGCAGACGCGCTAGCTTGAGGTGCTAGTGCCCGTATAGGGCGTGGGGGTTCAAGTCCCCCCTCGGACACAAACCATTACCCCACGGTGCGCGCTTAGATCCACTGAAGCGCGCACCGTTTGCGTTTCCGGCTGGTAGGTGAGCCGAAGGCCGAGTTGGCGGTAGACCTCGGCCTTGTCCGCGGGGTCGGCCTCGCGAAGGGGCCGCGGCGATATCGCCGATGGCCTTCACCAGGTTCCTAATTTCCGCTCGGCTCATCCGGCGTGGCCTGTTGCCCGCGTTCGCGTCAAGATCCGCTTCGGCGCGGGCGCGTTCGGTCTGGGGTTGAGCGATCCACCCGGTGACTACTGCCGGGTCGGCGCCGGCGTCGAGGGCCGCTCGGTAGCGTTCCAGCTTCGCGTCGCATTCGTTGATGATCGTCTGGGCTGCCGTGGCCGGAGCGGGCGAAAGATTCAGGGTAGATGCGTGAATCCGGGCCATCGTGGACGGCAGGCAAAGGCCGTGCTGGGCCGCTCAGCGGATTCGGGGAACCGGCATGGGGCCGGTGCGATCGAGAGCCGGCGGGACGTGACCCGTAACAGCGGCAGGAAGGCCGCTCGGCATTTCTGATGTCGAGTCCAGCGATCCGGAGGGGGGCCGCGCTGGCCTGCTCGACGAGCGCCAGACTAGACCGCGTACCGACACGTCAACCCGCCGTGATTCTCCAGGGCGCGGGCAGGACAGCCACCTGCCGGCCGTGGCGGGTTTCAGGACGTGGGTCACAAATCCCCTCAGGGCCTGGGTGACACGTCCGGCTAGGCGATCATGTGCGAGTCAGGGTAGGAATCGAAGCGGCTCGCGCGGGCGGGCGGTGGGTCAGCGCGCTGTTGCTGAGGGGTGTCGAGCGCAGCCTGGACGACGGGCTTCCACTGGGCAGCGAAGGTGTCGGCAAATCGCTCATGGTCCGATCGTCGCTGTACATTGCCCACCTTCCGGGCACGGTGCTGGAGCAGATGATGGCCAAGCTCGTGCAGCAGTACGTCAAATCGCATGAAGTCTCGCAGCCGTGCCGCCTCGTGTGCCGGTTGTTCGTAGAGGAAGATCTCGCCCGGTGCTCTGGTCTTGCCGTAGACCACCAGTCCGGGGTCGAAGTCCTCGGTCTGTCGCAACTCGATGACTCGTAGCCCGTACCATGCGAACGCCCCGATGGCCTCCAGCACCTCACGGACGTCACGTCCGCTTGCCGGATGCACGAATCCAGGTCGCGCTGCATGCACGTGGATCCGCACCCGGTCTGACCCCGGAGCGCGGCGGAGCGCCTGGCGCCACCGGGGATCTGATCGCAGGCTTCGGCTCACATCGCCCATGTTCGGCGGCCCCACGACATGCAACAACCGATTTCACCGCGGGACTCACCTCTCCTCCATGAGTCAGGGGTCGCGAGACCGACGCCCGGGCTCGATGTGCCATGCACGTCCCCGAGGCCGCACAGCCGGCTGCTGACCGTGTCGGGTCCCAGGGCCTGCGTGACACGTCCGGCTAGACGATCTTCGAGTGTTACTGGGATCCTGCTCGGATGAGCCAGGAGCAAGCGCAGGTCCTGTCCCGTGGCACCAACTGTGCAGTCGTGGAGTTGGCGGGTCGAGCATTTCCCGGCCTTCACTTGCAGGGCGATACGTTTGCTGCCCTTTGGATACAGCTCGCCGACGCGGCTCGCACTCTCCGCGAGGATCCTGGCAACGGTGAGGCTCTCGATGATTTGGACTACGCCATCCAAGAGGCACAGGGGTTCCTCGGCTTCTACGAAGCGACGCTCTCGGAGCAAGGGATTCGGCGGCCGTACTGATAGGGCGGCCGCCGGGGCAAGTCACCTCCTGCGGGCTAGGCCCGGCGTGTGCAGGGACCAGTCAGCGTTGGCCGTAGGCTTTGAGCATGAGCCGGAGCCTGACTGGGATTGCGGCCGAGCTGGAGGCGCTCGCGCTGCTCGACTTCGACCCGATGAACATCAACGCCGACGGCGCCGGTCGGCTACAGGAGATCTGTGCCGAGCTGGTCGAGCGGGACGACCCGGAGCGGTGGGCACCGCTGCTTTACTCACTGATGGAGCGCCTTGACGCCGCGGACATGGGCAGCCCAGGCCCGATCGTGCACCTCTTGGAGGCATGGGGTGGGCATCCTCCGCTGCTCGCCGAATCGTTGCGCCGCAAGCCGACCCCGATGACCGTCTGGATGGCCAATCGTCTACTCAACACCGGCCCTTCCGACGCCCCCGAGTGGCTTGAGCTGCTGCGACGCGCAGTCTGGCATTCGGCGGCGTCGCCCGAGGCCCAAGCAGACGCGCGAGACTTCCTCGAACACCAAGCACATGCGGGGCACAAGACACCGTCAAACGTCGTCAACCAGCCACCAATGCTGGCAGCCGGGGACGGCGTGTGAACAGGCGTCGGACACTCTTCCCGCTGGTAGCGAGGCAGCGGCTCTTAGTTCCGCTTCAACGTATGACGGTCGGGCCGGGAGAGCGGGGGATGGGCCGGCAGTAGGTGGGCGTGCTTCCATGAGTGCATGACCAAGCCCGGCGTGCGGCCGACTTCCAAGCAGGTTGCTCAGTTGGGTGTGTGGTTCCTGGTCTTCGGCCTGGGTGTCCTCATGATCGAGGTTTGGGTGGGCGACCATCCGTTTAGAGGGAGCCCGGCGTCCTGGGGCCTCGGGGAGGTCTTCTCTGTCATGGGGGGCGCGTTCCTCTGCCGGGCCGCCGCGCTGCGTCTCCGACAGCAGCGGTGACAGCAACCGGACCTTGACGAAGACGACCAGGGCCGACGTCGCACGGACGGTCGGCCGAGGCGGGAGACGGTCCGGGACGCCGCCGGACGACACGCCCAGAACTTGTAAGCGAGACGTCTGGGCCCGGCGAGGGGACACCCGTCCGTTGCCGGGATGATGGACGGGTGACAGTTGGCACGGCTCCGCAGGACCTGGACGCGCTGATGGCCGCAGCCTCGGAGGTAGTCGTACGAGAGAGGTTCGGCGGCGTTCTTGCCGCCACGTCCGATCCAGAGGCGCTGGCGCAGTTGCGTGTCGCACTGAGGGTCGGGAGCGTCTTGGACGGCTTCTGCATGTGCCTGGGTGAGTACGGCGTTGACTTCCTAGACGGCGCGGGCCGACTCTTGGCTGCGGTCAGTTATCACCATGCGGAGACGCTGCGCTGGGATGGGTTCACCGGCGATGGCGAGCTCGTCGACGGAACCGCGCTCCTGTACTGGCTGGCCAGGCGGGGCTGTCAATCTCCGCTTGACCGGTTCCGTGCTCAGAAGAGCGAACTCGTGGCTGCCGAGGCTAGATCGAGGCGGGCCGAGGATAGCTGGCGGGCTGCTGCCCCGCTGCCTTCCTCGGTGGTTGACGCGCTCGTTGAGACGTCGCGTTCCGGCAGTCTCACCAGCGGTGAGCAAGTTGACTCTCTCTGCGAGCAGCTAAAGGCTGCCTACCCCGAGGCCATCCAGCGGGCTCTGGTACTGCTTGCCTGGCGTAGTGCTGGCACCGGTCGGATCTCCGGTAATCCCTCTTACGAGGAGGTGCCAGATCAAATGCTTGCCAGGCTGCCCCTCGCCACCATCACGCAGGCGTTGTCGTCGCCGGCAGCCGCGGACGGGCACTTCGTGGGGGCGGTATCTCACCTCACAAGCTGGCACTCACGAAATCGGCGAAGCCGCGACCTGGACCAGCTGCCTCCGGAGATCCGCGCCAGGCTTCTCGCCGTCGGGCTTCAATCGCACGACGTGGCGATCCGTCGTCGCGCACAGCGAAAACTCGGCCGAACGCACAGCAAGTAGCGACACGCCGGACACAAGCGCGATCCGGAACATGCGCGGAATAATCTAGTCCGTCACCGGCAGAGGGTTGGTCGTATGTCCTGTTAGGGGCCAGGTCGACCGGCGAGCGCTACTCCCTTCCTAGACCGTGGGTCGCAGGCGAGCAGCCAACGGAGCAGCCAAGCCGGCGACCGACGGCGGACAGCGGCGGACCGCAGGCGTAGGTGGACAAGGACCAGGACCACGCCGACCAGCAGACCGCGACCGACTCGTAATGCGTAGGTCGCCCGCAACCGGGGGGGCGGCCCCCAGAGGTGGAGCCCGGGTCAGGCGGGCGAGGTGAGGCAGCAAGGAGGCAGCGAAACCAGCAGCGACGGCCGGCGGCGGGCGATACGGGACAGCAAAGCAGCCATGGTCGGCAGCACCGAACGGTGTCCGACAGCACCCAACGGTGAGGCCCGTCCGCGTTCACACCGAAGAGGTCGCCGTAGACCAGCGGCACACCAGCTAACCTGGCCCGCATGTCGGACGATCAAGTGACGATCACGCTCAGTCGAGACCAGGCCCTGGTGCTCTCGCACTGGCTAGACACAGTCATGGGCACGAGGTCGTTCGACAGCATCGTCGACGAAGATCCCGCTGTCTGGTCCGCGCTTCACCGCATCAGCGGAACCCTCGACAAAGAGCCGCTCATCTTCGCGCGCGACTATGGCCAGCGACTTGACGAGGCACGGGGCCGGCTGTGCAGCGACCTGGGAGAAGAGTTCGTAGCGAGTCGGGCCGCCTCCAAGGACGACGACCAGCGGTCGACGAAAATCCGGCTGAGTGACTAACTGAGTGACGACCGGAGCGCACGCTGGCGGACGAGCACGGACGCCAGGGGGTGATTGCAGCAGTTCACCTGCGTTCGGGCCGTCCCTGGGCCGCCTGGGCCGTCACCGGGCCGTCAAACGCCGACCAATCATGACCGTGGACAACCAGCAGCGCCCGAAGAAACAGCAGGTCAGCCACCATGCGCGGGCGGCTGACCTTGTGGGCGACGGACGAGTCGACCTGTACGCCGGATTCAGTGACCCTCACCGCTAGCAGCTGGCGGCGCGGGAGAGACGCACCGAACGATCAGCCATCGCGGCCCGAGTGATGGATGACCAGAACGATCCTGACATGCGCTAATCTGCCCCGTGATCAACAACCCTACCGATGCCAGCCGTCGTCGTCGGCGTGCCGCCATCCCCATCACTGTGGGCATCGCACTGTGCCTGGTCGCGCTCGGTGTCTGGCTTACCTTTGCCGTGCGCGGCGAGGATGGACGTGGCGGACACGCTCGTGAAATCGAGCTGGAAGTCACCTCGGGGGCCGGCCAGGTGAAGGGCATTGTCTGGCGGTACCCGGATGACGGGAACAAGATCCATGACGTGAGCGACTCTTCTGGCATGATCAAGACGCCCTGGTCACGGCGGATCGACGTCAAGTCTTTGAAGGGGCCGATCATTCTCAACGTCATCCATGACCCGGACTCCAGCGGGGCGACCTGCCGGATACTGGTCAACGGCAAGGTGACGGAGGAGCAAAGTGGTGTCTTTCCGCATTGCATGACCACGGTCCAGCGGGCGTTCCCAGCGTCGTGACTTGTCAACCGGCTTGGCCAGGCATGGCCGGGTCACGCCAGCTGACCCCGGGGCGAAGGCCGCGGCGGGCGAAGCTAGACATACTCGCCCGAGGCGAGACGGGGGAGCTTGCAAGCGAGGCATCAGCGCGGGCCGGGGCGCGCCAGCTGCGGGCGGGTCGACGAGGACCAGGTCCAGGCCGTCACCAGGCCGCCGGAGGCCGATCGCGAGCGACCAACGACGACCACTGGTGACGACGTCTGCCCAGGTAACAAGGCGTGGTGTGCCCGCTGACCAGGTTGGCCGGGGCCTCCTTACCTGTAGTTGGTGAACTGAAGCGGAACGACGACGCATGCCAGATCCCTGTCAGGTGGACAGGTCCGGGGGTTGACGGGGGACTGGCGGGGAGAGTTGCCGCCTGGACCGGGCGGCTGGTTCGGCTTCGGGAGTCATGATTCCCCTGGACTGCTGGTTGATGACGCGGACCCAGTTCGGCCACGTCGTACCCCGGACCACGAGGGTGGGGGAAAGGAGCTGGCTCGGCATGACGTCGGCGCCGTCGGCCGGTTGGTCGAGGAGCAGCCGGACCGCTACCCGGGCGCACTCCTCGATCGGCTGACTCAGGGTGGTCAGAGGAGGATCCACGACGGCCGCGATCGGTGTGTCGTCGAAACCGACGACGGCAACGTCGCGGCCGATGGCGAGTCCTCTTGCCCGCGCCGCAGTCATGGCGCCCACCGCGATGGCGTCGCTGACGCAGACCAGTGCTGTGGGCGTGAAGCCGTCAGCCTGATCATCGAGCACCCGATCAGCGAGTCTCCGCCCGCTTCCCACCGTGCCCGGCTCTCCAAGCGCGGCCACTTCGGCTGACAGCCCGTGTCGATCCAGCGCCCGACGCCAGCCTGCCATCCGGTCGTCGCTGACGCTCGAGCCCCTCTCCCAGCCGAGGTAGGCGATCCTGCGGTAGCCGCGCTGGACACAGCGGTCGACCGCCTTCTCTGTGCCTCCCGCGCCGTCGACGTCCACCCATGGATATGCCTGGCTGCCGTCAGCGCCCCACGGTCGACCGAACGCGACGAAGGGGACCCCTATCGCCTGCAATTGGGCTGGCCGGGGATCGTCGAGGTGAAGTTCCGTCAACACGACGCCGTCGATATTCCCGCCGTAGTAAAGATCCTCGTACGCCCGCACCTCGACGTTTCCCCACGACGCGGTGACCAGCCGGACGTCGTGGTCTCGACGCGTCATCTCGCCGCACAGCTCCTTAACGAACCGGTCGAAAATCGGTCCGTTGAACCCCTTCGGCACCGGCGTAATCCGCATCGCCACACACCGGGCGGCGCTACGGCGCATCGCCCGCGCAGACGAGTTCGGCCGGTAGCGTAGCTCCGCCACGGCGTCCAGCACCCGCCGTAGCGTCGGCGGCGCCAACCGCTCAGGAGCGTTCAGAGCGTTGGAGACGGTTTGCCGAGATACTCCGGCGTGCCGGGCCACCGTTTCGATTGTCGGACGCCCTCCCTCGCGCGTCCTCCGCCGGGCCGGCGGAACATCATCCATGACGGATATTCTGCATAACTCGGCCCCAGCACCGGGCACCCAACCGTGCCCGGCATCGCGAACTGGCGCCCGGGTCATGATCCCAGCGCGACCGCAACCGACCGCAAGACAAGCACCGTCGGCACGACAGCCCCAGCGAGACGAGACAAGGCCAGCGAGCAGGACCATGACCGAGGGGCGGCACTCTTACCCGAGGGAAGGCGACCGAACCGTATGTGGCTGCCGACAGCAACGGCGACAGCAACGGACTCGGACGAGGACGCCCAGCGGCCGCCGGGCGCAGACAGCCGCCCGAGGTCGTGGATGCGGGCGGACTCTGCCGGACGGAGCGCCCAGAATTTGCAAGCGAGTCGTCGCACCGGCCGAGCAGTTCCGCGTCGACGCCTGAACGTCCGAGCATGCGGGCGTGTCAGATGATCCGATCTTCACGGCAGTGCTCGACAGCCTGCTCGACTGTCTGGCGTTCTTCGAGCTGTGCGACGACGAGACACTCCACCCGGACATCGCCGTTCAGCAGCCCGAGAACGCGGCTGACCGCCTCGGCGGTCTGGAGCCGTCCGACCGGGCACGTCTAGCCGTAGCCATCGCAGCCAGAGCAGAGAGTATTCGGCCGCAGTACCGCCAGTTTGTGGAGGATGCGCCGGAGGCGTTCGGCCTCCTGGACGAGGGCGACTGACCCGAGCGCCATCGCCCAGCTGCCGAGCGGTAGCAACCGGCGCGGGCGGAGCTGGCAGTACACCGACGTCGGACTGTGTCTGGAGGCAAGCGACGCCGACGGACCCCGCCGGACGAAGCGCCCAGAACTGTAAGTGAGGCGTCAGGCAGGAGCCTTGCTGCGAGCCGGCCGCGAACGTCAAGCGACGATACCCGGCACCTGCTCGTTGACGTGGGCCGCCAGCAGTTGGCACCAGGCGGCAACCTGAGTCCGCATCCCCCCGGCGGGGGTCGTCCCCTTCGTGGGCATCAGCAACGCACGGACCGTCAGTAACCGCCTCGCCGGCATCCATAGTTAGCTGACCAGAGGTTTCCGAGAGGCCCGGGAGCTACGCGGTGGGCTCGTGGGGATAACCGCACCGTTGCGGAGAGCAGTTTGCCTCGTGGTCCCGGTACCACAGGTAGTAGTCCCGCTCTAGCATTCGAGCAGTCAACGCGAGTCGGCGTTGCCGCATCCGGGGCAGGGTCGATGGCAGTGCGGTGAACGTGTCCGGGAGCACGGCCAGCGAACCCGTGGTCTGCTCCCCGTCGATCATGCGCAGCAGCACCCGGCACTGCCACCACGGGCGGTCGTCGTCAGGCCAGTAGTAGGCGGCCGGGTCCGGGAAAAGATAGTGGAGGGCGTCGGGGTCCAGGTGAGCCCGGAGCCGAGGGCTGGCGGAGCCTAGGCCGAGCCGCCGGCGACCCGCCTCCTCGTACAGGGCGTAGATCCCATCACGGTCCAGTGCCTTCAATACCTGTGCCTGCCGAGGAAGGGGCCGCCGGCCAGGTGGGGTGCGGACCGGCCATCCGGCCAGCAGACGGATCCGTTGCCGGATGCCCCAATCGGAGTGGCCCTTGAGGGGCGTCGGCAGTGGAGGAGGTGGTGTCCACCGGTACCCGGCCCGCCCGATGTGGCGCAGCATCCACTCTTGTCCCGACGGGCCGCTGGTGTTCCAGGTCCAGCTCATCGGTCGGTCCCGCATCGCCCGCTCCCGACGGCTGGTTGGCCTCGGGCGAGAGGGCCGCCTGCCTTGTGGCTGGGCGACCAAGGGCAGGTTGTGCGTCAGGTTCGCCAGGAATCGGATGCGCTCGAGGATGTCGTCGGGGGGCGCCTTCTCCCGCTGCCGGTGTGGCTGCCCGGCCAGCCGCCGGATCTCCACCAGCGCCTGATAGGCGAGCAGGCCGGCCACCTTGCGGTCGTCGACATCGTCGGCGCGGGCCCGGAAAGGCCGGGACCAGCCACGTGAGCGGGCCGGCTTCTGCTCGCCCACAGAGGGGTTCTCATCCGGTGACACTCCGGCATTATTGCTGTCCCGGTCCAGGGACATGGAGGCAGCCAGGAGGCGGCGAGCCCCGTGGTAGCGGTTGGCATTGCGTCACAGCATTCCGTACACCGAGCTTGCTGAGTAGCGTGATCCCGTAACAGACGGCCGACGAGACGACGCACCCGCGTTCACACCGAGGAGGTCCCCGTCAGGCAGGCGGTAGCGTTCTTGCTCGTGAACTGGCCTGCCGCAAGCGCGGCCCTTGTGTGTGACCTCATCGGGAGGCAGTTGCTGGCGTGACCGAGGCTCGCCACTGGCACGAAGGCAGGAGGGACGGCGATGCTGCCAGTCTGATCCACTTCTGGCTGCACTTTGAGGGCAAGTTGCCTCTCATGGCTCACGGCACCGGCGAGTATCTGCTTCTGGAATTCAGTGAGCCCTACGCGTCGTACGACATGCAGGAGCACGGTGAGCGCATCACTGAACTGGGACTATTGGCCTGACCCAGGGCCGTGGCGTGAGCCGGAGTGCCGAGCCTTCAACGCTGCTGCCCGGCGGGCGCTCGATCAGCTGCGGGTCGAACTCGGTGACCGGTGGGTGGTCGTGGACGGATTCCAGGAGGAGCACGGGGATCCGAACCTCGATCGGTACCTCGCCGACCCGGTCGGCTTCCGGCGGTGATCTGCCTCGGCCCGTAGCAGCAGGCCGCCGGTGTGAAGCATCTAGTAAGACGCGACTGTCAGGCATGTCCAATGACGGGACACCAAGCCGCGCGGTGTCTGTGATCCGACAGCTGATGTGCGACGCAGCTCCGCCAGGTGACGTGCGACAGATCCAGCAAGCTAGGGGCGACAGAATGTTCGCCGTGGCGGGCACTACCGGCCGGGTCCTCAGCTCCTAGCTGGGCTCGTTCCGTAGCTGCCCGTGGAGCTGGCCGGCGGCAGTGAGCACCGCGACGAAGCCGAACACCTCAATTCGATCGACGTCGAAACTTCCCGTGATGATCGGCGGTGGCGCGTAGGCGTAGATCTGGCTGGCGTCCAGTTGAAGCCCACGCCGGTGGTATGCGCCCATGGCGAGGGGGCCGAGAAGATACCTGTCCTGGCCACCCTCGGTGTCCAGCTCGGCAGTCAGGTCGGCACGGGAGTTCCACCCCCGTACGAGCTGCCCTTCGAAGGTGTCGAGGAACCACCACGCGCCGTCGGCAGACTCAAGGAACACATCGCCGAACAGCGAGGTAAACCGCGGAGCCTTGCCGTCGAGGTCCAGCCAGGCCCATGACTCCAGCGCCGCAGCGTACTGCTGCTCACTGAACTGCTTGGTGAGTTCCACCGCGCCATTGGATCACGTGCCTGCTCAGGTTGCCCCCACCGGTGGCAGCAGCCGACGCATCTGGCCAGCTCGGCGCTGCGACCGCTTGTGGCCGCGTCAGCGCGCCGAGGTGTCGCAGATCAGTTGGCGGACGCGTGTCGCGCATCAGCCGACGGAAGACAAAGCCGCGTGGTATCTAAAACTGACGGACATCGTTGACACCTGGGTCTCCGGCGAGTACGGAGACCATCTATGTCTACCCCTCACCCGCCGCTTGATCGGGAGGCCAAGCGGCGCCTGGCGATCATCCGGCATCTCGAAGAGGTCAGCGGCAATGTCGCGCTGACGTGCCGGTACTACGGGATCAGCCGGCAGGCCTACTACATCTGGTACCGCCGCTACCAGGCCGAAGGCGTCGACGGGCTGCGCAGCCGGTCCAAGCGGCCCAAGACCAGTCCCAACGCGACCCACGTCGAGATCGTCGGGAAGATCATGTACCTGCGGCAGAACTACCACTTCGGCCCCGAGAAGATCGCGATGTACCTCAAGCGGTACCACGACGTCGACATCAGCCACTCCGGTGTGTGGCGGATCCTCAAGCGCTTGGACATGAACCGGCTGCCGACATCGCAGCGATACAAGCGCCACGACAAGCGGTGGAAGCGGTACGAGAAGCAGCTGCCCGGCCACCGGGTCCAGATCGACGTGAAGTTCATCGAGCCCATCGCCGCAGCCGGCGGCCGGCGCGGTGGGCGCAACAAGTACTACCAGTTCACCGCCATCGACGACTGCACCCGCCTGCGGGTACTGCGCATCTACCCGCACCTCAATCAGAAGACCGCGATCCAGTTCGTGGACTACGTGCTGCAGCGACTGCCGTTCCAGGTGCAGGTGATCCAGACCGACAACGGCGCCGAGTTCCAGTCCGCCTTCCACTGGCACGTGCTGGACAAGGGCATCGCCCAGGCCTACATCAAACCCCGCACACCGCGGCTCAACGGCAAGGTGGAGAGATCTCACCGCATCGACGCCGAAGAGTTCTACCGCATGCTCGAGGGCGTCGTGATCGACGACGCGCAGGTCTTCAACGACAAGCTCCGCGAGTGGGAGGACTACGACAACTACCATCGCCCCCACGGCGGCCTCGGCGGCCAGACCCCCTACGAACGCCTCAAGCAGAAGACAACGACCCAGGCGTAAACGATCACCGTCGGTTGCACAGCCGTCTGAAAGCGCGTCGCCGTAGCGGATAGTCGCTAAGGCTAGATGGTCGCGAAGGAATGGAGCTGTACCTCTCCCGGCGGTGGTCCGGGCCGGTTCCGCTCGTCGCGGGAAGCAAGCGAGTATGACTAACGACGACCAGGGATCAGGACCTCTGTCGAGGTCACTGCCCGTGACCGGCCGCAGGGCTACGGGACCAGCCCTGCCTTCCCTGTAGAGGGTGATCTGGTGGGCTGGCGTCTGGCCATTGGGCCAGCGGCGGTGGAGATGGACGCGAGCCGAGGGCCTCCCGAATCTAGCCGGTATGTCGATGACCGGTGAGCGCGGCGGGTACGCGCGGCCTGTGCTGGTCCTACCTGAGGGCTGCTCCCCGCCACGACGGGTGGTCGGTGCTGTACCGCACAGCGGCTTGACGGGAACCCTGGATTGTGGCAACTTCTAGGTTGTCTAGACGACCTGGAGGAACTGTGGCGAAGGTGCCGCTGTACGTGCGGATCGAACGGGAACTGCGGACGCGTCTCGCCCAGGCACAGCCCGGTGACGTGGTCCCGGCGGAGTCGGTGCTCGCAGAGGAGTTCGGGGTCGCTCGGATGACTGTCCGGGCGGCGCTCAACGCTCTCGAATCCGACGGGCTCATCGAGCGGATCCAGGGCCGGGGTACGTTCGTGCGGCAGCGGCCCGTACCGCGGGCCGCCGGGACCTTGATGAGCTTCCAAGACCAGGTGCGCAGTTGGGGGCGTGTTCCGGCATCGCGGCTGGTGGAAGCCGAGGTCCGGGCAGCTTCCCCAGCGGAAGCGTCGGCTTTACAGCTGACCGCGGCAGCGCCGAGGGTGACCTCGATCGTGCGGGTGCGGCTCGCCGATGACGTGCCCCTGGCCATCGAGTACGCCTGCTTCCCGCCACACCTGAGCACCCTGCTCGACCTCGACTTGGAAACCGACTCGCTGCACCGCGCCCTGCGCGAAAGGGGGCTGCACCCCACGCTCGGCTCCTCGACGCTGACCGCCCAGCGGGCCGGCTCCGACGGCGAGTTGCTGCACGTGCCGGCGGACGAGCCGCTGCTGGTCGAGACCCGGCTCATCGTCGAGCAGCATTCGGCGCCGCTGGAGTACACCGTCAGTCGCTACGTCGGCGACCGCTACGACCTGCACGTCACCTTTGACGTGCAGCCACCCCGGACCGGAGAACCCCGATGAACATCGCCAAGATGATCGACCATTCGCTGTTGCGCCCCGAGCTCACCACCGATGACATCCGGCGTGGCTGCGAGATCGCGGCATGCCGCCAGGTCGCCTCGGTCTGCGTACGCCCCTCCGACGTCGGACTCGCCAAGGCCGCCCTCTCCGACACCGGCGTGCTCGTCGGTACCGTGGCCGGTTTCCCGCACGGCGACACCCGCACCACGATCAAGGCCGCCGAGACTCGGGAACTGGTCGACGCGGGTGCCGACGAGGTCGACGTCGTGCTGCACATCGGCCGCCTGCGCAGCGGCGAGACCGCGTACGTGTACGACGACATCGCCGCCGTGGTCGCCGCCGCGCAGGGCCGGGTGGTCAAGGTGATCCTGGAGAACGCGTACCTGACCGACGAGCAGAAGGTCACCGGCTGCCGCATCGCCGAACAGGCCGGGGCGCACTTCGTCAAGACCAGCACCGGCTTTGCTCCCGGCGGCGCCACCCTGGCCGACATCCAGCTGATGCGCGCCGCGGTCTCCCCGCACATCGAGGTCAAGGCCGCTGGCGGTGTCCGCAGCCTCGACACCCTGCTCACCCTGCAGGAAGCCGGAGCGACCCGGTTCGGCGCGACGGCTACCGAGACCATCCTCGACGACTTCGCCGCCCGCGAACGTGGCGACCGCCCCACCACTGCTGCGCCACCGTCCGGCGGCGACTACTGACCTTCCCGATCAAGATCGGCGGCAAGCGCATGCACTGGATCTGCTCGGCGGCCACCCTGCGCGGCGACCGCCCCACCAATCAGGACCAATACGTCGTGGTCGACGGCGCTGCCGCCGTCCTCGACGGCGCGACCTCCTGGTTGCACACCTACCACGGACGGCGCGGCGCACCCCCTTGGGCACCAGCCGCGGCTCGAAGCTGCCCGCCCGATCCCGTGGCACGTCCAGACTCACCGGACCCACCTCGGTTTGCACCGTCTTCGGTGTGCTGCCGTTGCGCGAGTTCGGCGACCCCCGCCCGGCCGGGTCGCCCTTCTCATCACCCAGATGCCCGGTCAGCTCCGCCTGCAGGCCCCGCTGCAACACCGCCTTGAGCATCTCTGGCAGAAGCCCGCCCTCCCCGGTCAACGCCACCTCGCCGGCGTCGACCCGGCGCATCAGCTCATCGAGCAAGCCGGCGTCGATCATCTCCTCCACCGCCGCACGAGCCACCGACGGCGAAGATTCACTCCCGCGCTGATCACCAGTCACGGTCATCTGCATACTCCTTCAGCTCACGCTGATCTCGTTACACAGACCATCTGACACGCCCAGGCCGGGCAGCCGACAACATCAAGACCGCCACGCTCACCACCCTGCTGCCACCCGGCATCGGCACGATTGCAGACTCGAGCACGCCTACCAGCTCGGCGTCCGCTCAGTGCGGATCGGAACCCACTGCACCGAGGTCGACGTGTCCGCCCAGCACATCGCTCACGCTCGCGACCTCGGCATGAACGTTTCCGGCTTCCTGATGATGAGCCACATGGCCCCGGCCGACGAGCTGGCGAACCAGGCGAAGCTCATGGAGTCCTACGGACCGCACTGCGTCTACATCACCGACTCAGCAGGCCACCTCACCATGAACGTTGTCCGCGAGCGGATCCGCGCCTACCGGGACGTCCTCGACCCTCAAACCGAGATCGGTATCCACGCCCATGAGAACCTTTCGCTGTCGGTGGCCAACTCGGTGGTCGCGGTCGAGGAGGGCGTAACCCGCGTCGACGCCTCACTCGCCGGTCATGGTGCCGGAGCCTGCAACTGCCCCATCGAGGCGTTCATCGCCGTGGCCAACCTGCACGGATGGACCCACCGCTGCGACCTTGCCGCGCTCCAGGACGCCGCCGAGGACCTCGGCCGGCCACTCCGCGACCGCCCGGTACGCGTGGACCGTGAGACCCTCACTCTCGGATACGCCGGTGTCTACTCAAGCTTCCGCCGACACGCCGAGGCAGCCTCGATGCACTACGGCGTCGACGTACGCGCCATCTTGCACGAGGTCGGTAGGCGGCAACTCGTCGGCGGACAGGAGGACATGATCGTCGACATCGCGCTCGACCTGCTGGCCTCCCGCACGGCGAGCTGAGTCTCGCCTGGGGATGGTGTCCGTCGTTGTAGGGCGCCAAAACGGCATGGCCCGCCATTCTCCCGCCAGCGGATCGCAGTCGGGGACCTGCCGTCGGATGCGGTCGTCGGGCCAAACAGGGCCTCATCCGCGACATGGCAGCCCGCGTCACCCGATGACCTTGGCCCCTCGCATTGGCGCACCATCCAACGGATGTGCGGCCGGGGCCTCCCCGAACGCTTGGCGCAGGTGCAGAGCGACCTCCTCTTGGGCGTGCGCGGCCTTGTCCAGCACCGCGGCAAGGCCGAAGAAGTCGTGCATCACTCCCCCGTAACGGACCGACGTGGCCCGCACGCCGGCGGCCTCCAAGCGGGCGCACCACTCGTCGCCTTGGCTCTGCAGCACGTCGCGGTCGGTGGTGACGATCAGTGTTGGCGGCAGACCGGCGAGGCCCTGCGCGGAGAGCGGAAGCAGATCGACCCTGGGGTCTTTCAAGCTGTCGGTCACGCCATGGAAGGCGTGCATCATCATCCAGGACAGCAGTGGACGATTCAGCGGCCGGGCGTCTGCGGCGTCCCGCATGGACGCGCCGTACTGGGCGGTGGTGGTCAGCGGGCAGACGAGCACCTGCGCCACGGGCAGTGGCTCACCTGCCTGCTTGAGCTGACCGCAGGTCGCGGCCGCCATGTTCGCCCCGACGCCCTCGCCACCGATGGCGAGGCGTGACGGGTCGCCGCCGAACCCGGTGGCGTTGGTCCGGAGCCACCGGTAGGTGGCCAGCACGTCCTCGTGGGCGGCCGGGAACACGTGCTCGGGAGCCTTGCGATACTCCGGCGACACCACGATCGCGCCCGTCCGGTTGACCAGGGCACGGCAGGACGCGTCATAGTCGTCGTTCGTGAACAGGATCCAACCGCCACCGTGCACCCACATCACCACGGGCACCGGATCGGGGGTCTGGCCGAGCGGCTTGTAGACGCGTACGACCAGATCACCACCCGGGCCGGGCACGGTGACGTCCGCTGCCGATCCGACTTCCTCGGGGTCCGTCGGCCGCCCGTCCTGCTGCAGGATCTCCATCGCCGCGTCGGCGAGGCTCGGCTGCTGGCGGGCCTGCTCGAGGGTGAGGAGCTCGTACGGGGCCAGTACCAGTCGGGACCAGGTGTCGAGGATCCGCTGCGCCTGGGTGTCGAGCAGCCAGGAGGCGTCGGTCGACAGGACGTTGCTGCGGCCGGATACCCGGTCGCGTACCTTGTCCATGAACCCGGCGGCGTCCATGAACCCGGCGGCCACGTGCATGAGCCCGCGACGGCGTCCGGTGGGCGCGACGGTGGGATGCGAGCGGGCCGGGGCCGACCGCTTGGCGGCAAGGTACCGCTCGCCGAGCCGACCCATCTCCTCCGCGCCCACCGCCCGACGCAGCGCCGGCAGGAACTCCCGTTCCTCCTTCTCGATGTGGTGCCGGACACCGCCGATCAGCTGGTTCAGCGCCCGCTCGAATTTATGGCTGCCGGGATCCGCATGGTCAAGCAGGACGAGCAGCCTCTTGAGGGCCTGGTGCTCGTCCCGACCCTCCTCGGCGTCCGCGGCGGCGCCGATCTCGGCCAGCGCCGGATACAACACCTCCTCCTCGGCGTGGGCGTGCAGGGCACGGCCGTAACTCACCTGGTCGACCAGCATGCGCCGGTCACCGCGTCCGGCCTCGAGGTGCTCGAAGAGGCGGTTCGCCACCACGTGCTCGTCGGCGATCAGGTGGTCGAGGTCGCCCGGCAAGGTCGCGTACGGCAGCGTCATCGGACACCTCCTCCTCCACACTTACCGCAACCGGCGCCGCCCTCGCGGCATAACCTGGCATGTCGCCAAGAACCCGAACGGGCGGGTCGACGCTGGTCAGCGCACATCCCAGCCAGGCGTTGGCGCCCGGCTGCACCCGCAGTGAACATGGGTCGGCCGCGTACACTCACTCCTGTCTTCCCGTCAGCAGAGCCCGCGTGGTCATCCGGCGCGTGCGCCCTCGGAGGGGGTACGGACGGCCCGCGGCGAGCGCGGCCGACCCGGCTGACCGGGGAACTACCTGGTCGTCGCCGCCTGGAACGCTTCGCCGTACCACCGCCGCAGATCCCGCGACGCCTCGATCAGCCCCACCACGACCCACGCTCGCTCGCTGTCGGACATCTCGTGGAGCGCGCGGAGATCGGCACGCTGCCAGTCGAGTTCCCGATCCGAGAGCGAACGTTCCGCCCACCACCTCAGAGCTTCCGGCCGGTGGTCGGCCAGCTCACGGTCGAGGAATTCCACCGAGCGCTCCACCCGGCTCAGGCCGCCGCCCGGAGCGCGGTACGAGATACCCGCCTCCCCGGCGACCAGGGCCGGCATCACCCTGGCGGCGGCCACGTACCGCCTCACCATCCACAACAACCGGGTCTGGGACAGCCAGCCCAACCAGACCCCGACCCACGGCCTACAGATCACCGACACCGGCACCTGCGAATCAGGGTGGGTCCACGACAACCCAGTGGGAAGGCAACGCCGTCGCGGCCACGCACTTTGAGACCACGCGGTCCGGCGAGCGCGCGCAACGCCCGGGCCGCGGTCGTCTCCGGGTTCGCGGCGATGCCCAGCAGGATGTGTTCGGGGCCGATGTACGTGGCACCGGACCGTCGCGACTCGCGGTGCGCGTCGAGCAGGGCGCGCTTCGCCGCTGGCGCGAGCGGAGGCGTGTCCTCGCATGGCCTGCCCCTGGGGACGGCCGCCTCTATCTGGCGGGCCAGGTCGTCGGGGTCGGCGCCGCTCGCGTCGAGGATCCGGCGGGTGGGGTCGGACTGGCGGCGGCCGACAGCAGGTGCTCGACGTTGAGGTACGGGCTGCCCCACGCCGCAGCCTGCTCGGATGCCCGTTGCAGCAGTTGCCGCGATTCGGTGGAGAGCAGCCGGGACAGGTCCACGCGCTCCACCGGACGTCCCGCGAACGGGTCTCCGCCGAAGAACCAACTGATCAGGCCGTCCAAGGAGCCGCCGGGGATGCGGAACGCGTCGAGCGACATCTCATACCTTCCTATCGATGGGATGGGTCCTCGGCGCAAGCCCGCCTGAACGCTACGCACCTTTCGCCCGCCAAGGCGGGTTTTGTGGGTTTGCGGGGAGGTCAGGGTTTGTACTCGCTGCGGGTGCGGGGGAGCCACTGCGGGTGGTTGTCGCGGATGTAGCGGATCAGGCCCTCGCGGAGGTCGCAGCGGAGGTCCCAGGCGCTGGCCCCGTCGGCGGCTGTGGCCTGCACCTCGATCACGACGCTCGATGCGGTGGCGTCGACCATCTGCAGAACCCACCGGCTCCGGTCCCACAGCGGTGAGGACTCGACCAGCCTTTGCGCCTCCGTGCGCAGGTCCTCGAGGTCGGCGGTGTGGTCCACGTGGATCTGGACCTTGCCGACCACCCGCGCCTCGTGCCGGGACCAGTTCTGGAACGGGCGCTCGGTGAAGTACATCGTCGGCAGGATGAGCATCCGGTCGTCCCACAGCCGGACGACGACGTTGGTCAGCTTGACCTCTTCGACCCGGCCCCACTCGCCCTCGATGACCACCACGTCGCCGACGTGCAGACCGTCCGAGAAGGCGACCTGAATACCGGCGAACGCGTTGCCCAGAGCGGTCCGGGCGGACAGGCCGATGAGCGCGCCGACGACGCCGGCCGAGCCCAGGACGGAGATCCCGAACGCGCGGATGGGCGGGAAGGTGGTCATGATCAGGCCGATGGCCACGATCGTGACCACTACCGCGGTGAAGCGTCGGACGGGGCGGATCTGGGTTCGGGCCCGCCGGATCCGGCGGTCCGCGACCACCTCCGGCGGCAGCCGGCTGAAGGTGACGCCCTCGGCGACGTGCAGCGCCTTGATCACCAGCCAGGCGACGCTGCCGATGAGCAACAGCCCGATGGCCTGTCGGACGTCGCCGAGCCATCCGGTCGGCCGCGGCGGCAGTGCGAGGTACAGCCCGGTGAGGAGCAGCACGGCAGCCGTCGGACGGCGGCAGGCCTTCCGCAGTGGTCCCAGGACCCACCGGTAGCGACCGTGGTCGACGCGACGGACGAGCCTGCGTGTGCCGATGTCCAGCAGCACGGCCACCGCCAGCGTGGCCAGCATGATCAACGCCGCGCGCATCAGGCGGCGACCGCCGTGGTCTCGACCGTCATCCCGCTGCGCTCCTCGCCCACGTCATGACGTACTTGTGCGCCGACCGTCTGCATCCAGGTGCCGATGTTGGCGACGAGCAGGGCCAGCCAGAAGTGCGGTAGACCGCCGTCCGCAGCGGCGACCACGCCGAGACGGGAACCTCGGCGGGGATGCCTCCGGGCGCCACCACCGCCCGTCCGCGCGCAGCACGCGCTCACCGGAGACGTAGAGGCCGTCGGGGGCGAGCAGAATCAGCCGTACGACCTCCCCGGCTACCTCCTCCGGCTGCCCGTAGACCTCGTCCAGGAACTCGTCTCCGACCCGCTCCTGCAGCCGGGTGGGCATCGGCCCAGGATGCAGCTGCATCACCTTGATCCGGTTGCTGTGCTGCGCCTCGGCCAGCGACTCGACGAGGCTCGTGCCGTAGCTCTTGGTGGCGCTGTAGACCGAGATGCCGAGTCACCGCCATCGCGCCGGTGTACACCACGTTGCCGTAGCCCTGCCGGTGCAGGTGGTGCAGGGCCTCCTTGAGCACGTACGTCGTGCCGAGCGCGTTGACCTCCACCTCCCGCCGGATGCGCTCCGGGCTGAGGCTCTCCAGGTCGCCGCCCGCCCACACCGAGGCGCAGGCGGCCACCCCGTCGATGGTGCCGCACATGTCGACCACGCTTGCGAATCCGTCCCGCACCTGCTCATAGGAGGAGACATCGCAGACGGCGCGGCACAACCCAGGTCATTGATCACCGCGACAACCTCGTCCGGCCGGTCGCTGAAGACGGTGACCCGGTGCTCGTGCACGAGCAGATGGGCCACCGCCAGCCCGAGACCGCTGGTGCCGCCGATCACCACCAGGTTTCTGGCAGCCATGTCCCTCCAGTCGTCGTCGCACAAGAGCGGATGTGACTTTCCCGCTCGGGCCGGCTCCACACCCCGGGCTGCTGCTCCGAATGCGGCCGTCGGTCCCGCATCCGTGAACGCCGCGATTTCGGGAAGCCGGGCCCCGGGTCGGCAGGTAGGGCGACCGCCGCCGGATTGAAGCGAGGACAGCTGGGTCGGAAAGCACGGTTGCGTCCACTGGAGTGGTGTAAGACTTGCCCGTGATTTGCGGCGCCGCCTGGGGGGAGCGCAGCGATCAGCGGGTGACCTCCCGCAACGGCTACCGGCATCGGGAGTGGGACACCCGCGCCGGGACGATCGACCCGGCCCCCTGCCGCGATGGTGCCGGACCGGCATGGCCCCGCGGGCGCAGATCGGACAGGGCGAATGGCTTAGCAGCCTGAACACGGCGACGGCTGTGGGTGCCCGCCGTCGTGGTGGCGCCTGCATGTATCCCGGGAGCCGAGGCTCGAATCCCAACCGGCAACCGTCTGAGCGGCGCTTCTTGCTCGGTGCCTCTTCGGCGAGTCCGAAAAGACCAAGGCGACTAAACTTGCGTGAGCTTCAACGTCTCGCCGATGGTCATCGGCGGTGGGGCATTGGCTCGTGTCGCCCTCGGACACCAGCGAAATCCAACGGTGCGTGGCAAGATCTACACTTGCCCGCACCGTTTGTGTTTCCGGGTTGTAGGTCAGGTTCAGCCCGAGGCTGCGGTAGACCTCCAGCTTGTCTTAGGTTCGGCGTCCCGCAGGGCCGTCACGAGGTCGCCGAGTTCGAGCTTGCCGGCCGGGCGTCGCTAGTCCGCGGACTCGTGCGGGTGTGAGTACCCGGACCATCTCGGCCACGGCTTGGTCGACATCACGGCTGTCCATCGCGGGGCATGACGACGAGCCTCCCAGATCTTGCGCCGCCTCGCCGTACCGCCAAACACCCGCTCATCGGTCACGACAGGGCGGCACCCAACGCGCGCGGTCGGCGGCAGAAGCGGATGCCCCACGGGCATCATCGCGGGCTATGTTCGACTCAGGGGCTGTTCGAGAAATTGCATGAGCTGTGCGGTGAGCTCGGCCGGCTGTTCCTCGAAGATCCAGTGACCAGAGCCCTCGATGACGCCACCGGTTACCGTCGTGGCGTACTGCGCGACCTGGGTCGGTACCGCCTCCCCGAGGCTGACTCGGGCGCCGAGTGCGAGAACCGGCATGGTCAGCTTCGTCTTGCCGTACTCGGCGTTGTCGGCGACATCTTGGGGCAGTGCACGGAAGTAGTCGAAGCTAGCCCGCAGATGAGCCTCGTCTTGCAGGTACCGGGCGTACTCGCGGACATCGTCATCGCCGATGGCGGTCTTCTGGACCTTCATCGAATCGGTGAACCGATCCACCCATAGGGCCTCGCGACCGTCCACGATCTGTTCTGGCAGGCCGTTGGGGAGGCTGAAGAATCCGAAGTTCCAGAAGCCCGGTCCCTCCGGGGTCAGTGACGGGAACTGGTACAGGCTCTGGTCGGGGATCGGCGCTTCCGTGAGCACGAGCTTGCGCACGTGATCGCGGTGAGCGGCGGCATACGCGTACGCGACCATGGTCCCAATGTCGTGCCCCACCATGCTGACGTCGCGATCAAGGCCGAGTTGGGTGAGCAGGCCGTACACGTCGCCGGCGAGAGTCTTCTTGTCGTAGCCTCCTGCCGGGGCGTCGCTGCCGCCGGCTCCCCGAAGGTCAGGCGCGATGACTGTGTAGTGCTTGGCGAGCTCCGGCAGAACCTTGCGCCACATGTACCACGTCTGGGGATAGCCGTGCAGCAGGACCAGGGTGCTGCCCCGACCGCCCCGAACATAGTTGATCGTGACGTCGCCGACCCGCGCCGTCTGCTCCGTGAAGGAACCCGGAATCCGCTCGCCGCCCATTGCCACCCCCTCTGATGACACACGCGGTTCGCGGGCTACCCAACCCCGGGCCTCGTACACCTCACAAGCGCCGGCGCATACCAGGGCCGTACCCGACGGGCTGGGCAACCCGACGCCCGCAAGCGATGCCGCGGGGCCGGCTGGACGGATAGCCACACCTCATCGGCATGTGAGTGCGCAGGGTCGGGTCGATGCGTGTGCTAGTTGCTACGAAGGTGGACGGGAGCTCGGGTTGTGCCCTCGTCGGGGACGTCGGCGACGGCCAGGCGGGCGACGACGGCGTTGTGCGCCAGGGTCAGCAGCACCAGCGGCAGCGCGGGCCCAAGCAGGTCGGCGAAGAGATCTGGTGCGTCGGCGGCGACCACGGCCAGGCCGGCCAGGACCCGGGCGCCGACCACCACGCCGCTGGCGAGGGCGCGGCGGCGGAGCAGGGCGACCAGATCGGCGGCGCCGGCCCGCCGGGCATGGTGCACGAGAAAGACCGCAGTCAGGTAGCGCAGACCCAGGCCGCGAGCAGACCGCTGTAGATGGACGTCGGGTTGAGCCAGCTGTGCCAGTTGTCGCCCTTCGCAATGCCGGCGGTAGCCGCCGGGACGCGAGCGCGCCGACGATGGCCTCCGCGGAGAAGGCGAAACCCTGCAGCGTGAACGGGAACCCGACGACGTGCCGAACCGCCCCATCATCCCCGGCCAGAGCAGCACATCTCGAACGAGAGGATCGTCCCGGACACCGCACCCACGGCGAAGAGCAGGCCCATCACCGTGACCCATCGGCGCGCCAGGCGGGTGTAGACGACGTCCCCGGTCCGCAGTCCGCGCCACCCGGCGAAGACCGTGACCATATTCAGCATTCAGCGCGACGGCGCGGCGTCGATCAGCTCTGCCGCTGTTGGCCCTGCGGTCCTACCAGCCATCCCGTGACCTGCCTCAGTGGCTGGCTGCTGTTGACCACCTTCATCATCCGTTGCCACGCCGCTCGGGCCGGAGATCCGCCCAGCACGCCGCCCAGACCCCCACCGCCGCCAGCCCCCGCCGCGCGGTTCTGAGCCAGTTGCTGGGTGGTCTGCCCGAGCTGTTGACCGACCTGCTGGGTAGTCTGCTGCAGCGTCTGCGACAGCGGTCCATCGGGCCCCAGCGCCTCCTGTGCCGTCTGCCCGACGTGGTCGAGCGTCCGCGCTAGCGGCCCCTGCGGCCCGAGCACCTGCTGAGCTGTCTGCCCGACCTGGTTCACGGCAGTATCCACGGTCTTCACCAACGACTCGATGATCTGAGGATTGCGCTCGATGGTGCGGAGGGCGCTGTCGAGAATGCCGCGGAGTTCCTCGAGCCGAACCTCGAGCATCGCGTCGGCCTCAACGCCCCTAATGTCGATCTTCACCGTGCCGAGGTGCGCCTGGACGCCCACGTCGAGCTGGAGCAGGCTACCCAGCCGGGCTCGCAGTGAGACGGAGGCGTCCAGGTTGTCGACCTCGACGTAGATCTGTTCGACCTTGACCTGCGGGAGCTGGAGGACGACGTCCGGATCTGACATCGTCTTGCTGCTGTGCCCGCCAGCCGGCTGGGGTAGGCCGTGCTCACTACGCTGCGAGACGGACGGGCGTTTGCCGCGGTCAGCATCCGTCGAGGCGTCGGCAGGACCGAGGTTCTGGCCCCGAGCGGCGACTTGGGCGCCCTCCTCGGCGTCGCGCTGCCGATCGACCTGCTCGCGCGGTTGCGCGGGGGACCCCCGTGCGCCCGTCTCCCGGCTCTCCGGTTCGGCCATCCCGCACTCCTCGGGCCTCGCCTAGCATGCGGACCGGATGGAGCCCACCATCGTTTGTGGCTCCGATCCTCGGCCCACCCCCTCGGACCGGGTCGCGGTGTACCCGTGTGCCGACGCGTCAAACCGTTCAGGGTTGCGGTCGAGGAGACGGCGGATCAGCTGCGCCTGAGACAAGGGCCGAGCAGGCGAGCAGGCGAGCAGGGGAGCAGCCGCTCCCACCCGTGTCCGTGCTCACGACGATCCCAACGACAGGTCGGCGTGCCAGTACCGATCGGTGTCGTCGTTGCTGGCCATGGTCGCGCTGGTGACGCCTGCGTGGGTCGTCACGTTGTTGAGATCGGCGACAGGCTGTCCCGGATGACCGGCGTACCACGGCCGTCGGGGAAGGCCGAGCTGCGCCACCAGGTTGTTCATGGCCGTGTGCACCGGGGGTTGGCCGTCAATCAGGCGATCCAGGGGATCGGCAGCGGTCGACGTTTTCGCCTGGGTCTGTCACCGACGCCGTCGGACTGGTCGGTGCCTTCTTCGCGGCCGCCGATGCTGGTCGCGGCAGTGACGTCCCAGATCTGGCCGCTGCCCGAGCTGCGGGGGGTGAGCAAGGACCCGTACGTGCCGGTACCCGGCTGCCTGCCGGGGCGATGCGCTGGGAGCTGTTCCGTGAGGGCGAGTGCCGCAATCACATCTCCGAGGCGTACCTGGTGCCGCCCTGGACGAGCACCTGCGCCAGCACGGCGGGCGGCTGACCGGCGCCGACATGCGGACCGAAGTACGGGTCAAGAAGCTCGCCGAGGGCGCGCCGGAGGCGCGGCACCTGCTGCCCGCCGCCGGACCCGCGCTGACCGACAACCGGTAAGGGCGCTGAGAGCGCTCACGGTTTGTACTCGCTGCGGGTGCGGGGCAGCCACTGCGGGCGATGATCGCGCACGTAGCGGATGCAGCGCCTCGATCCCGGCGACGATGAAAAAGAACGACGAGATGAGGTAGAGCAGGCCGACTCTGCTTGGCATCGGTGGTGCCCCACAGCTTGATCAGCTTGTTGCCCCGCAGAGCTCGCAGCGGGTCGCCGAGCCCCGCCGGCGCCAGGACCGCGGGCTGATGGTCCTGGCGAAGCTCGGCGCTTGTCTGGTTGGCCATGCTTACCCCGCTACGGGCGAAACGGATCAGTCACCGACCCTACGTATGCGGCGCAGACGGAGGTCGCGTCTCCGGCCGAAACCACACTTCCGCGTAGTGCTGGGGCAGCCACGCGGCCGGCAGCCGCTCACACCGCACGCGAATGCATATTGTCGTCGCCCCCGGGCAGAGTGATCCGGAGGCGACGACGAGGCGAACCACTACGCCTTGAGCACCACCTTGACGCAGTCCTCCTGCTTGTTCTTGAAGATGTCGTAGCCGCGGGGAGCATCGTCCAGTTGCATCGTGTGGGTGATGATGAAGCTCGGGTCGATCTCGCCCTTGCGGATGCGTTCCAGCAGCGGCCGCATGTAGCGCTGTACGTGCGCCTGTCCCGACCGCATCGTCAGGGAGCGGTTCATGAACGACCCCATCGGGAACTTGTCGATGAACCCGCCGTACGCGCCGATCGCCGAGACGGTCCCGCCGTTACGGCAGCTCAGCACCGCCTCCCGGAGCGCGTGTGGGCGGTCCGTCTCCACCTTCATCGCCTGCTTGGCCCGGTCGTAGGCGTGCAGCGCAGCGGACGGGTGATGCCCCTCCATGCCGACCGCGTCGATGCAGGCGTCCGGCCCGCGGCCGGCCGTCATGTCGCGCAGCGCGTCCATGACGTCGGTCTCCTCGTAGTTGATCGTCTCCGCGCCCGCCTTCGTCCGCGCCATCTGCAGCCGGTACGGGAACCGGTCGATGACGATGACCCGTTCCGCCCCGAGCAGGTACGCGCTGACGGCGGCGAACTGGCCGACCGGCCCGGCACCCCAGATGGCGACGATGTCCCCGCGTTTGATGTCGCACATCTCGGCGGCCATGTACCCGGTCGGCAGGACGTCGGACAGGAACAGCACCTTCTCGTCCGGCAGGTCGTCCTCAATCTTCAGGGCACCGACATCGGCGAAGGGCACCCGCACGTACTGCGCCTGGCCCCCCGCGTATCCACCCATCAGATGGGAGTAGCCGAAGATGCCGGCCGGCGAGTGGCCCATCGCCACCTCGGCTATCGCCGCATTCGGGTTGGAGTTCTCGCAGACCGAGTACAGGCCCCGTTGACAGGACATGCAGTTGCCGCAGGCGATCGGGAACCCGACCACCACGCGGTCGCCGATGCTCAGCCCGTCCCGTACGCCGGGGCCGAGATCCACGATCTCGCCCATGAATTCGTGCCCGAGGATGTCGCCCCTCTTCATGGCCGGGATGAAGCCGTCGAGCAGGTGCAGGTCCGAGCCGCAGATCGCCGCCGAGCTCACGCGCACCACGGCGTCTCGAGGACTGAGGATCTGCGGGTCGGAAACGTCTTCGACGGCGACCTTGTTCGGGGCGACCCAGCAGTTGGCTCTCATCGATCTCCTCCTCAACCGACCCGCGCCGTCGCCAGCGGCCGCGCCGGCCGCTGCTTCGCCTGCTGCTGCATGCTGGTCCCCTGCGGGCTTCCGTCCGAGCGCACGATCTCACCCGTCTCGATCATCTGCTTGAAACGCCGCAGGTCGTCGCAGACCTGCTGCTGGGGGTCCT
Source organism: Micromonospora sp. NPDC005707 (assembly GCF_040631005.1). Lineage (NCBI taxonomy): Bacteria > Bacillati > Actinomycetota > Actinomycetes > Micromonosporales > Micromonosporaceae > Micromonospora > Micromonospora sp. NPDC005707. The sequence continues at coordinate 91,299 of NZ_JBEXYR010000016.1, forward strand.
CGCCGAAGACCTTGGCGACCAACGCCCCGGGCTTGCCCCCCGGCACCGAGTACTCGAGCTCGACCCGCACCTCCGTGCCGTGGCCGCCGGCCGCGCGCATGAAGCGCACACATCCGGAGTTCGGCACGGTCGCGCCCCCGGTCGAGCGCCACCTGATCAACTCGTTGGGCCGGTCCTCGACGACCTCCGCGTCCCACTCCACGCTCCGCCCGGCCGGAGCCTTCGCCGTCCAGTGCGACTGCCGGACCCCGGTCATCCGCACCGACTGGAGGTGGTACATGAAGCGAGACAGGTTCTCAAAGTCGTGCCAGAACCGGTACGCCTCCTCGATGTTTCGGTTGATCGTCACTGCGCCATGTGCCCGGTTGCGCCCTGTCATCGGGCGGCCTCGCGTCGTCCGTAGCGCCGTGTAGAGGTCGACGACGGTGATCCCGGCGAGCGCGCCGGTGGTGTACATCAGGCGCCGCCGTCGTTCCCCCTTGCGGTGGCTCATGGCCCGGCCGCAGGCCGCCAGGTCCATGATGTCCCCGGCGACCCGCGTCCATGTTCCCCACCCGGCCCGGCGGGGGATCAGCAGTGCGGCGGCGTGGCCCAGCTCGCGTACCCCGGCGGCCCGCAACACGGTCCGCGCCGTCCGGGAGTCGTCGACGCCGCACAGCCGGCTGAGCCTCGGCGTGGCGGCGATGGCGGCCGCGCCGAGGCCGAGACTGAACCAGCCCAGCACCCGGGCTGTGCCTTGTGATCGGCGGTCAGGAGTTTCCCGCTCGATGCCCAGGGCGTCGGTCACCGACCGGACACCCATTGTTGTGCTCTTCCGACCCATCTCATCCCCATCTCAATCCCACCGACGACGGCTCCGATGTCGGCCCGGCGCTGGCTTCCCGCAACCGCGGGATTCACGCACCGAGTCAGCGGCGACCGTCGGGGCGCAGCAGCTTCATCAGCTGGCGGTTGTAGAGCCGCGGATGTTGGTCGTGGTATCCGGACGAGAGCGTCCGTCGGCCGCTCTATCCGGGCGTCCGGCATCTCCTTCACGCTCACCGTCTTCGGTCCGTCGTAGACGACAGCCTTCATTCGTGCCCCCGTGATGCCGGCTTCTCCGGGGTGCCAAGAACTCCTGGCACCCAGATTGTGGCCCTCTGCTACGCCGCCTAAGTCATGATCCGCACTATTGCTTCACATCTGGGCGGCTATGCCTGGCTGTTTGCCGCGGACACCCCTGGGTAGGCCCGCTCGGTGAGCGGGCCAGAAACGGACCTCGGCACGAGGTCGGACACCAGCCGTGCCGTGGCGTTCAGCGACGCAATCTTCGCCATCATCATCACGCTGCTGGTCCTGGACCTCCGGGTGCCGGACGTCCCGCCCGGCCGCCTCCTGTCCGGACTGCTCAGCCAGTGGCCGTCATACATCGCGTATCTCGCGTCCTACTCGTACGTGGCCGTCGTCTGGCTCAACCACAAGGCGGCATTCAACCGCATCCAGCAGAGCGACCGCGGCCTGCACTGGATGAACCTGCTCGTGCTGTTCACCACGGCGCTGCTGCCGTTTCCGACCATCGTCGTGTCGCACGCCCTGCAGGAGCACGACAACGCGGACCAACGGGTGGCCATCGCCTTCTACGCGCTGATCGGCGCGTCGCTGTGCGCGGCTTGGCTGGCGTTCTACCACTACCTGGCCCGGCACCCCGACCTGCTGAAGGAGCAGGTCAGGGACCAGTTCTTCCACGTCGAGCGGTTGCGGGCCCTCGCCGGGGTCGTCCTGTACGTCCTCGCGGGGGTGCTCGGCTACCTGGTGACGCCGCTGGTCGGCCTCGTCATCTTCCTCCTGCTGCCCGCCTTCTACGCCGTCACCAGCGCCGGCCTGTACCAGTTTCGGGTGACCCGCCGGATCACCCACCGCCCTCCGCCACCAGGTGGCTGAGGGCGGGCGAACCGCCGTTTCACCCCCGGCGGGCGCGGGTACCCGCCGCAATCCGGTTCGAGAGGGGATCCGAGGTGGACTACACCGAGTTCATCCAGTCCGTGGCAGCGAGACCGAAGGTTCCGCCGGGGCAGGCGGAACCAATCACCCGCGCCGCGCTCGAGACGTTGGCAGAACGGATCACTGGTGGCCAGGCGAGGGACCTCGCCTCCCAGCTTCCTGAGGAGCTACGAGGCCTGGTGTATAGGCCCACCGAAGATCCGGAACGGTTCGGGCTTGCCGAATTCCTCGAACGGGTGCAGTCACGGGCCGGGGTGGATCGCCAGGTGGCCACCGACGGAGCACAGGCCGTGCTGGATACCCTTCGTGAGTCGGCCAGCGCGAAGGAGTACGGGGACCTTGTCGACCAGTTGCCGCAGGAGTTCTGGCAGTTGACCGGGCCGGGGACGGGACAGCTCGAGCCCCGCCGGGTCGGCACCTAGCTCGGGCGCGCGGACCGGCCAGAAAGCGCCGGCGGTAACGGCAGAGGCGCCGCTACCTACCGAGGTGCGGGCCAGTACTCCGCCGCGTACAAGCTCGCGTCGGTCGGTCGGCCCGAAGGCTGACCGACCGACGGCGATGACCGTCACCGTCGGCCCGGCGCCCACCGCCGGGCGGATGGCGCCGCTCGATCTACCAGGCGCCGTCCGCCGAAACGGTCGGTGACGCTACAGCATCTCCAGCGGTTGCGGTCCGGTCGGCGGCGGGAACGCCGTGTCGAGTGCCGCCACGTCCTCTTCAGCCAGATACAGGTCGTGCGCTTCCGCGTTCTCCCGGGTGTGTTCGGGATTGGCCGATCGGGGGATGGCCGCGATCCTCTCCTGCCGAAGTAGCCAGGCCAGCGCAACCTGGGCGGGCGTGGCTCCGTGTCGGGCGGCGACCTCCGAGATCTGGGGGTGGCCGAGCAGTCGGCCCTGCTCGATCGGCGAGTACGCCATTACCGGGATTCGGTGCTCGCGTAGCCACGGCAGCAGGTCGTACTCGGGACCGCGGCGGGTGAGGTTGTACAGGACCTGGTTGGTCGCGCAGGAGTTCCCGCCCGCCTCGAGTAGGTCCGTCATGTCGGAAAGATCGAAGTTGCTCACGCCCCACTGCCCGATGTCACCGGCGTCGACGAGTTCGGCGAACGCCTCGATGGTCTCCGCGAGTGGATGCGTGCCGCGCCAGTGCAGGAGGTAGAGGTCGATGTGGTCGACGCCGAGTCGTTGCAGGCTGCGGCGGCAGGCCTGCACGGTTCCTCGTCGGCTGGCGTTGGAGGGCAGCACCTTGTCGACCAGAAAGACGTCGGCGCGTCGTCCGATGATCGCCTCGCCGACGAGTTCCTCGGAGGCGCCGTCACCGTACATCTCCGCAGTGTCGATCATGGTCATGCCCAGGTCCAGCCCGGCGCGTAGGGCGGCTATCTCGTCCCGCCGCCTTCCGGGGCGCTCGCCCAGGTACCACGTTCCCTGGCCGAGCACGGGCATTGTCTGGCCGGATGGTAGCTCGATCGCAGCAGCAGCGAGGGTCATGGCGGCCCTTTCCGGGAGCCTGAGTACCAATGGGTTGGGTGCGTTACCCGCTGCGACAGGCAGCACGCTCTCGTAGCGCGGCCGTTCTTCGCGCAGGCCCTGTCTGAGCGGCGGGCATATGGGTGGATTGTCCATCCCCGAGCGGCGTTCGATGGACTGTTTCCCGGTGCCCGCACCGGGAAGGCGACCGCGAGCGAACGATGCGCCGCCGACGGGGCGGCGCCGCAAAGGGGAAGGCCGCGGAAATGGCGCAGAGCCAGCAGCCACTGACCGGGAAGCGAGTCGCTTGTCTCGCCGCCGACGGGGTGGAGGACGTGGAGTACACCCAGTCCCGGGCCGCCGCGGAGCAGGCGGGGGCGGAGGTGCACCTGATCTCATTGAATTCCGGCGAGATCCAGTCAATGAACCAGGACATCAACCCGGCGAACCGCTATCGGGTGGACCGGACCGTCAACGAGGCCAATGCGGCCGACTACGACGCCCTGCTGCTGCCGGGCGGGACGGTCAACCCCGACCGGCTCCGGATGAACCCGCAGGCGATGGATTTCGTCCGGGCGTTCTTCCAGCAACAGAAGCCGGTGGCAGCGATCTGCCACGGCCCCTGGTCGTTGGTCGAAACCGGGATGGTCAACGGCCGGACCGTCACGTCGTTCCCCAGCCTGCGCACCGACATCCGCAACGCGGGCGGGAACTGGGTGGACCAACAGGTGCAGGTCGACAACGGCCTGGTCACCAGCCGCAGCCCCAGCGACCTTCCGGCCTTCTGCGCCAAGATGGTCGAGGAGTTCGCCGAGGGCAAACACGTCCGCCAGATGGCGACAGCCTGACCCGGGTGGGGGCTCCAGGCCGGGAGGATCAGCCCGCCCTGGAGCCACGACCCGGCGGGTATCCCCGCCAACCGGATCTCGCACCGCTTCGGATGCTTCCCGCCACCTCCTGCCAGCCTGCTGATCCAGGAGTACGGCTGCGCTTGGGCCCTGCCGTGCGCGGCGTCGAGGCCGAACAGCATGGGAATCAAGGGAGGTAGCCGGCCGTTGCCGCCAGCAAAGTTGATCAAGATGCTGGTCGGTGAGACAGTCAACCCCGCCGCTGTGCGTGAGCCCGTCGTGAGGGGCGGAAACGTCTGGATCATCGGCTTGGCGCTGTCCGGCTTGACATCATCCTCGGGTCAGTCAACCTGATCGCCGCCTGCGCCCACCCGGGATGACCATCCGCTCCATTGCCACGAACCACCGGCTGGCCAACGGATCGCGGCACCACGACGACCCGCCGGCCGATGTGGTGTCCCGCCGCCAGGGTACGCGCGGATTGCGACGTACAGCCCCGCGAGGAGCAGCACCGCGACGGCGGGGCCCGGGACGCGTGGTACAGCGGCGCGAGCAGCCAGCGGGTAGCGACGCACACCTGCACAACGCTCCTGCGGCGACCGTGATCCTGCGCTCCCATCCGTTCTACAAGGCCACGTGGCCCGTCGGCCAGGGGCGCAGTGGCGATGCAACCAGGTACCGTCGGCCCTTCCGGAATCCAACTCCGTCCCCTCCGCGGCTTCGGCTTCGCCTAGCATCTCCACCCTCTCGCCCTGCTTCCTGAAGTCGCAGCCGGCGAACGGGGGTCATGACTGGCCCAGGTTGGTGACCAGATTGACGGCGACGGCCAGGACGCCGGTCCCGAAGGCGTACGAGAGCAGCGCGTGCCCGAGCGCGATCCGGCGCATGCGGTTGCTAGTCGGTTCGCTCTCGCCCGGGGAGAAGGACATACCAACCGTGAAGGCGACGTACGCGAAGTCGGCGTACGCGGGCGGCTCTTCCCACTTGAAGTCAAAGCCGCCGTCGTCCTCGCGGTAGTACAGCCGGGCGTACTTGAACGCGAAGACGGTGTTCACCAACGCCCACGCCAGAACCACCGCGACGACGCTGAGGATCACCAGCGTGACAGCCGCCATGTCGTGTTCGTTCGAACCGCGAACAAGCGCCTCGGCCACGGCGGCGAGGCTGATCACGGACGCGATCAGGATCGCCGTGTCGGTGGAACGGGAGTGTCGCTCCGCCTCGGCAAGCTCCTCGGTGCGCTCCGGGCTCGCCGACCAGCAAGCCCGCCACACCCAGACGAGGATCGTGCCCGCCGCGATCGTCCAGATCACCAGCGGCGTCAACTCCGGCGCCCCGACCAGCGCGGTGGCCGCCCCGGCGACAACACCGACGGCTAGCGACCACAGGGCACGCCCGACGGACAGCAGGCGTCCCAGCGCCGGTCGTCCCGATCGCTGCTTCACCCGTACAGCGTTCCCACTTGACCGGATCATGCAGGGGAAACGCCGAGCGATCACCGGATCGGGCTGCATCGAGGACGGCGAGAATGCAGCGATGCACGCTCGGGCCCTGGGCGATTACGTCAACCGCCAGGAGGCCCGGGCGCCTCACGCTAACCCGACAGAGCTTGTAATCGAGGCGTCGGGCAGTAGCGAGGCAGCGAGAAGCCGGCACCAGCGGCGACCTGACATCAGCCATTGACATCAACGGTGGCAGCCGAGGTCGGACCAGCGCGGACGGGTGCCGTCTCCGGGCGGGCCCGGTGGACATCCGCGGACGCTACGGCTCTCCCGGGAAACGCCTTGTAAGCGAGGCGTCCGGGCCAGGCGCGCCGAGCGGGCATGCAGGTCAAGAGACCATTCACCCAAGGGTTGACAACCCTGGTTGTCGAGCTGATTCTGGGTGAGAGGCGATTGGCGAAGGAGCCCATGATGCGGGAACTGACGTCGGACGAGCGGCACGAACTACGGCGGGAACTGAGTGCTGTCGCCACTAGTTGGGCGCAGCGGCTGAATGCGTCTGGCATGGACGCCCAGCATGGAGCAGAACACGAGCGGAGCCGCCAGGACGGGATGCGGGCTCACCTGGCCCGCATGGCGGCTGGGGAGCAGATGCGTCGGCTCCTCGCCGACCTCGTATCTGCCAGCGCGGAGGAAGCGGCGATGTGCGGGGCCGGGTATCCCGAGCTTGGGGCAGCGGTAGGCGCCAGCCGGCAAGCGGCGCGCAAGCGTTGGCCCAACCTGTCGATCTCGAAGCGGCGCGCCAACGAGTGGAAGCAACCGCCCGGGAGCATCGGCTGGGCCGGCAGCCATCTGGGGTACCCAGGACCACCCGGGACCTGAGCGGCCTGATCGGCTGAGGCCGAGTGGGACAGGGCGGACGAGCAGCCATTGGAGCAGCCAAGCCGGCGATTACCAGCGGACAATCTCGGACCAGCGCGGAAGACCACAGGACCGGAACGCCTTCGCCGACGTCCAGCTCCTTGCGTTCTGCGGGGGTGGGCATCCGGGCTGAGGCGGTGTCGCCCTTGAGCAGGCTCACCGTCTCGGTCGCTTCCGTACTGCTGACGAAGGTGCCGCGCGGGGGTTGGACGATCACGAGCCCTTCCGGCGGAGCAGGGAGATGGTCTGCCGGACGCTCGTCCGGCTCAGTCCATACTCCTGAGCCAGTCGCAGCTCACTAGGCAGCGACGCGCCGGGCGCGAGGTCACCGGACGGAACCCCGCCATGACCACACGTGTACGCCGGGCGCGCCCGGCCGAGGTAGCCGCAGTCACCGCACTGCTCGTCGACGCCCTGTCCCGCGATCCGGTCGCCGAATGGCTGGTCCCGGACGCCGGCAACCGACCGGACGTCCTGCACCGGCTCCTCGCCGTCGACATCGACCACGCCATCGAGACCGGCCACGTCGACGTGGCAGGGGACTGGTCAGCGGTCGCGGTGTGGCGCCGCCACGACCTGGACACGCCGGACGAGCGGTGGGTGTAGAGGCGGCCACGCGTCTTTTGAACGAGTGCGGGGCAACGCTGTGGGGTCGCGTCACCTACGAGATGATGGAGAGCTACTGGCCAGCCGTCGCGCGCGGCCACCAGGAGGCGCCGCCGGCCATGCGCGAGTGGGCGGTCAAGCTGGAGGCCAAACCCAAGTACGTGGTGTCGTCGACGGGTAACGACTTCCCGTGGACCAGCAGCCACCACATCGCCGACGATCTGCGCGAGAGCGTGCAGAAGCTCAAGGATCGCCGAACGACTCCTGACCAAGGACCACAAACCTCGACAGGTACGCGTAGGTGTCATCGGTGCCTGGCTCGCATCAGCGTCTACCGCCCTCACCAAGCGGTTCGATGGAACGGGTGAAATCAGTGCGGGCAAGACGATGTTCCGGCGACCATGGGCGGGTGGGGCGACCATCGGAGCCGGCGCAGACCGGGGGCATCATGCGCGGCGAGGAGGACGCCCAGCAGGCCAGCTTCCTGGAGCTGTTCTTCGACCTCGTGCTGGTCTTCGCTCTGGTCGGGGTCGTTAGCCGGATGGGGCCGGACCTTCTTTCCGACGACGTGGGCGTGCGCTGGCTGTCGCTGCTGTACGCGGCTGTGCTGGCCCTGCCGTTGCTGTGGCTGTGGACGACCACCGCGTACCTGACCAGCCGGTTCGACTACCGCAACGGCTGGATTCAGCTGCTGGTCCTGGTCAGCGCGTTCGGCCTGCTGATCATGGCGACGTCCCTGTACGAGTTTGAGCAACACGGCGCCACCTTCGCCATCGTGTACGTGGTGCTGCACATCGGACGCCCCTTGCTGCTCCGGCCTTTGTTACGGAAGCACGAGCAGGTACGGGCGCTCTACACCCGCCTGGCCATCTGGGCCGGCATCACTGGCGTCATCTGGCTCGCCGGGGCGGTGGTGCGCGGAAACCTCCGGCTCGCCCTGTGGTTGATCGCCATCACCGTGGACCTGGTCGTGGCGCGGGTCAGATGGCCGGTACCCGGCATGGGCCGACCACCGACCAGCGCGTGGGCGACGGCCAGCAGCCGATACCTCCCCGAGCGCTACCAGCAACTGTTGTTGATCGCGCTCGGCGAGACGGTGCTGTCCATCGGCCTCACCTACGCCACCCACTCCACCACGCTCGCCGCGAAGGCGGCCCTGGTGGTCACGTTCCTGTCGTCCGTGCTGATGTGGCGGATCTACTTCTACCGCGCCGGCCAGGTGCTGGCCGAGGCCGTCGAGATGTCGACGAACCGGGCAGCCGCCGGCGGAATCATCGGCGTGGCCCATCTGCTCATGGTGCTCGGCATCACCTTGGCCGCGGCTGGCGCGGAAATCGTGTTGGCGAATCCCGAGGGCCCCTCCGTGCCGGCCTGGCTCGCGGTCATCCTCGGCGGGCCGGCGCTCTTCCTGTTCGGCCGCAGCCGGCTGGAACGCATCGTCTTCAACCGGCTCGCCGTGCGCCGGCTCGTCGGCATCGGCGTTCTCCTCCTGCTGGCACCGCCGCTGTTCTTCGCCCCGCCGCTGCTGGCCGCCATCGCCGCCGCGGTGGTGCTGCTCGGGGTCGCCGTCGCGGACGCGCGCCGCGCCGCCGGCCGCCCACTGGAGGCCCCGTCCCCGTCCGCCTAGCAGAGGCGGTCCGCAAAGGGCCCGGCGAAATCGTGGTGGCCGACGAAGAGGGAGTTGTGGTCACTCCCAGCGCCTGTCAAGAGCAGGTGTTCCGGAAGTTAAGACAGATGGCAAAGGAGGCCAACGAATCCCTCGATGCATGGGCCCTCTCCCCGGGCGAGATGGAGTCGACCGGAGCTCCGCACGGCTTCACTCTGCCAACAAGGCGTCCCCGCGACCGTGGATCGCCTCATCCAGGGGGTGGGGGATGGTGTCAGCACAGACCCCGGCGGCAGGGGCTGGCGATCCCCGTTACCGGAGGTCGGCGCCGTTTCCGTCCGTCACTAGTCGGGCGGCCGTGTCGGGTGGCGCCACTTCGTGCCCCTTTGCGCACTTCACCACGGCACCGAGCGGGCTCCCACAGCCGGCGTGCACGAGTTCGACGCCGCCCTCCCGGCCGAGGCGCTCCCCCCACTGCATCAGGGCGACGAGCACGGGGAAGAGCTCTCGGCCCAGCTCGGTGGGGACGTACTCGTACCTGGTCCGCTTGCCCGGCTCCTGGTAGGGCCGCCGCCGCAGCAGGCCGTCGGCGACCAGCTGCTTGAGCCGCTTGGCGGCAACCGCCTCAGTCAGGCCGGTACGTCGGGCCAACTCGTCGAAGCGCCGGCCACCGTAATAGATCTCCCGCATGAGGACCATCGCCGACCGGGTGCCGATCAGCTCCAGCGCGTGCTCGATGCGGCACCAGCCCTCCGCCTGCCACGCGTCGCGATCGGCGAAGCGGCCGGTCAACGTGATGATGGCGTCGGTGTCGGACCCGGCCGACCCTGCTGGCCGTGTCATGGCTACCACACCCCTCTGGCTAGGCATTTGCATAGCCAGGGGTGTTACCGTTCTGGCTATGCTTTCCAATAGCCAGCTTATCACCGCGGCAGGGCGCCACCCCGCCCCCACGATCGAGAGACGCCGACGATGGTTCGCCCTGTTCGTTGTCTGCCTGGGCGCGATGATGACCTTCGTCAACGTGTCGTCGACCATCTCGGCGCTGCCGCCGATCCAGGACGACCTGCACATGTCCGCCAGCACGCTGGTCTGGGTGAGCAGCGCCTTCAGCCTCGCCGTGGTGAGCCTGGTCCTCTCCGCCGGCACGCTGAGCGACCTGTTCGGGCGGCGGCGGGTCTTCTGCTACGGCGTCGCTGTGTTCACGCTCGGCAGCGCCTTCGCCGTCGCCGCGCCGAACGTGGGTCTGCTCATCACCGCCCAGGCCGTGATGGGGCTCGGCGCCGCGGCCGTGTTGCCGTCGAGCCTGTCGATCGTGAGTCACGCCTTCCCCGACCAGCACGAGCGGACCGGCGCCATCAGCGTATGGGCCGGCTGCTCCGGCCTTGGGCTGGCGATTGGCCCTCTGGTGGCGGGAGCGCTCCTGGGCCGAGCCTCCTGGCACGCGGTCTACCTCACCAACCTGGTCCTCGGGGTGCTCGCCCTCGTGCTCACCCCGCTGTTCGTGGCGGAGAGCAAGCATCCGACCCGGCGACTCGACCCCGCCGGCGTGCTGCTGGGCACGACCGCCATCGCGTCGGCGACCTACGCCATCATCCAGGGCGGCGCCAGCGGCTACGGCCGGCTGCCGACCGTCGTGGCTTACGCAGTCTTCGCCGTCTCGCTGGCGGCCTTCGTCCGGCTCGAACTCCGCCACCACGACCCCATGCTGGACCTGCGGCTGTTCAAGAACGCCTCGTTCGCGACCGTGATGACCATCGGCGCCGTCACCATGTTCGGCTTCGTCGGCATCTGCCTGCTCACCGTCCTTTACCTGGAGCGGATCGCTCACGCGAGCGCCCTGGAGACCGGGGTGAAACTGCTCCCCATGTTCGTCCCCTACATCGTCGTCAGCGCATTCGCCGGACGCCTGGCCCACCGGGTCGGCATCGCCCCCGTGCTCGCCACGGGGCTCACCCTCATGGGCGCCGCGGCCCTCGCGCTGCTGCTGGTCGGCCCGAACAGTGGGTACGGAGTGATGTGGCCGGGGCTCTTCGTCGCCGGCGTCGGCTCGGCGCTGCTCGTGGCGCCCTCGACCGCTGCCGCCGTCAACAGCGTGCCGCCGCTCCAGGCCGGCATGGCCGCCGGCTCGGTCAACATGTTCCGCCAGCTGGGTAGCGTGCTCGGCCCGAGCATCCTCGGCACCCTCGCGACGACCCGCTTCCCGAAGTACCTGCACGAGCAGCTCGCGTCGGCCGGAGTGCCGTCCGGCACGGCCGAAGCGGTCGTCGGGGGAGCCGCCCACCACAGCAGTGCGGGTCAGCTCCCGGCCCCGCTGGCACACACGCTCTCCGTGGCCGTACCGCGGGCCTTCACCGACGCCCTGCACCTCGGCTGGCTCGTCGGTGGCGTCGTCCTGTTCCTTATGGTGATCCCGACGGTGCTGTTCGTCCGGCAGCGCCCGGCAACTCCCTGATCCACGGTTGACTCGGCCCGTCACCGGCAAGATGCCGCCGTCGCCGCGCCGAGCGTGAGCCTGCGCAGCGCCCTGGTCCGCCGCCCAGGAAGGCGCGGTTCAGCGTCGATCACGGTATGGGGATGCGGGCAGGAGCACCCTCAAGTGCGCCTGGACATCGTGCCAGGACCGAAGGCGGCCGCGAAAGGATGATCGCGCTGCGTCAGCGCACTGCGACCTCGCCCGCGTGGACGGCACGCATGGCGCGCTCGACGGACTCCTGGTTCTCGCCGACCGGCGCCACGTAGTCGATGACGTCGCGCGCAGCGCCTTCCCCGAGCATCCGGGTGATCACCCATGTGGCGAGATACTGGGACGCCAGGCAGCCGCCTGCCGTGGCAATGTTCCCCTCGGCGTGGAACGGCGCGTCCAGCACTGTGACGTCGCAGGCTTCGACAAAAGGCCGGCTCTTCATGTCCGTGCAGGCCGGCATGCCATCCAGCAGCCCGAGCCGGGCAAGGACCAGCGCGCCGGAGCACTGCGCACCGATCAGCTGTCGCGACGGATCGAGGAGCAGCCTGGAGATCAGCCGGTCGTCGGCGACCACCTCGCGCGCCTTCACTCCGCTGCCGATCAGCACAACGTCGGCGTCGGTCACGAACTCGATCGGGCGCTGCCCGGTCACCTCGACGCCGTTCATCGATGTGACCACGGGCGTCGGCGTCGTGATGAAGGCTTCCAAGCCGTTCTTACGACACCGGTTGATCAGCGCCGAAGCGATGAAGCTGTCGAGCTCGTTGAACCCGTCGAAGGTGACCACGGCTACCTGCATCACAACTCCCCTGAGTACGGCACCAGGATCCCCACTCTCCCTGGCGCGCCGCTCCGGGCCGAGTGCCAATCGGCGGCTCGCGGCATGCAGACCTGCGCTCCGCGTCTCGAGACGCACACGCTGAGAAGTGGGCTTTGAGAGGTACGAGCCGGAACAAGAGCTTCACCCGTTAGAGGGTGAATGTGATAACGCCGAGACGATCTGGGCCGTTCTGCGTGGACCCATCCTGATCACCAGATTTCTCAGCACGGACGGCGTCGGTGAACTCGTGGATTTCATGCCGGTCGCGGGGGACCAGGCCACCGACCGCCAGCGCGTGGTGCGGATGCTGCGCGTCGTCCGAGGCACGATGCAGTTCCGGGTCGCCTGCGAACCGCGCTTCAACTATGGACGGGACCCGCACGAGCTCGACGTGTACCCCGAGGGACAGGTGTTCCGCAGCCCCGGGCTCTCCCTCACCGTGAGCCTCGTTCGATACTCCGATATTGGGCCCGGCGAGCAGGACCTGCGGCGTAGCCGCGCTGCACCTCGAGCAGGCGCTGCTGCTCGAGGTTACCGCCGCCTGAGGTGCGGCCCGGGTGCGGATGCCGCGGGCGATAACCGCACCCGGTGACGTCAGCCGGGCAGCCGGTCCGTCCACCCCGCGGTCAACGTGAACATTGTGCGACAACTCCGTCCGCCGCCTGTCAGGGCTGCCCGGAGGTCCTCCACCGCTGTCCGAGGGCCTTCTCCTGCCGGGTGACAACGTCCGCACCGGTGTCCGAGACGAGTCGAGCGAGGTGGGTGAGCTCTGCGGCGTACCCGGGGCGGGACTGGTCATCATTGCGCCAGGGTCACACATGCCACCATGCATGGAGGAGATGATCGTCGATACGATGTCGCACACCGAGGCATCCATCGACGTTCATCCAACCGATCGAAGTGCGTAAGCTCTGCACGGTCAGATCTGGGGAACCTACCGAGGAGGTTCCATGGATCGTCGAGCAACGCGTCCGGTACTGGCGTGAACCGCCGCGGAGCCGCGAGATCACACGGTGATCCGGGCCGCGTGCTCGGCGGCCTGTTCTGCGGCAGGTGGAGGTCGTCGGCGTTGGTAGATCAGCAGGACCACGAGCAGGAGCACGAGTAGCAGCGTTCCCTCGATCAGCCACAGCAGCCAGGACGGCAGCGCCGGGCTGCCGTCCGCCGCGCCCGGCTTTCCCAGCCAGCGCAGGTCACCCGTGATCACCAGCGGCTGACCGGCGACCGTTGCGTGCACCGTCCAGTCACCGATCGGATGGGGATGGCGGGGGTCTGCGGCGACCACCGGCGGCCGGGCCTGGCCCATCCAATGGATGCGGTGGTCGTGCCAACGCTTGGTGCCGCTCGTGCTGGTCGTCTTCCAGGCCGGAGCCAGCGTGCCCCCGTCCTGTCCGGTGGGCACGCTGTCGGCGAACAGGCTGCGGTTCAGGTACGTCGTCTGGGAGAGTTCGTTCTCCTGCACGGCCGTGGCGGTGATGCGCAGGTACGGCTCCCGCGTGTAGCCGAGAACGATCAACTCGTCCGGACCGTTGTTCGTCAGCTCGATCCACTCGCCGCCAGGATCGACCCGCACCTGGATGTCCGGCCGGGCCGGCGTTACGGCATGCAGCTCGGCTCGGTAGTAAGCGGCATCCGGGATCGGCTGGCCGCCGATGTGTGCCTGAGCGACGCCCGGCGTGAGCCCACCCAGCAGAACGGTCAGCCCGGCCAGCAGTACGGCGGACAGGCGCTCAGGTCGGTCCATAGCTGCGATTCTGACCACCGTGACCCTGCTGCGGCTCGCAGATGACCAGACTGTCATCGGCCACCCCCATGCCGGCAGGCGAGCCAGGCCGGCGCATCGGGCGGCGGAGTTCGGTTCCTGGCCGGTACTGCCGAGGGGCCGTTCCTATCCGGGCCCCCGTACATCCGCCCTTCGGACTGGCTCGGCAGCAGCAGGGCTGCGGTCTGCGCTGTCCTGCTCGCCGGCTGCGGCGAGAAAGGCGTTGTAGCGGGCCAGGCCGTCGTCCTCGCCGGTGGCCTCGACGCGGTCGGCAGTGCGGTCGAGGCGGCGTTGCTTCCGCCGGTCGGCGTGGATCCATCGGCGGACGAGGAGGATCATGACGACGGCGGCGGGGATCTCGCCGGAGGCCCAGGCGATGCCGGCGCCGAGCTTCTGGTCGTCCAGCAGGGACGACGCAAGGGCGTCTCTTCACCGCCAGGGTCAGAGACCCTGCGCGAGCCGGTGGTAGGCGTTGTTCCACCTCAACTCCCGGGCGAAGCCGCGCGTTGTGGTGGTCTCGTCGATGTAGGCGAGCTCGACGCCCGCCATCTCGGCGAAGTCCTCCAGGTGCTCGCGGCTCAGCGCGGTGGAGAGCACGGTGTGGTGAGGGCCTCCGGCGGTGAGCCAGGAGGTGGTCGAGGTGCGCAGGTCCGGACGGGGCGCCCAGACCGCTCGGGCGACGGGGAGCGCGGGGAGTGCCTCGAGCGGCCGGACGAGGTCGATCGCGTTGCCCACGAGGCGGAAGCGGTCGCCCATGTCGGCCATGCCGACGACGAAGCCTTCACGAGGGGCGGCGTCGAACACGAGCCGTACGGGGTCCTCGCGGCCGCCGATACCGAGCGGGTGGATTTCGAGGCGGGGCCGGGTGGCGGCGATGGACGGGCAGACCTCGAGCATGTGCGCGCCGAGCACGAGCTGACGGCCGGGCTCCAGGTGGTAGGTGTAGTCCTCCATGAAGGAGGTGCCGCCGGGAAGGCCGTCGGCCATCATCTTCAGGGTGCGCAGCAGGACGGAGGTTTTCCAGTCGCCCTCACCGCCGAAGCCGTAGCCGTCGGCCATCAGCCGTTGAACGGCCAGGCCGGGCAGCTGGCGCAGGCCGCCGAGGTCCTCGAAGTTGGTGGTGAACGCCCCGTAGCGGCCCTCGGTGAGGAACTGCCGCAGGGCCAGCTCGATCCGGGCGCCGTAGCGCAGCGACTCGTGCCGCTCCCCACCGGCCCGCAGCTCGGGGCTGACGTCGTACAGCTCGTCGTACTCCTTGACGAGGGTGTCGACGTGGGAGTCGGTGACGGCGTCGACGACGGCGACGAGGTCGTTGACGCCGTGGGTGTTGACCGAGACGCCGAAGCGGCGCTCGGCCTCGACCTTGTCGCCCTCGGTGACCGCGACGCCCCGCATGTTGTCGCCGAAACGCACCAGCCGGAGGCCGCGCACCTCGGCGAGCCCGACGGCCGCGCGGGCCCAGACCGCGACGGCGGCAACGGTGTCGGGATCGGAGACGTGGCCGGCCACGGTCTTTCGCACGACACCGAGGCGGGACTGGATGTAGCCGAACTCGCGGTCGCCGTGTGCGGCCTGGTTCAGGTTCATGAAGTCCATGTCGATCGTGCGCCACGGCAGGTCGCGGTTCGCCTGGGTGTGCAGGTGCAGCAGCGGCTTCTGCAGGCGCTCCAGACCCGAGATCCACATTTTCGCGGGGGAGAAGGTGTGCATCCAGGCGATGATGCCGGCGCACGCGTCGTCGCTGCTGGCGTCGAGCAGGACCCGGCGGATCGCGTCGGCGTCGGTGAGCACCGGCTTGGCGACGACGTCGGCGACGATCTCCCCGCTGGCCGCGAGGGCGTCGGAGATCACCTTCGACTGCTGGGCGACCTGGGCGAGGACCTCCTCGCCGTAGAGGCCCTGACTGCCGGTGAGGAACCAGATCTGGGGGCGCGCGCTCATGGGACGGCGTTTCCCTTCTGTCCGTAGACGTTCTGATAGCGGTCGTAGAGACTGTCGATCGCGGCGGGGGCGAGTCGCGGCGTGACGCCGAGCTGCTGGGCGATGTGGACGGTGCGGGCGACGTCCTCGAGCAGCACGGCCGCCTTCACCGCGTCGCGCGGAGTCGCGCCGATGGTGAACGGGCCGTGTCCGCCCATGAGCACGGCCCGCGAGCGGCTGTGGCGGAGGGTCTCGACGATTCCGCGGCCGATCGAGTCGTCGCCGATGAGCGCGAACGGCCCGACCGGTACGTCACCGCCGAACTCGTCGGCAACCATGGTGAGCACGCACGGGATGGGCTCCCGCCGCGCGCACCACGCGGTGGCGTAGGTCGAGTGGGTGTGCACCACGCCGCCCACCTCGGGCAGGTGCCGGTAGACGTAGGCGTGCGCCGCGGTGTCGGATGACGGTTGGTGCTCGCCGTGCACCAGACGTCCCTGGAGGTCGGTGACGACCATCATCTCGGCCGACAGTTCGTCGTAGGAGACACCCGACGGCTTGATCACCATCAGGTCGGCGTCCGGCACCCGGGCCGAGACGTTGCCCGCGGTCCAGATCACCAGCTCGTTGCGGGTCAGCTCGGCGTGCAGCCGGACCAGCTCCTCGCGCAGCACCTCGATGGCGTGCCGCACCGCCGCGGTCGTGGTGGTGGTCACCGGAGGGCCCTCCTGCGGATCGCCTTGAGCCGCCGCATGACGTCGGTGCCGCCCCGGCCGAAGTGGTCGTGCAGCGCGCGGTACTCGGCGTAGAGCTCGTCGTAGGCGGCCGAATTCTCGGCCACCGGCCGGTAGGCACCCACCTCGCGGCCGCCCATGGCGGCCGCCGCGTGGCGGATGTCGGGGTACGCGCCCGCGGCGACCGCGGCGTGGATCGCCGACCCGAGCGCCGGGCCCTGGTCGGAGGTCACCACCGACAGGGGCATGCCGAGCACGTCGGCGTAGATCTGCATCAGCAACGGGTTCCTGAGCAGGCCGCCGGCGACGATGAACTCCGCCACGGGTACGCCCGCGTCGCGGAACGCCTCGACGATGGTGCGGGCGCCGAATGCCGTGGCCTCCAGGAGCGCCCGGTAGGTGTCCTCGGGGCGGGTGGCGAGGGTCTGGCCGACGACGAGGCCGGAGAGTTCGTGGTCGACGAGTACCGACCGGTTGCCGCTGTGCCAGTCGAGGGCCATGAGCCCGTGCTCGCCGATCGCCTGCTTCGCGGCGAGGTTGGTGAGGTGCTCGTGTACCGAGATGCCCTGCTCCCGGGCCGCGGCGTGGTACTCCGGCGGCACGCCGGTCCGGACGAACCACCCGAAGATGTCGCCGACACCCGACTGACCGGCCTCGTAGCCCCACAGGCCGGGGACGATCCCGCCGTCCACGACACCGCACATGCCCGGGATCTCGCGCAGCACGGCGCCGCTCATCACGTGGCACGTCGAGGTGCCCATGATCGCGACCATCTGGCCCGGCTCCACCGCCTGCGCGGCGGGAGCGGAGACGTGGGCGTCGACGTTGCCCACCGCCACCGCGATGCCCTCCGTCAGCCCCGTCCACGCCGCGGCCTCGGCGGTCAGCCGACCGGCCGCCTTGCCGAGCTGGCCGATCGGCTGGGCGATCTTCTCCGCGACGAACCCGGCGAAGTCCGGATTGAGCGCGGCGAGGAACTCGCGGGACGGGTACGACCCGTCCTGGTAGATCCCCTTGTAGCCGGCCGTGCACGCGTTGCGGACGTACCGGCCGCACAGCTGCCACACGATCCAGTCCGCGGCTTCGGCGAACCGGTCCAGCGCGCGGTACACCTCGGGGGCTTCCTCGAGGATCTGAAGGCCCTTGGCGAACTCCCACTCGGAGGAGATGAAACCGCCGTACCGGGCCAGCCACGGCTCCCCGCGCTCGGCGGCGAGGGCGTTGATCCGGTCGGCCTGGCCCTGCGCCGCGTGGTGCCGCCACAGCTTGACGTACGCGTGCGGGTTCGCGGCGAACTCCGCCGTCTCGCACAACGGGGTCCCGTCCGCGAAGGTCGGGACCATCGTGCACGCCGTGAAGTCCGTCGCGATCCCGATGACGTCGGCCGGGTCCACGCCCGCGGCGCGCACCGCCTGCGGGACCGCGGTCCGCAGCACGTGCAGGTAGTCGGCCGGCACCTGCAGCGCCCACTCCGGCGGCAGCTTGTCACCCGTGCCCGGCAGCACCGTGTCCACCACGCCGTGCGGGTACTCGCACACCGCCGAGCCCAGCTCCGCACCGTCGGACACGCGCACCACCACCGCGCGGCCGGACAGCGTCCCGAAGTCCACGCCCACCGTGCAGGTCTCGATAGGTGCTGTCATGACTCCTCCGAGCCCGGGCCGGGGTTCGGTTGCGCGGCGACGGGCAGCCACACGCGCATGGTGGACGGTCCCCGCTCGGCCCAGTCGTGGTACGGGATCAGCGGGACGTCGAACGCCCTCGTGGGCACCGGCTCCAGCGAGTGCCCGGCGTAGGGCCAGGGGAGATCGGGCCCGGGTTCCGTCGCCGCCACGAGACGTACCCGTGGTCGGCCGTCGTGGTCGTCGAGGCGGGCTCCGGCGTCGATCCGGACGTCGGCGACGTCGGTGACGGTCCCGTTGCTGACGACGTCCAGGTCGATGGATTCGAGGCAGTAGACCTCCGGCCCCCGTTCGACGGCGACCTGGCCGCGCACCGCGTCGATGCGGGGATCGGGGTGGGTCAGGCGCGGTCGCATCGGCAGGACCAGCTCGACCACGTCCCCGGTGTGGAAGGACCGACGCGCGGTGACCCACCCGGGGTCGGCGTCCGTGGTGCTGACCTCACCGGCTGCCGTGGTCACCGTGAGCCGGGCCCCACCGGCCCACTGCGGCACCCGGATCGAGAGGGCCCACGGGGCAGCGGCGTCCCGGGTGGCGGTGAGGCGAACGGACCCCGAACGGGGGTAGTCGGTCTGCACGTCGAGGGCGACGAGTTCCCCGTTGTCCAGCCGGGTCCGGATGCTGCAGCTGGCGAACTGGTGGATCTGGATGCCCTGTGCGTCCGCGGTGGCGACCAGCGCGTCGAGGCTGGCGAGCGTGCGCGCGACGTTGGGCGGGCAGCAGGAGACCGAGAACCAGGGCGCCCGGAGGGAGGATTCGGCGCGCAGTGAGACGGTGTCCGGGTCCGGTACGGCCCCGGGACTGCGCTGGTGCAGGGTGTTGGCGTAGTAGAACGCGGTCCCGGACGCCGAGGGGGACGTGGCGACCACGTTGTAGAGCGTCCGCTCGATGAGGTCGCCGTGGCGCGTTTCGCCGCAGGCCAACAGCAGGCGCCAGCTGAACATGATCGAGGCGATGCTCGCGCAGGTCTCCGAGTAGGCCCGGTCGGGTGGGAGCACCCAGTCGTCACCGAAGGCTTCGTCCTGATGGTGGGAGCCCTGGCCGCCGGTGAGGTAGGTACGCCGGGCCACCGTGTTGTCCCACTGGGTGGCCAGGGCGGAGAGAAGCTCGTCGTCGCCGGTGTCGACGGCGACGTCGACCGCGCCGGCCGCCAGGTAGTTGGCCCGGACGGCGTGCCCGCGCAGCACCTCGGCCTGGCGCACCGGGATGTCGTCCTGGAAGTACTGCTGGCCCCATTCGATGGGGCGCAGCGTGCCGGTGCCGCGGCGGGCGATGAACAGCTCGGCCTGCCGCAGGTAGCGCTGCTCTCCGGTGACGCGCGCCAGCTCCGCGAGCCCGACCTCGATCTCGGCGTGTCCGCACACGCTCCGGATGCCGTCGTCGCCGAAGACCTCGCAGACCAGGTTGGCGGCGCGGCAGGCGATGGCCAGCAGGTCGTCGCCGGCGTCCGGTCGCGTGCGGGCTCGGGCTACCGCGGCCTGGAACAGGTGCCCGAGGCAGTACAGCTCGTGGCCCCACTCGAGGTCGGACCACCGTGGTGCCTGTCCGGGCCGCCCGAAGTTGGTGTTGAGGTACCCGTCGGGTTCCTGCGCCGGGGCGATCCGGCCGACCACGTCCCGGAAGGCGGCCTCCAGCGTGCCGTCACCGGTACGCCCGATCTCCCAGGCCAGTGCCTCGAGGTACTTGTAGATCTCCGAGTCGGCGAACTCGCGCCCGCGCCGGCCGTCGGGCAGGGAGCCGGCGGCGGCGAGCTCGAAGTTGCTGATCCAGCCCTCCCGCTCGAGCCAGTGACCGATGTGCGCCAGGGTGCGCTCGCCGTTGACCGCCTGGCGCTCGGCCCAGAAACCCCCGGTGATGCGGACCTCGTCCAGGCCGAGCGGGCGCAGCCGTCCGGCCCTGGGGGCGGCGGGGACGAACCCGGTCCGACGGCGGCCGGTCGTGGGATCTGTGATCGTCATCGTGGGGTTCATCCTTTGAAGGCGCCGGACATGAAGCCGCGGACGTAGTGGCGTTGCAGGAGGAGGAACAGGACGATGCAGGGGAGGGCCAGCACCACGACCCCGGCCTCCGTGGCGCCGTAGTCGATGACTCCCTGGACCTGGACGCGCAGGTTGGACACGGCCAGCGGGAGCGTGAACTTGTTCGAGTCGTTGATCAGAATCAGCGGGGCCATGAAGTCGTTCCACGCCGTCAGGAAGGCGAAGAGGCCCACGGTGATCAGACCGGGCTTGACCGCCGGCAGCAGCACCCGCCACAGCGCGGCCCAGGAGGAGCAGCCGTCGACGAGGGCCGCCTCGTCCAGCTCGCGGGGGATGGCCTCGAACGAGATCCGCATCATGAAGGTGGAGAACGGCAGCTGGAACATCGTCAGGACCAGGGCTACGCCGATGA
Source organism: Micromonospora sp. NPDC005707 (assembly GCF_040631005.1). NCBI lineage: Bacteria > Bacillati > Actinomycetota > Actinomycetes > Micromonosporales > Micromonosporaceae > Micromonospora > Micromonospora sp. NPDC005707. The sequence continues at coordinate 111,947 of NZ_JBEXYR010000016.1, forward strand.
GCGAGTTCTGCAGGCTGAGCTGGTTCAGCAGGACGTAGAGCGGGATCAGCATGGTCGCGTAGGGGACCATGAGGATCGCCAGGGTGGTCAGGAACAGGAGGTTCTTGCCGGGGAAGTTGAACCGGGCGAACGCGTACCCGCCCAGCAGGGAGATCGCCAGGGTGAGGAAGACCGTGGTCAGGGAGACGAAGGCCGAGTTGGCGAGGTACTGCCAGATGCCGGCCTGATAGTGGGTCAGCGTGCGGTAGTTGCCCAAGCCCCACCCGTCGGTCTGGTTGGTGCCGGCGTGCGGCGACACGGAGGCGATCGCCGTCCAGGCCAGCGGGAACAGGAAGATGACGGCCAGGCCCCCGGTGAAGATCCAGTACGGCGTACGGAGGACCAGGCCACCGATGCTTGTCGTGCGAGGACGGCGCTCGGGGCGGCGACGCCGGGTCGCCGTCGTGACGGCGGTGGCACCGCGGGCCGGGGAACGGTCGGGCCGGCGCGTACCCGGGTCCGTTGCGGCATGAGCGCCGGCCGGCGTCGGTGCGTGGGTGCTCATGTCGCTCTCACTTCCCGTCCGGGTTGTGGAAGGCCCGTAGCTGCACGGCGTTGATGACGACCAGGGCGATGAGGGCGATGACCGACAGCGCGGCGGCCACGCCCAGGTCGTTCTGGCCCTGGAAGGCCATCGTGTAGATGAGTTGGACGACGGTGATGGTGCTGTTGTCCGGGCCGCCCTTGGTGAGGATGTAGAACTGCTCGAAGGCCAGCAGGGAGCCGGTGACGCACATGATCGTGGTCAGCGCCAGCGTCGGCCGCAGCAGCGGAAGGGTGATCCGGCGGAAGGTCTGCCAGCGGGACGCGCCGTCGATCCGCGCCGCCTCGAAGATCTCGCCGGGGATGCCCTGCAGGCCGACAAGCATGAGGAGCATGTAGAAGCCGGCGAAGCGCCAGACGATGAGGAACACCGTGGAGAACAGGGCAGCGTTGGGGCTGCCGAGAAACGTCCAGCCGAGCTTGTTCATGAGATCCGCGGCGGGACCGGCGATCGGCGAGTACAGCACGTAGAACAGCAGGGACGCCGAGGCGAGCCCGAGCGCGCTGGGGATGAGGAACGACGCCCGCAGCAGGCCCTTCCACCGGGTGGATTCCTGCACCAGCAGGGCCAGTCCCAGGCCGAGACCGATGAGCAGGACGGTGGCCACGATCGTGTACTTGACCGTGAAGACGACCGAGTCGGCGAAGAAGCGGTTGTCGAGAACCTTGCGGTAGTTGTCCGGGGCGTTGACGCCCTGGTCGCCGCTGAGCAGCGGCCAGCGCGAGAGCGACATCTTGACCACCAGCAGCAGCGGCAGGATGAACAGGATCGCCACGAACACCGCGGTGGGCGAGACGTAGAGCCACCCCTTGACCGCCTCACCGCGGCGCGCGGGTGATGCCGCGTTCGAGCGTCGGCGGGAGCGTCTGGCTCGGCCGGACATCAAGGACATATTCACGGCACGGCCCTCCAGTAGACGTGCGCAGCGCGGGGGAGTGGGTCACCCGCTGCCGGACCCGGTCGCTCGACGACCGAGTCCGGCACCAGGGCGGTGGACTACTGGGACAGCACCGAGGTGATCTGCTCGTTGTTCGACTGCAGCTTGGTTCCCTCGCCGAGGACGGCGTCGCGGACGAGGCTGAGCCACGGGCTGTTCGCGGCGTTGTACGCCTGCTGGAAGTTCAGCGCGACGGGCGTCTGCCCCTTGCCGGCCACCTCGTTGATGGTCACCAGCCGCGGGTCCTTGACGGCGTACTTGTTGCTGGCCAGGTCGCCGCGGGAGACCACGTCGTTGTCCTTGGCCAGGACCTCGACCTGGGCCTCCTCCGACATCATCCAGTTGAGGAAGTTCCAGGCCTGTGCGGCCTTCTTGGAGTCCTTGGAGATGCCGAGGCCGTCACCGCCGACGAACGTGGACGCCCCGCCGCCGGGTCCCGGGATGCCGGCGACGCCGACGTCGAACTTGGTCGACGACAGCAGCGTGGCCGGGTAGAACATCAGGCCCACCTTGCCCTCGGTGAATCCCGCGGTCCAGGTGGCGCCGGTCTCGTCCTTCGACGAGGGCAGAACGGCGCCGGACTTCCAGAGGTCGCGCCAGGTGTCGAAGATCTTCTTGCTCTGGTCGCTGGTGTAGTTCGCCTGCGTGCCGTCGGCGTTCATCACCTGGCCGCCGGCGGCCCAGATGCTGGGGAACCAGGTGAAGACGAGACACCCGCCGCAGTTGAGTCCGGTCGCGGTGCCGTACACGTCCTTCTTGCCCAGGGCCTGGATCTTCTTGGCGGCGGCGGCGTACTCCTCCAGGGTTGAGGGCGCCTTCTCCGGGTCGAGCCCGGCTTCGGTGAACAGCGCCTTGTTCCAGAAGAGCATCGACAGGTCCAGCACGAACGGCAGGACGTGTTCCTTGCCGTCGACGGTGCCGGCGCCGAGGTGTCCCTTGTTGATCGAGTCCTTGAAGCTCAGCCCGTCGACGTTGGCGCTGATGTCGCGGAACAGGCCCTGCTTCACCCAGTTCGGCACGTAGACGATGTCGGCGGCGAACAGGTCCGGCAGGCCCTTCGACCCGGCTGCGGCCCCCACCTTGGCGACGTAGTCGTCGTTGGGGACGACGGTGAGGGTGACCTGGTTCTTGTGGCTCTTGTTGTAGGCCTCGACCAGAAGCTTGGCCTGCTTCTCCAGGGGTGCTCGCGTCCAGAGCGTGAGCTGGCTGCCGTCGTCGGTGCCGTCCGGGCCGACGCTGACCGCTGCCCCCGGCGACCCGTCGCTCCCGCCGCCACACGCGGCCAGCGCGAGGACCGCCGCACTGAGGCCGGCTGCCAGGACGGCGCGGAGACCGTCCCGCCGGTGGAATATCTTCATCGCTACTCCTCTGCCCATCGATGAGCGGGAGCCGCTGCACGGCCCCGGTGGTGGTGTGGTGAGAGCCTTGCCGTGTGCTTTTGTCGCTGACAGGTCGACGCCGGTACGGGTCGTGGCCCAGGAATGCGTCCGGGTCCCCGTGGTGGTGGGAGGATCGCGGGACAGGCGGTGACTGAGGTGTCGCTGTGAAAAGACCGAAACCCTTTTCGTTGCGTGTAAAGTAGTGGCCGACGTCACCGTCGTCAAGCACTTGGTGCGGCGGCTGACGCAGGCTCGGCCCGTTGGCGAACCGTGGGCCGGAACGATGGAGGGGTGCGCATGGCGGGCAGGGACCAGGTCGGCGGGAGCAAGGCGGTGACCCTGACGGAGGTGGCCCGGCTGGCCGGCGTCTCGGTGGCCACGGCGTCGAAGGCCCTCAACGGGCGCAGTCAGGTTGCCGCACGCACCCGGGCGCGCGTGCTCCAGGCGGCCGAGCAACTGTCCTTCGTGCCCAACACGCTCGCGCAGGGGTTGCTGGTGGGCCGCACCGGAACCGTCGGTCTGCTCACCAGCGACCTCCAGGGCCGGTTCGTCCTCCCGATCCTCATGGGCGCCGAGGACGCGTTCGGCGCGGGCCGCGTGAACGTCTTCCTGTGTGACGCGCGCGGGGACACGATCCGCGAGCAGCACCAGCTCAAGGCGCTGCTGAGCCGGCGGGTCGACGGTCTCATCGTGGTGGGGAGCCGGACCGACTCGCGCCCCTCCGTCGGTCACGACCTTCCCGTCCCCGTCGTGTACGTCTACGCGCCGTCCGACGATCCGGAGGACCTGTCGCTCGTCCCCGACAACGTGGCGGCGGGGAGACTCGCGGTCGAGCACCTGATCAGCTGCGGGCGGAGCCGCATCGCGCACGTGACCGGTGACCCCTCCTACGCGGCCGCGCAGGACCGGGTCACCGGCGCCCGGGCGGCGCTCGACGCCGCCGGGCTGGAACTGGTCGGCGAGGTGATGTACTCGGAGTGGTCCGAGCGCTGGGGTCGGGACGCGACCGCGGTGCTGCTCGAGCGGTACCCGGACATCGACGCCGTCCTGTGCGGCTCGGACCAGATCGCCAGGGGAGCGTTGGACACCGCGCGTGACCAGGGGCGGAAGGTTCCGGGCGACATCGCCGTCATCGGGTTCGACAACTGGGACGAGATGGTCACCAACTCCCGGCCGGAGCTGACGAGCATCGACCCCAATCTGCAATTGCTCGGCCGGTCCGCGGCGCAGCGGGTGTTCGCCGCCCTGGACGGCGAGGAGCTGGGCAGGGGCGTGCACACCCAGGCGCCCCGCCTGGTCATCCGTGGCTCCACGGTGGCCCGGCGGTGAGCTGAGCCTTCACCCGTTCGGCTGGGTCGCCCGACCGGCTCGGGTGCCCTCGGTGGGTACCCACCGGCCCACCGCAAACCCTTTCGGACGTCGTTCGTCGGCGGTTCGGCCGGCAGGCACGAATTGACCTGGCCTGACATCTTGCCGAAAAGGTTTTCGTAGGTCAGGGTGGGCGCTAGTGACCGGGGTCACGCCAACCAGCCGGAGATGACGCACGTCAGCTTCCGACCCCACCGGCGGCTGGCCGGTGACATCTCCCGCGGGACCGCACCGCCACCAAGGAGATTGAGCATGATCAGTAGATGCAGAAGGAGACTGCCCGTCTGGTCGGCCGTGGCCGCGCTGGTGCTGGGAGGGGTGGTCGGCCTGCCGTCCGCGGCGCACGCCGACACCCCGATCCTGCCGGGCAACGAGGGCGACGTCGGGCTCTACACCAACGGGCAGAACCACGTCATGGAGATCGGGGACCCGGCCTACACCAACGTGGGCGACGTTGCCGCGCAGCTCGCGCCCGGCGTGCCGTTCACCGCGAAGAGCATGCACCAGTCCATCTTCGACAAGGACCTCGCGGCCGGCGGCACCGACTACTACCTCGACCGCGTGCTGGGCGTGCGGGGCACCCTCGGGCCGGCGGTGCTGATGACCAGGGGCCGCTCGCTGTACCTGCGCGGCGCGAGCAACAACAACTTCACCACCATGGGCTTCGCCGGCAGCACCTACGTCGGCGGCCCGAACAACCTCGGCAACCTGTACACGGTCACCGTGCCCGGGCAGACCGTCACCGAGGTCAGCGCGAACCGGTTCAACGCGCCCAGCCACGCCAAGGGCCGCTACACGATCGGCGCCACGGGAGTCACCGCCGATCTGACGAAGTTCATCACCTACGACAACGTCGCGGTCACGGCCATCGACTTCACCAACCCCGGTGGCTCGGCGGCGACGTTCACGGTCCGGGCCGCCTCGCCACTGGCCACCCAGGCCGGAGACGGCGCGGCCGAACTGACCGGCACCCGCACCATCACCAGTGGCGCCAACAACGGCCTCATCGACACGCCGTGGAACACCGTCACGATCGACCTCACCGGCGCCGGCTTCACCCGCAGCGGCGCCAACCTCGACCGCCAGATCACCGTGCCCGCCGGCGGCTCGGTGGCGCTGTCGGTCGTCGGCGCCGTCTCCTCGGCCACGCTGCCCGGCACGGTCGAGAGCTACCAGGAGTACGCCGCGATGCCGCCGGCCCAGGCCGTGCGCACCGGCATCACCGGGTTCAACCGCCGTTGGGCCGAGGACATCCCCTACATCGACGTCCCCGACCCCGCCCTGGAGAAGGCCATCGTCTACCGCTGGTGGGGCGAGCGCTACAACACCCTCGACGCCAACGCACCCGGCTACGCCTACCAGTACCCCACCACCGTCGAGGGGTCGAACCTCTACCAGAACGCGATCGCGCTGACCCAGCCGATGCACCTGCAGGACACCAAGTGGCTGCGGACGCCCTACCTGCCGTACGGCCAGATCCTCAACATCGGCGAGCTGTCCGGTTCCTCGGCGTTCCTCGACAGCCCCGGTCACACCAGCTGGAACAACCACTACTCGCAGTACATCGGCACGGCCGGCCTTGAGGCCTACAACGTGCACGGCGGGGGCAAGGAGATCGCCGGCAGGTTCGCCCGCTACTTCGAGGGCGACGGGGTCGGCCAGCTCGAGCACTACGACGGCAACAAGAACAAGCTCATCGCCTACGACACCAACTTCATGCCGGGCAACGACGCCGACGCCATCTCGTTCGGGTTCCCGAAGGCCAGTGCCGGCGCCCCCGGCGCACGCACGATCGAACGCCCCGAGTCGGCATACGTGTGGGGCGCGCTCGACGCCGCCCGGCAGCTCTACCAGATCGCCGGCGCCGGCCAGGCCAAGGTCGACGAGCTAGCCACCGCCGCCGACGGCACCCGGGACGCGATCCTCAGCCAGCTGTGGAGCCCCGACATGCGGATGTTCCTGGCCCGCACGTCCTACGGCGCGACCAGCGCGGCCAGCTCCAACGGCAGGGCCAACCCGCTGCCCGCGTCGGCCCGTGCCCTGATCCCGGCCAAGGAGTCGAACCTCTACGACGTCTACGCCGAGGACCTCATCCCGTTCGACCAGTGGCAGAACTACGTCGACGGATTCCGGTTCCTGACCTACGGCGACAACTTCCCGATCTTCCCGTTCTACACCGCCAACCAGTACGACCGTGCCGCCTACGGGATCGGCGGTTCGAACAACTTCTCCAACATCAACTTCACCGTGCAGTACCGCGGCGTCCGCTCGGCGCTGCGCCACTACGACCCGGAGCAGAAGTACGTCACCCCGGCGTACGCCAAGCGGCTGCTGGACTGGATGGCCTGGAGCATCTACCCGAACGCGGACCTGCGCGCGCCGAACCAGGCCGAGTACTACTCCAACTGGAACCCGACCGCGAAGACCTACAACCGCAACAACCCGAACCACGTGATGCTCGGGAACATGAACTACATCTTCGTCGAGGACATGGCGGGCCTCCAGCCGCGCTCCGACGACAAGATCGAGCTGTGGCCGATCGCCTTCGGCTACGACCACTTCATGGCCAACAACCTGCGCTACCACGGGCACGACGTCACGATCGTCTGGGACCCCGACGGCAGCAGGTACGGTCTGGGCGCCGGCTACACCCTGTTCCTGGACGGCGAGAAGAAGGTCAGCACCGACAAGCTCGGCAAGCTCACCTACGACCCGAACACCAACAACGTCCAGGCCGAGGACGGCTTGACCGTCACCTTCACCGCGACGGCCGGGACCACCTTCCCGAGCGCGGTGGACACCGCCATCAAGGACGACCGCGTCGTCGGCTACCTCAAGACGGCCGGCATCGACCTCACCGAGGACGCGCCGAACCTCGCGACGGGCGCCACCCCGCACTCGTCGTACACCCAGCAGGGCGCACGGCCGACGCCGTGGCGCCAGTTCCACACGCCCGGCTGGAGCACCACCACGATGAACTACACCCCCGGCGCCATCGCGGAGACCGAGCGGCCGGTGTCGCTGGCCGCCGTGACCGACGGTGCCACCGCCAACGAGCCCTACTGGGGCAACTACGGAACCACCGAGAAGAACGGCTACGTCGAACTCGATCTGGGCTCGGCCAAGGCGTTCGACAACGTGAAGGTGACCTTCGTCAGCGACCGTCAGGCCGGGGGCTACCACGAGCCCGCGCGCTGGTGGGTCCAGGTGCCCGACGGCAGCGGGGGATGGAAGGAGGTGCCGAACCAGTTCAAGAACCCGACGGTGCCGGCAGCCAAGTTCAACGAGGCGCTCTTCAGGACCGTGACGTCGAACAAGGTGCGCATCGCCTTCACGAACAGCCCGACCTTCTACACCGCGATCGCCGAGATCCAGGTGTTCGACTCCGGCCGCGAGGTGCCTCCCGTCGCCAACCAGGCGCCCGTCGTCACCGCCACGCGTGACGGCTCCTCGGACGGCAACCTGTCCACGCGCCTGGTCGGTACGGCCTCCGACGACGGCATCCCCTACGACAGCGAGCTCAGCTTCGGCTGGGAGACCGTCTCGGCGCCCCAGGGCGCGGGCGTGATCTTCGCCGACCCGAAGGCGCTGGCGACCCGGGTGACCGGCACGGTCGCCGGTGACTACGTGTTCCGATTCGTCGCCAACGACGGCGACAAGCGGTCGGAGGCAACCGTGGCGGTGACCCTCACCAAGCGGGCGGTCGCCGCCGAATTCGGCTCCTCGGCGACGGTCACCACCAGCGGCACCGCGTCCTGGGAGAACCACCAGCGCGTCAACGAGGCCAGCAACCCGAGCAACTCCAACCCGGGCACCGGCAACGGCTGGGGCAACTGGGGCCAGACGCAGAACGGCACCAGCGTCGCGCGGGAGGCCTGGATCCAGTACAGCTGGACCTCGCCGGTGCGGCTGTCGTCCACCGACATCTACTGGTACGACGACAACGGCGGTACCCGCCGACCGACCGCCACGACCTACGCCGTCGAGACCTCCTCGGACGGCACCACCTGGACGCCCGTCACCCTCACCAAGGGCTCGACGTACGCGGGCGGGGTGGCCGTCAACGCCTACAACCACTTCGACTTCGCACCGATCACGACGACCCGGTTGCGCATCCGCATCTGGGGCGTCATGGGTGCCGGCGCGGGCACCGGCGTGCTGCGCTGGCGCGCCAACGGCGAGACGGTCGACTCGGTGCGTTCGCCGGTGCTGATGCGGACCGGCGTGGGCCAGGTGCCCACCCTGCCGAGGGAGCTCGACGCGGTCTACGCCGGCGGCGCCCGCGGGAAGGTCGGGTTCACCTGGCAGGAGATCACGCCCGAGATGGTCGCGGAACCCAACGTCGATCCGTTCGTGGTCTACGGCACGAACGACGCCTACGGCCTGATCGCCGAGGCCCGCGTCTACGTACGGCCCGAGATGTCCCAGGGCGGCATCTCGATCCAGGGCGCCGAGACGTTCGAACAGACCCTGGAGGTCGGCGAGCTGCCCTACCTCCCCGACAAGGTGGCGGTCTCGTACAACGACGGCTCCCGGGACAACCAGGCGATCGGCGTCGACTGGAACTTCGACGAGACCATCGTCAGGACCCCCGGCCGCCACACCGTCCTCGGTGACCTGATCCTGCCCGACTACGTCAGCGAGGCCGGCACCACGCGGACCACGCTGACCCTCACGGTGGGCACGGACACGGTGGCCCCGACGACGACCCTGACCTGGTCACCGGCGGAGCCGAACGGCGACAACGGGTGGTACACGACGGCCCCGTCCTTCACCCTCCAGGCGCAGGACGCGTTCGCCGTCGCCAGCACCCAGTACCGGCTCGACGGCGGTCAGTGGACGGCCTACCCGGGTACGCCCGTCACGGTCGACCGGGACGGCGCCACCCGGGTGGAGTTCCGCTCGACCGACACCAGCGGCAACGTCGAGGAGCCGAAGGAGTCCACGGCCAAGGTCGACACCACCGCCCCGACGGTGACGTTCTCCTCGGCGATCGGCGAGGTGTACTTCGGCTCGGTGCCGCCCGCCCCCACGTGCACGGCGAGCGACGCCCTCTCCGGTCCGGCGGGATGCGTCGTCAGCGGCTACCGCACCGACGTCGGCACGCACATCCTCCTTGCCACGGCGACCGACGCCGCGGGCAACGTGGGCACCGCCGTCCAGTCGTACACCGTGCTGCCCTGGACGCTGAAGGGCTTCTCCAGCCCGGTCGACATGGGCGGGGTGTACAACACGGTCAAGGGCGGCAGCACCGTGCCCATGAAGTTCGAGGCCTTCTCGGGCACCACCGAGCTGACCGACCCCGCGCTCGTCACGATGAACGCCAAGCAGGTCACGTGCGCCACCGGCGCACAGGCCGACGAGATCGAGGTGCTCGCCGCCGGTGCCACCTCGTTGAGATACGACCCGACCGCCGGCCAGTTCGTCTACAACTGGAAGACCCCCGCCACACCCGGCGCCTGCTACACACTCAGCGCCACGACACGTGACGGGTCAAGCCTGACCGCACTGTTCAAGCTCCGGTAACCGCCGACGAACGCACCGGAGGGGCTGCTGTCCGCAGCCCCTCCGGTCCGGGGGCGGTGCGGGACCGCCCCCGGACCGGTCACCGGCAGGTCCAGCGCACCGGCCGGACCTGGTCGTCGGACTCGAGCTTCCCGCCGAGCACCCGGCCGTCGTCGCTGAAACTGGTCACCGCGCCCTGCCGCTCGCCGCGCCAGCCGTCCGGCACGGGCAGTTTCACCGACCTCGTACCGATGATCACGCCGGGCACGTCACCCGAGACCGCACCGGCCAGCCAGCCCTGGCCGTTGCTCGCGCCGACCCAGCGGACGCCCGACAGCACCTCCGCCCGACCGGTCCGCAGGTCGATCCGCACCGCGTACCTGGGCAGGCCGTCGCGGGGGACTACCGTGACGTCGCGTTCCGCGGTGCCGGTCACCCAGCCACCGGCAACGGACGCGGGAAAGAACCTGGTGGCCTTCCCGCCGGGCACCGTTGGCAGCGGCAGCACCTCCGGCCGGGTGGCGCCCGGACGCCACACCACCGCACGGGTGGGCCCGTCCGGGCTCCCGTTCGACATCGCGGCCAGGACGGTGCCGTCGGAGTCGACGTCGACGGCCGTGCCCTCCCACTGCGGGCCGGGCAGTGGCAGGTCGACCGGCTGGCTCCGGTACGAGTCCCAGACCACCGGCCGTTGGATCCAGGGTTTCCCGGGAACCAGATTGCGGTAGCCGACGATCCGGCCGGCGTCGTTGACGGCCGTCGCGCCCCCGGACCTCACCACGGGCAGACCGATGACCTCACCGTCGCGTACCGCCCACGCCCGCCAGTCACGGCCGGACGCTGACGACGAACCCACCGCCAGGCCGGCCCGGTTCACATCCGTCAACCTCTGCAACGAACCCGGCAGCTGGACCTCCCGGGCCCGGTCGCCCTCCCAGATCAGCAGGCCGAAATCCGTGCGGCTCTGCCCCTGCGGGGCCCGACGGCCGACCAGCCACCGGCCGTCCGGGTCACCGCCGGTGACCGCGCCCTGTGGATCGCCCGGCATGGGCAGCAGTGTGGCCGTGCACACCCCCTGCCACGGACCGGTCGGCGCCGGCGTCGACGGGCTGGGGCTCGCGGCCGGCGCAGGCGCCGCCCGACCGTCCCCGCCCAGCACCGCCGGCAGCGCGGCCATCGTCAGCACACCCAGCGCGGCCGCCCCGGCCGCCGCCACCCGGCGGTTGCGCCGCCGCCGGCGGGCCTCCCGGATCGCTCCCGGCAGGTCGATCCGGGGCGGGCCGGCCGGCTCGTCGTCCAGCCAGCGCAGCCGGTCGGCGACGTGTTCGTCATCGGTCCTCATGCCCATCGCTCCTTTCCGGTCCGGCCGGCCATCTCGCGGTCCCCGAGCAGCCGTCGCATCGCCGCCAGGCCGTGCGAGGTCTGGCTCTTCACCGTGCCGGGCGAGCAGCCCAGCGTCCGGGCCACCTCCTCCACCGGCAGGTCGTGCAGGAAACGCAGCACCAGCACCGCTCGCTGGCGGGGCGGCACCCTGGCCAGGGCGTCACGCAGCACGGTCTGCTCCTCGACGCCGCGGTCCTCGGTGGACCGCACATCGGGTGGCCCGCCGAACAGGTGCACCCGCCACCAGCCGCGCCGCCGGGTGTCCAGGAAGTGCCGGACCAGCACCGTACGGACGTACGCGTCGAGCTGCTCGACCTCAGCGATCCGGGCCCAGCGCAGGTAGAGCCGCGTGGCGGTCTCCTGCACCAGGTCGTCGGCCAAGTCGCGGTCGCCGCAGAGTCCGTACGCGAGCCGCCGCAACGCCGGCAGGCGCGCCGTGACGTACTCGACGTATTCCTGGTCCGATGCATCCGGCATCCGGCCACCTCCCTGGGGTTCACCGTTCCAGACGGCAGTGCGCCGGAAACGGTTGTACGCGATCACGGAACAGGCCCCGGGAATGGCCGGACGGAGGTGCCTGAGAGCCTGTGGTGGACCGACCAGCTGACAGTCGAACGGCGCCCGTGTGGCCGCCGAGTTCGGAGTTCCGGCAGTGCTCTTCGATGTCACCCGCAGCGAACTCGTCGACATCTTCGGCGAGGACCGGCTCGCGACCCTGCCCGCGATCGCCTTCCCGCCCGCCGCCGCGGGCACCGAGGGCGCCCGCCTCCTGCAGACCGTCGGCGTCCCGACCGGGACGCTCTGGCTGCGGGTGCCCGACGAGGACTCCGGCCGGCTGCCCCTCGTCCAGGACGTCGTCGACGTCGAGGACTTCGAGGACGTCTCGGAGGACGCGGGCGAATGGCCCGTCATCGGCTGGCTGCTCAACGCCCACCTCGCCCTCGACCCCGGTTCCGGCAGGGTGCACGCCTTCGACGCCGACGAGGCGACCGCGCAGGAGGTCCACACGGACGTCTCCTCCCTCGTCCGGGTCACCGTCCGGTTCCAGCGCCTGCTCGACGAGTTCACCTTCAGCGGCGACGACGGCGACGAGGAAGCCGACTTCGAGCGCCTGGATCGCGAGGTCGAGCGGGTCCGTCAGGAGACGAGCAGCATCGACCCGTTCCCTTTCCAGGACGACGAGACCGTCTGGTCGGTGGTCGGCGACGAGATCGCGGCGGGCCAACGCTTCACGGGCAACAGCCCGGCAGGCCGCTCGCTCCACGGGTGACCGCCGGCAGCTGTCGCCCCCGCACCGCGCGAGCCCCGCGCGCCGGCCTCGATCGCGTGGCGGACCGTGACGTCAGTCGCCGGAGTATCCGGAGAAGTGGATGTGGTCGGGCTGACCGTCGCGGTAGCTGATCACATACGTGCCGGACCAGCGCTCCCGCAGACCCCCACCGGCCCGCATCCATTCCTGGACCTGAGCTGACGGCGGCGTCGTGCTGCCGAAGGCCCTGATCAGCTCTTCACCGGTCAGCGGGGCCACCGTGGCGAAGCCGGGGCTGTCGGACCGGCCGTTGATCATGTCGATGATCGAGTGTGTGCCCGAGTGCGGTTGCGCGGCAACCAGGGTGTCCGGGTCGACGGGCACCGGGCGGCGTTTGCGTTCCCGCCAGTCCTCGATGATTGCTTCGCTGAAGCCGTCGTCGTCGTCGCGCGGATCCAACCGGGCCCGAAACTCCTCCTCCGTCAGGTCCAGGTCGGAGTCGCGCTCGACGGGCTCCCGGTAGTACTCGCCGCGGTCGTACACCTCTTGGCGCAGTTGTTGGAGGGCGGCGCCCACGTCCGCCTGGTAGGCCACCACGTAACGCCACTCCGAAGCACCCATTGGTGTGTCCTTCCCCGGCCGATCCGCAGGACGGCATCCTGGCATGGGCATACGACGCTTCCGGCCCTGGTGCCCGGTCGCCGCCACGCCGGCTCGCTTGCCGTTACCGGCCGCCGGCGAGTTCGGTCAGGTCGACCGCGGCGACGAGCTGAGCGAGGGCGGGTTCGGCGGCGAGGTCCAGCGGGAGCAGTTCCCCGGTCCGTGCGCGGGAGTTGAGCAGCAGTTCCCGGTTGGTGTCGTGCACGATCGCCGTGGCGTCGGCGTTCTGCCACCGCACCCCGTGCAGGGCGGCACGGTCGAACGTCGCCGCGAGCAGGCAGGACATCCGCGGCCGGCCGTAGGCGTCGTGGCCGTCCTGGCGCAGGACCGCCACCCGCGCGGCGGCGATGCCGGGCGCGACGGCCAGAGCCTCCCGCACGGTGACCAGGACCTGGCCGCAGACGAACTGCTTGTAGTAGGCGGCGCGGTCGCGCTGGGGCAGCTTGCGCAGCGTCAGGTTGCCGGCCTGCGTCGTTGCGGGCATCCGCTCGGGCACCACCTGCTCAACGCCGGGTACGAGCACGGCCAGGGAGACCTCGTCGGCGCTGACTCCGACGGCGGCGCTGGGCGCCTCGTTGTCCTCGAAGGCCTCCTCCAGGGTTTCCAGCACGACCTCGGGCACGTTCGTGCGGAGTTGGTGCCACCGCTGGTCGAGGTACTGCTGCCACCCCGCCTGCTGCTCGAGCCGGCTGGCCCACTGACGTTGCATTTCCGCCTCGGTCCACTGCGCCGCCTGCTGCTTCGCCTGGGCCCGTCGGCTGCGCTCGAACAGCCCGATGCCGGCCAGCGCGTGGTTCTCATAGTGCTTGCGGATGCTGTCCCGATCCGGTGGCGCCGGTTGGGGCGCGATCGGCCGGGCGGCGGCGGGGAAGTCCACCCGGTGCAGCTCGAGGATGCGCTGGAACGCCTGGGCGAGGCGCTGGGCTTCCTCGGCTCGCTGCGCCTGCGCGGCCTGGCGCTGCTGCGCGGCGACCTGCCGCTGGTAGCTGGCCGCGGACGAGGACCGGGCACCGGCTCGGCGACCGCCCCCGAGGGAGCTGTAGAAGCCGACCGGTCCGACGCCGCTGGAGAAGCCGGTACGGCCGCCCCCGACGTGGATCCGGGCGGCGCGCGGCCCGACACTGGTGCGGATCCCTCGGGAGGAGGCCCGGATACGCACGCCCGGCGCCAACTTGATCGAGAACCCCATTCGCTGACCGTAGACCGCCACGACCTCGGCCCTGTTCATCCGGCGATCCGAGGTTGCCTCGCCGGTCGGGCCAGCTGGACCGCCAGGTCGGCGTCACGCTGGGTCAGAACGGTGACACCTGTGGTGGACGATCGGGTGTCGACAGCGAAATCCCGGCCTCCGCAGGCGGCGGCCAGCGGGGACCCTCAGCTGATGCGCAGGCTCGCGATCAGGCCGTCGCGGAGGCGGAAGGTCATCGGACCGGTGCCGTTGAAGCCGTTGCCCGAGACCTTGAGGGTGACGACGTAGCTGTCGGAGTCGGTGCCGGGCTGGACCTCGACGAGCTCGAAGTGCGACTGCACCCCGATGTTGTCGGTGCGGTCCCAGGAACGCACGCCGTCGCGGCGGGTGGACGTGCGCCGCGCGATGCGCGTCAGCGAGCGGTGCCGCGGTGCGGCCGCCCGGCATCGCGACGGGGGCGGCGTCCGGCCCGGCCGGCGAGCAGGTTCAACCCCAGGGCGTACGCCGCGGCGCTCACCAGGAGGGCGGCGCTGGCGCCACGCCCCCAGTCGCCCACCAGCACGGGCGGCACGACCCAGACATCCACCGAGAGCCCCGCCAGTGCGATTGCCGTGCCGGCCGCGATCGGTGGGACGGCCCACAGCAGCACGTATGGCGCATTGAACTGGTCGTCCTGCAGCAGCCCGGTCATGGTGGTGACGGCCCAGCCCGCCAGGAGTAGGAGCGCGAGCGACCAGCGCACTGCGGGCCGCCGCCCCTTGAGCAGCGCGCCGAGGCCGACGCCAGCGGCGGCGTAGAGGGGGTAGGCGGCCAGCTCACACAGGAGGACCCGGGCCAGGACCGGGTCGTCGAGTGGCGGGGTCGTCCAGGAGGATCCCTCGCGGGCCCGGGCGAGGGGGTACGCGACGGCGAAGGTTGCCCCTGCCAGGAGTGCCGCAAGCGGGACTGCCACCGCGAGCGCCCTTGCCTGCGTGGTGCGGCGGGCGAGGGCGGCGCCGGCCAACAGCGCCAGAACCTGCCCGCAGAGGGATCCGGAGGTGTACCGGAAGATCCGCGTGGCGTGGAGCGACTCATGCTGCTGTGCGCCGCCCTGCGCGTCGTAGTTGACCCAGAAATTGTAGAAACCGTCGTTGAACGGCATGGCGACGAGCGCGAGCAGGGCCACCGCCGGCAACGACCAGACGGCCGGGTGCGTCACCGTCCGCCGCAGCGCCGGCAGATCGACGCCGGCCATCCCCCGAAGCATGTGCCAAGCCTCGCCCGTCCTGGTCACGGTTGGGCCACGCCACCGCCACCGATCGGGGCGACCCGCTGATCCGACCGCCAGCGACTGTCGATGCCTGGCGCCCACGCTGTCGGCCCGGGGAACGTCCCGCCCGGCGTGTCGGCCGGGGACGGGTGCTTCTCAGCAGGCCCGACGGCGGGCGTGGCTACGATGAGGCCGGTCGACACCGGGCGTCACCGGCACGAGGGAGGCCACGTTGACCCCGAGCACCGCGTCGCGGACGGTGGCGGACGCCCGCCGCACCGACCGGGACTGGCGGCGTCAGGTGCCCCGGGCCTTCGCCACGCTGCTCTGGGTGATCGCGGTGGTCTGCGCGCTGGCCGCGCTGAGCAGCGCCGTCCGCTCCGACATCCAGCCGGTCCGCACCGCCATCGACGCCCTGCTGCTACCGGCCCCGGCGAACCTGGCGTACGCGGTCTTCCTCGGCACCCTCGCCTCGGCGGTGCTGCGCCGCAAGCGGCTGGCGTACTGGGTGCTGGTCGTCTACTTCACCCTCAGCCTGGCCGTCGGCGTGCTGGCCGGCGTGCTGCTGCTGGTGGTCGGCAGCAACGACCTCACCGACGACGCCGGGGAGCGGCTGTTCACCTCGCTGGAGACGGTCGGCGTGTGGATCGGCATCGCCTTCGCCGCCGGGGCGCTGGCCCTGCTGCTGGCCGCCCGGCGGGAGTTCTACGCCCGGGTGCGTAGCGGCAGCACCCGACGCGCCCTGGGGGTCTTCCTCGGGCTGGCGGCCGTCGCGGTCGGGCTCGGCTACCTGCTGCTCCTGGTCGAGCCGGGCAGCCTGCGCACCTGGGTGGACCGGCTCGGCTACGCCATCGAGAAGGTGTTCGGCGGCGCGATCACCCTGGACGTCACCCGGCAGGGGCAGGCGCCCGGCTGGGTCAACCTGCTGCTCGGGGGGTTCGGCGCTATCGCCTTCGTCGCCGGCCTGTTCACCCTGCTCCGGTCGCAGCGGGCCGCCGCCGTGCTGCACCCCGACGAGGAGGAGCGGATCCGGGAACTTCTCGCCCGGCACGGCGGGGGCGACTCGCTCGGCTACTTCGCCACCCGCCGGGACAAGGCGGCGATCTTCTCGGCCAGCGGCAAGGCGGCGATCACCTACCGGGTGGTCAACGGGGTCAGCCTGGCCAGCGGGGACCCGGTGGGGGACCCGGAGGCGTGGGGGCCGGCCATCGAGGCGTGGCTCGACCAGGCCAGCACGTACGCGTGGACCCCGGCGGTGATGGGCACCAGCGAGGCGGGCGCCAAGGCGTACCACCGGCACGGGCTGAAGGTGCTGCACCTGGGGGACGAGGCGATCCTGCTGGCCCGCGAGTTCGACCTGGACGGCCGGGACATGCGCCCGGTCCGCCAGGCCGTGCACCGGGTGGAGCGGGCCGGCTACACGGCCCGGGTGCGCCGGCACGCGGAGATCCCGGCGGCGGAGCTGTCCGAGCTGGCCCGGCTGGCCACCGCCTGGCGCGACACCGAACACGAGCGGGGCTTCTCGATGGCACTGGGCCGGCTCGGCGACCCGGCCGACGGCGACTGCGTGCTGGTCGAGGCGCGGGACGCGGGCGGCCGGGTGCGGGCGCTGCTGTCGCTGAGCCCGTGGGGCGCCGACGGGCTCTCGCTGGACCTGATGCGCCGGGACCGGTCGGCCGAGAACGGCATCACGGAGTTCCTGGTCGCGGCACTGATGGGCGCGGCGCCCCGGCTCGGCGTCGAACGGGTGTCGCTGAACTTCGCGGTGTTCCGGTCGGTCTTCGAGCAGGGCGCCAGGATCGGCGCCGGCCCGGTCATCCGACTCTGGCGGCACACCCTGCTGTTCTTCTCCCGCTGGTGGCAGCTGGAGTCGCTGTACCTCTCCAACGCCAAGTACCAGCCGCACTGGACGCCGCGCTACCTGTGCTTCGCGGAGCGCCGGGAGTTGGCGCGCGTCGGCCTCGCCGCGGCGGTCGCCGAGGGCTTCGTCGCCCTGCCGGGCGGCCGGCCCACCCCGCTGCACGGCGTGCCGCCGGCCGGCGGCGGGGTGGGATACGTGCCGCCGGCCGCCGCGACGGTCCGGGCCGTGTCGCCGGAGCCGCCCGCGGTGCGCCTTTCCGAGCAGAGCCGGGTACGCCTGGCGAAACTGGACCGGCTGCGCGCCGAGGGTGTCGACCCGTACCCGGTGGGCTTCGCGCGTACCGACACGTGTGCGGCGGTGCGGGCGCGGCACGCCGGGCTGGCGCCGGACACCGGCACGGGGGAGACCGTGTCGGTGGCCGGACGGGTGTTGCTGGTCCGCGACCACGGGCGCATCTGTTTCGCGACGATCCGGGACGGCAGCGGCGACCTGCAGTTGATGCTGGAGCACGACCTGGACCGGTGGCGTGCCACCGTCGACGTCGGCGACCACGTGGGCGCCACCGGCGAGGTGTACGCGACGCGGCGCGGCGAGGTGTCGGTGCGGGTCGCCGACTGGCGGCTGACCGCCAAGTGCCTGCGCCCGCTGCCGGACAAGCACCACGGGCTGGCCGACCCGGAGGCCCGGGTCCGGCAGCGCTACCTCGACCTCGCCGTGGATCCGGCGGCGCGGGACCTGCTGCGGGCCCGCGGCGCCGTCCTGCAGAGCCTGCGGCGCTCCCTGGCCGACCGGGATTTCCTGGAGGTGGAAACGCCGATCCTGCAGCGGGTGCACGGCGGCGCGAACGCCCGCCCGTTCGTCACCCACAGCAACGCGTACGACCTGCGGCTGAGCCTGCGTATCGCCCCCGAGCTGTATCTGAAGCGGCTGGCCGTGGGCGGGATGGAGCGGGTGTACGAGCTGGGCCGGGCGTTCCGCAACGAGGGCGTCGACCACAGCCACAACCCGGAGTTCACGGTGCTGGAGGCGTACCAGGCGTACGCGGACTACCACGTGATGCGCGAGCTGGCCCGGGAGCTGATCGTCGCCGCCGCGATCGCGGTGCACGGGTCGCCGGTGGTGCGCCACCCCGGGACGGGCGAGACCGTGGACGTCGGCGGCGGGTGGCCGGTCCGTACGGTCAACGAGGCGGTGTCCGCGGCGCTCGGCGAGGAGGTCTCCGCCGACACCGACCTGGCCGCGCTGCGCAAGTTCTGCGACGCCGCCGGGGTCGCGTACGACCCGCGCTGGGAGCGCGGCGCGGTGCTGCTGGAGCTGTACGAGCGGCTGGTCGAGGCGCGCACCGAGGCGCCGACCTTCTACCTGGACTTCCCGACCGACGCCTCGCCGTTGACCCGACAGCACCGGAGCGACCCGCGGCTGGCGGAGCGGTGGGACCTGGTGGCGTTCGGAATGGAGGTGGGCACCGCGTACTCGGAGCTGGTCGACCCGACGGAGCAGCGGCGCCGGCTCACCGCCCAGTCGTTGAAGGCGGCCGGCGGCGACCCCGAGGCGATGGAGCTGGACGAGGACTTCCTCACCGCGCTGGAGTACGCCATGCCGCCCACCGGCGGCCTGGGCCTGGGCGTGGATCGGCTGCTGATGCTGCTGACCGGTCGGTCGATCCGGGAGACGCTGCCCTTCCCGCTGGTCCGGAAGTCCTCGTGAGCCGGGTCGGCCGGGTCCGGGCGCTGCCGGGGCTGGCGCTCGGGCTCGCCGGAGTCCTCTACTCGTCGTGGCTGATCGGGCCGCTGCTGAACCCGGCGTTCGGCCTCCTCGACGGGTACGCCAGCGAGCTGGCCGCCCGGGACCAGCCGTACCACCTGGTGTTCGGCCTGGGCGACCTGGTCGTCGGCGCGCTCGCGTCAGCGACCGGGTTGGCGCTGGCCCGGCGGGCGGGGGGCTGGCCGCGGTGGGCGTGGTGGGGGCTGGTCGCCTTCGGTGTGGCCACCGCCCTGGACGGCACGGTGAGCTCGATGGACTGCGCGCCCTCGGCCGACGCCCGCTGCGCCCGGCTGGCGGAGCTGGGCGCGCTGTCCTGGCGCGACCAGGGGCACTCGGTCAGCTCGGCGGTGGCGATCGCCGCCGCGCTGGCCTCACTGCTCGCGCTGCTGCTGGGCCAGCGCGATCACCGCGTGTCGTTCCGCTGGGGGCTGGCGGTGGCCGCGGTGCTGGTGGTGGGCACGGCCGGCACGCTGCTCGAGCTGATCCGCCCGGGCGCGGCGCTGGGCGCCTGGCAGCGGGTCCAGCTGCTCGGCCTCTCCGGCT
Source organism: Micromonospora sp. NPDC005707 (assembly GCF_040631005.1). Classification (NCBI taxonomy): domain Bacteria; kingdom Bacillati; phylum Actinomycetota; class Actinomycetes; order Micromonosporales; family Micromonosporaceae; genus Micromonospora; species Micromonospora sp. NPDC005707. Next base: position 131,617 of record NZ_JBEXYR010000016.1, read on the forward strand.
GGCTGCTCTACGCCGGCGGCATCGTCGCCACGCAGGGTGCGTGCTCGCCCAGCTCAGCGTGCTGACCGGTCACGGAGCCCACCCCATGACCCAGGTGGCGGCGCCCGCCGGCGACCCGGCGGTCACGGTGCGGCTGTCGCCGCGCGCGCCGGACCGGCCGGTTGGAACAGTTCGATCAGGTTGCCGGCGGGGTCGGCCAGCAGGATCTGCTGCCCACCCGGGCCGGCGACGACCTCGCTGCGGAACGGCAGCCCGGCTGCCCGGTGCCGCTCGACCTCGGCGGCCAGATCGTCGACGGTGAGGTGGATGCGGTTGCGGCCGGGTGCTGCGGCGTCCTCCGGCGTGGCTCGGGCGCCCGAGCTGGCGGGCCCGGACAGCAGCAGTCGCAGGGGGCCGCGGAGCACCTCGGCGAAGGCGGGTGCGGCGTCGGCGCCCAACTGGAAGTCGAGGTGGGTGGTGTAGAAGTCGACGGCTGCCGCGACGTCGTCAACCAGGTAGCGGACGCTGGCGTACTCATGGCTTCCGGTCATGGCGCGAACCTCCTTGCTCAAGGACGGGTAGCAGATGGCGGATGCGGGTGTCGATGTCGGCCGCGGTGCGGGTGAAGGACCGCTGGCCGGCCTCCTCGCTGTCACCGGCCGACGCGGGGTCGGGAATGCTCCAGTGGATGCGGCGCGGGTGCTGCGGGAACTCGGGGCAGACCTCGCGGGCCCGGTCGCACAGGGTGATCACATAGTCGAACCGGCGGCCGGTCAGCGTGTCCAGGTGGCGCGGGCGCTGATCGGCGACGTCGATGCCGTACCGGTCGCGTAGTACCCGCACGCCGCCGGGATGCAGTCGTGGCCCCGGCCGGCTCCCGGCGCTGATCGCCTCGACGTGTCCCGCCGTGTGCTGGCGGAGCAGGGCTTCCGCGATCGGTGAGCGACCGGTGTTGCCCGTGCAGACGAACAGCACGCCGAGGCGGCGCGACCGCTGCGGGCGGACAGAAGGCGGCGGCGTGCCGATGCCCGGACGCAGGGCCGGGTGCAGGGCGGCGCCGGCACCGGCGAGCCCTTCGGCGCAGCGGTCCAGATCGAGGTGGTAGTAGCTGTCGCGGCCGTCGAAGCTGCTCCGGGTGGCGGCGACCAGACCGCCGTCCCGCAGCAGCCGCAGGTGGTAGGAGACCAGGTTCTGCGGCTCGCCGGTGAGCGTGGCCAGCTCGCGGACCCGCAGGTCGCTGGCGCCAAGCTCGGTCATCAGCCGCCAGCGCAACGGATGAGCGGCCAATCGGAGGAACGCTGGGGCGGCTTGCCCGGACGCACTCATGACGTGGACAATACATCAAACCGCTTTGATCGATAGTGCGATCGCGGCGGCTCGGGGCCGCTCCGCGTCGACCTGCGTGGGTTCGACCGTGGCGAGGTGGCCGTGCGACCCCGAGGTGCCCGCGTGTGGCTAGTGTGCGGCTCGCCGTTTCGCGGCGCGTTCGTGGAGAAGCCGCATCTCGTCGTCCAGGGGAGCGACCGGGCCGGCAACCGTGAGGGCCGGCGCGACGGTGGTGACGGGAAGCACGGCCACGGGCCCGTCCGGCAGGCCCCACTCCGCCCGCCAGGTGGCGAGCTGCGCGCTCGATGCGGCGTAGACGATGCGGCCGAGTCCCACCCAGGCATGCGCGGCCGCGCACATCGGGCAGTGCTCGCCCGAGGTGTACACGGTCGCGCTGGCCCGCACCGCCGGCGGTAGATGTCCGGCCGCCCACTGCGCGAGGGCGAGCTCAGGATGCGCCGTGGGGTCCGCCGAGGACGTCTCGCGGTTCCGGGCCTCCGCCAGCACGTCCCCGCTCGGGCCGACCAGGACGGACCCGAACGGGTCGTCCCCGGCCGCCAGGGCTTCTGCGGCGAGCGCTACGCAACGCCGCAGATGAGTGATGTCCCGTTGGTCGGTCGTCATGGCCGGCCCTCCGTTCGACTGGGTGATCATCGCCAGCTTCGCAGACTCGGCGACCACCACGCTCCCGCTCGCCCGCCGCCACCGAGCCGGGCAGGTCCGCCTGCTCGCGGACCACGCCGCCGGCCGGATGGGGGGTGCCCGATGATCTTTCGGGCGAGCGGTGCCTATCCGTTACGCTCTGTCGGAATGACCGGCGTCCCGATCGGCACGCCTGCTGCGGGAGAAGCAGGCACAGGGGAGTCTCGACGGCCGCGAGGCGGAGTTCCGGATTGCCACGCCGGTCACCCGGCACGGCAGAGAGGCGGACCACGACATGACGGCGGTAGCAGGCCAGCAGCCCACTGCTGCGGATTCCGCGATCGCCGGCCATGGGGCGGAGGAGGATCTGCGGTCGTTGTTCGGGCAGTCCATCGCCGTCTTCGCGTCGCTGGCGGGGCCGACGCACCGGGTGGAGAGCGCAAATCCCGCGTTCTTCGCCGCCATCGGCGAGGAGCGGGCTCGCACCGGTACGGCGCTCGTGGACCTGATGCCCGAGTTGGCCGGTCAGGGCTTCATCGCCCTGCTGGACGAGGTCTACCGCACGGGCGAGGCCTATACCGGCCGTGACGTCCGGGTGGTGCTGGGCGCCGGGCCGCAGGCGCGGGAGGCGTTCTTCGACTTCACCTACGAGCCACGGCGGGACGCCGACGGCACCGTGACCGGGATCCGTGTGATCGGCGTGGAGACCACACAGGTCAAGCATGCCCAACGACTGATGGCCGAACACCGCGCCCTGGTGGAGCAGATCGCCCGGCAGGCGCCGCTGACCGAGGTGCTCGACGGGATGGCCCGGTGTATCGAGAACCTTGCCCCGCAGGAGGTTCTGGTCTCCGTTCTGCTCGCCGATCCCGACGGTCGGCACCTGCGCCACGGCGCCGCACCCAGCCTGCCTGACTTCTACAACCAGGCCATCGACGGGATCGCCACCGGTGAAGGCGTGGGCTCGTGCGGCACCGCCGCCCACCGGCGGGAGCCGGTCATCGTCACCGACATCGCCACCGACCCGTTCTGGGCCGACTTCCGGGACCTGGCCGAGCGGGCGGGACTGGGCGCCTGCTGGTCCACGCCGATCCTGGCCCGGGATGGCAGCCTGCTGGGCACCTTCGCCATGTATCACCGCTTCCCGCGCATCCCGCAGGACGCTGACCTGGCCCTCGCCCGGGTCTTCACCGGCACCGCAGCCCTGGCCATCGAACGCCACCACATCGAACAGGCGAAGGCGGCCGCCGACGCGCGGGCCAGAGCGGCCCATGACGAGCTGGCCAAGGTGGTGCAGGCGGAGCGGGAACTGCGTGCCGAGGCCGAGCAGCGCGCCGCCGCCGCCGCGGAACTCACCGCCCGGATGCGTGCCGCCGCCGCCGCGCAGGCCGCCACACCGCGCCCCGAGCAGTGCCAGCTCGGCGGCACCGGCGGGTGCACCGCACCGGCCGAGATCAAGCTCGCCGATTCGTGGGGCGACTCGGCGTGGGGCTGCCCCACCCACGTCGAGGAAGCCATCATCAACGTGCGCTCGGTGTTCATCGCCAACGAGGAACTCGGCGGCCTGGCCGCCTACCTCCGCCGTTGAACCTCGTCCGGGCCGCCGACGGCGGGCGCACGCGGACCCGTGAGCGGGTCAGCGCCCCAGGTCGACGCCATGACGTTCCCGGCGTGAAGTAGGGCAGCTTGCGTCCTGCCCGCATGATGATCGGGTGATCACGCTGCCACGCTCGCCGGCCTGGATGACGCTCGGCTCTGTGTTGCTGGTGCTGGCGGGTGGCGCGTTGCTGTGGCTGCCGTTCCACACCCAGAACGAGCTCGACGACTGGACGACCGAACTGCGAGCCACCGGCGTACCGACGCGAGCCATCGTCTACGACCGGGTGACGAAGAGCGGCGGCAACCGGACCAGCCCGTCGACCACCATGTATTTCCGGTACGAGCTGGCTGGCCGGACGTACGAGCAGGAGGTCGGCTGCGTCGAGGTGTGCCGGTCAACCGGCGAAGAGGTGTCGATCTGGGTGAACCCGGCCGACTCCGGTGACTTCGTCACCGACTTCGACCAGCTCAGCGGCCACCGGGGCCGCGTACAGGGAGGGCTGGGTGTGGCGGGGTTCGCGACCCTGGTCGTGGCGATTCCTCTGCTGCTCTCCCGCATCCCGTTCCAACGGTGGTTTCCCCCGCGGAAGCCGCGGCGCCGGCCCGGTGCGCCGGCCCGGGGAGGTGCCGGGTTCACGATCCGCTTCAAGCACAAGCGGGGCGCTCGCAACCCGCAGCGGTAGGTTCACGGCTGTGGGCAGCGGATGATCTGCCCGGCGTAGGACAGGCCGCCGCCGAAGCCCAGCAGCAGCACCGGTGCGCCCGGCTCGAGTTCCCCGCGTTCCAGCAGCTTCGACAGCGCGATCGGGATGCTTGCCGCCGAGGTGTTGCCCGATGTCGTGACGTCACGGGCGATGACGGCCTTCGTCGCCCCGATCCGCTGCGCGACCGGCTCGATGATGCGCAGATTGGCCTGGTGCAGGACGATGCCGCCGAGGTCCTCCGGCGTGATGCCGGCGGCGGCGCAGATGCTGCGGGCGATGTCCGGCAGGGTGGTGGTGGCCCACCGGTAGACGGTCTGTCCCGCCTGGGTGAACGGGCGGTCGACCTCGATCACCACGGCGTCGCCCAGGTGCGGGTAGGACCCCCACACCACCGGGCTGATCTCGGGCTGCTCAGCGGCGGTGAGCACCACCGCGCCGGCTCCGTCGCCGATCAGCACGCACGTCGTCCGGTCGGTCCAGTCGGTGAAGTCACTCAGCCGCTCCACACCGATCACCACGGCGTTCGTCGCCGAGCCGAGCCGAACTGCGCCGTCGGCAAGGGCCAACGCGTGGGTGAATCCGGAACAGGCGACGTTGACGTCGATCGTCGCAGGTGACGGCAGTCCGAGCCGGCGCGCGACCCGCGCGGCGATGTTGGGACTGCGGTCGACCGCTGTGCAGGTCGCCACCACCACCAGGTCGACCGCCTCGGCGGCCACGCCGGCACGGCGCAGGGCCTCGGCCGCCGCCTCGGCCGCCATGAGGTCGAGCGGCTCGGCGGGCCCGGCGATCCGCCGTTCCTGGATGCCGACCCGGCTGCGGATCCACTCGTCGCTCGTCTCCACGACAGTGGCGAGGTCCTCGTTGGTGAGCACTTTCGTGGGCTGGTGGTGACCTGCGCCGACGACTCTCGAACCGCGCACCAGCGCCTCCCTTCGGGCCCCTGCCAGGAGCAGTGGATGGACCTTGCCTGTCGGTCAACGTAGCCGTCGCAGGCCCGGTAGACAATGTCTACGGCCGCCTGGTAGACACTGTCTATGCACGTTGACGAGGGCCTCCGCGATCGCCTCATCCGTGTCGGCGGCGAGCTGCTCGACCACCAGGGTCCGTCCGCGGTGTCGCTGCGAGAGATCGCCCGGCGCGCCGGCGTCTCGCACGGTGCGCCGCGCCGCTACTTTCCCACCCACCTGGAACTGCTGTCGGCCATCGCCCGCGACGGGTTCACCGACCTCGCTGCCCGCGTGAACTCCGCCCTGGCCGAGGCGCCCGGCCACCCGCGCGCCCGGCTCGCCGACATCGCCCGGGTCTACCTGGACTTCGCCGCCACCCGTCGAGGCCGCTACGAGCTGATGTTCCGCCACGACCTGCTGGAGAGCGGCCACCTGAGGCTGCGCGACACCAGCCTGCCACTGTTCCGGCTCCTCACCGACCTGGTGGCGCAGGCCCGGCCCGAACCCGAACCGCCGGCCCAGGTCGTGGCGGGAGCACTGTGGGCCAACCTGCACGGGATCGCCCAACTGTGGAACTGGGGCAGCCTCACCCTCGCGACCGGCGCCACCGATCCGAACCCGCTGCTCGACGCCGCTCTCACCGCCCACCTCGGACCCGCCGCATGACCCGCACCCCGCCCCTCTACGCCCTGGCCCGGCACACCATCGGCCGGTACCTGCACCACTCCTGGCGTCCCGCCGTCACCGGCCTCCACCACCTTCCTGACGCCGGCGGCGCGATCCTGGCCGCCAACCACCTGTCGGTCGCCGACCAGTTGTTCCTGGGCGTCCTGACGCCCCGACACATCGCCTTCTGGGCCAAGGCCGAATACTTCCGCGCCCCGGGGCCCCGCGGCTTCCTCACGCGGCGCGTCGTCACCGGCATGGGCGCCATCCCCGTCGAGCGGGGCGGCGGCCGGGCGGCCCTCACGGCGTTCGACGCGGCCGTGCCCGTCCTCCGCTCCGGTGGTCTGGTGGCCGTCTTCCCCGAGGGCACCCGCTCCCCGGACGGCCGCCTCTACCGCGGCCGCACCGGTGCGGTCCGCCTCGCCCACCAGGCCGGCGTCCCCATCATCCCGGTCGGCATCCGCGGCACGGACCGGGTACGCCCTCCCGGCTCCCGCTTTCCCCGGCGTCACCCGATCAGCATCACCTTCGGGCCGGCCATCCCGGTGCTCATCGAGACGCCGGCGGACATCCGCCGACACACCGAGACCCTGATGGCCGCCATCCAGTCCCTCACCCGCCAGGAGTACGTGCAGCACTACGCCCGGCCCTGACCGCAACGTCTACCGCGGGCCCCGCCGATGCCTGCCTCCCGTCGCCCTGGGAGGCGGCCGTGGTGGAAGCGGGACCGATTGCGCTGACGAGTCATGCTGAGGCAACCCCGCCGTCGATTGGAGCGGACCATGACGATGCCCTGGCTCTTCGTCCTGGGCGGCGTAGCGCTGCTGCTTCTCGTCACGTCAGCTGTTCTCGTTGTGCGGCACCGCCGGGTGGCCCGCGCGTCGTTGGCGGGTGACCCAATCATGCGCGACGCGCGGCGAGCCATGGCCGAGATGCAGGATCAACGCCGGCGTTCCGGCAAGGGCACGATCCGGGGCCAAGGCGGCGGCGGGAACGCGGGGACGATGTATGACGCCGCCTATGGCTCGGACACGTCCGCCGGAGCGTAGTCGGACCCTCTGGGGTCGGTATCGCGCCCGTCCTTCGGCCGGGTCAGGTTGAGACGCGGGCTTCGATGCCGGCGGGGACGGGCAGCGCGCGGACGCCGGCCTGGCCGGCGGGTGCGTCGACGGCCAGGGACAAGGCGGCGGCTACCGGGTAGACAGGGCAGTACACGACGGCCGCGGCCTCCGTGGTGCCCGCGTCCTTCGTCTCGAACTCCTCCCGCGCCCGGCCCAGGCTGGCGAGCAGGTCCGAGACCGAGGACTCCGCGGGCGCGGGCGTGGACGGGGCAACGACAGTCGCGGCGTCCGGCGTCGGCAGGTGCGAGACGCCGAGGCGGCTCGCGGCGGCGCGCAGGAGTTCGGCCGGCAGAACCGCCGGCAGCGCGGCCAGCCGCTCGATGGCCGACTGGGCGAACGTCCGATCGACCGGCAGGGCCGGCAGGTCGAGCCGGTTGCCGTCGAGCGACCCGAACGGGGTGTCCAGCACCGCGCGCTCCCAGGCCGTGGGATCGATCAGCACGTTCCGCCCATCGAAGACGTCGGCGTACAGGTTGGCCGCGATGATGTTGCGGTCAAGCCCGAGGTTCTGGCCCGCGAGGGCGGCCCGGACGGCGATCCCGTCGGCGAAGCCGAGCACATTCGACTCGACCCGTACGAGGGCCCGTCCGCCGACTTCGAGCAGGCATCCGCTGGTCGACTGCCCGGTCGACGCCCGATCGGTCGGGTCGGCGGCGAACAGGACCGTGTTGTCCCGCACGACCCAGGGGCCGGCGCCGGGCGTCTGCACGCGTACCGCCGTGCCGCTCGTGTTCACCACCACGTTGTTCTGGAACACGCCGGAGCCGCTACTGATCTGCACCGCCGCGTACGCCGCGTTGGCGAAGGTGCAGTTGCGCACCGTGATGGTGCCGCTGCCGCCCCGCAGGTCGAGCATGGCCGCCGACTGCGAGTTGCCGATGTCGAGGGCGCCGCTGTCCGAGTACGCGTTGTAGGTCGATCCGTCGAAGACGAACCCGTCCAGCACCAGGCCGTCGCAGGAGTCCTCGACCGTCAGAATGGGATCGCTCGGAATGCCCTTGGCTTTCGTCTCCGGATTCAGCACGAAGCGCACGGCACGGCGCCAGGGGTCCCGCGTCGCGAAGTCGGCACTGTAGCCGCCCAGCATCGTCAGGTGCTTGACGGGGATGCGCCAGGCGCCCGAGCGCAGGCGGCCGGAATACTCGCCCTCGGCGACGTGGACGCGGTCGCCCACCGCGGCCTTCTCCAGCGCCTGCCACGGATCGCGGAAGGGCGCCTCCCTGCTCCCGTCGCCGCCGGACGTGCCGGCGCACACGAACCAGTCGCGGCCGGCCGGTGGCGGCGGAGTTGTGGCGGGCAACCCGAGCGCCGGTGCGATCGAGTCGAGGACGAGCGTGGCCGCCTGCCGGGCACCGGCGGTCAGGTCGGCCCGGTAGGTGCCGCGTAGCAGATAGGTGATCTCGACATCCAGCCCGCGCTGGTAGCGGGTCGCCTCCTCGATCAGGCGGTGGGCGAGTGACCACCGTCCGCAGAGCACATGGAGCGGACGGTCGTCCTTACCCGGCTCGTAGATCGCGACCCCGACGTGCGTGGCCGAGCCGGCATCGGGCAGCAGCTCGATGTTCTGGTCGAACCCGAGGCCCGCCCGGACCTCGACCGCGGTCCCCGACAGGCCCTGTTCGGGCTGAGTGAGCCGGGTCCACTCGATGGACTGGTAGGTGGGCAGCGCCCGTCGCGCCTGGAACGCCTCCGTGGCCGGCAGTTCGGCCGGGTGGCAGCCCTGCGTCGCGTCGCTGCCGATCGCGAGCACCTCGGACGGGGTCAGCCGCCACATCGCGGGAGCCTGCGCGTCCCCGCCACCGCTGCCGGCGGGCAGGTCGCCGAGCCCGACGGTGGCTCGCAGCGCGTTCAGGGCGGCCACCGGCGGGCGAACGTAGGTCGCCACGGTGTCGAGGGTGTACGAGTCGATCCACCGGGCGGGCAGCCCCGACAGGTGCGGATCGCCAACGGTGTTGCCGCCCGCCGACTGCAGACCGACGTCCTCGAGCTCTTCGACGTACTCCTCGGTGATCTCCGCCTCGGCGGAGGTGGCGCGGCTGCGGACGACGTCGCGCAGGGTCAAAAAGAACAGGTTGCGATCGACCGCGACGCGGTCGATGTCGCGGTAGCAGGCGATGGCCGCGTTGCCGCAGCCGACGAAGAGGTTGTCCTCGATCACCGCGGCGCTGTTGACCCGGACGCCGATCGCCCTGTCGGCGCCCGCGCCGCGCGGCGGATCCGCGTCGTCGTCGTGGGCGAAGCAGAAGGTGTTCCCGGCGACGATGATCGGAGCGCTGCTGTCGCTGTCGCGGACCGTGAGCAGCCCCGATCCGAGGAAGTTGACGACCAGGTTGTTCTCGAACCGGCCGCCGTTCCCGGCGATCTCGGCGGCACCGGCACTGCCGTTGGCGAACACGCAGTTGCGTACGGCGATCCGCTCGCCGCGGAGGCTGATGATTGGGCCGTCACCGTAGTGGGACCGCCGCAGTGCCCCCTCCTCGTCGTACTCGTTGCGACCGGCGGCGTCGAAGAACAGCCCGTCCAGGACGGCGCCGTCGTGCGCGCCGAGGCCCTGGATCATGTTCGGCTCGCGCTGCACCCGGAGTCCCGGCCGCGCGCCCAGGATCGAGGGCGTGCGCCACGGCGTACGGGTGGCGAAGCCGGGACCGTAGCCGCCGAGGACGGTCAGGTCGGGGCAGTCGAGCACCCACGACGAGCGCTCGTGGCGGCCGGTGTAGGTGCCTGCCGCGAGATGGATGCGGTCGCCCGGTTCGGCGTACTTCAGGGCGAGCCAAAGGTCGTGGAAGGGGCGCTCGCGTGAGCCGTCCCCGGCCTGGAGACCGGCGGCCACGAAGAAATCGGTCATCGGCTCACCGCTTCACTTCGTCGTCGGCGTCCTTGGTACGCGACGTGGCCAGCGCCCAGCTGGCCTTGACCGACGTCCATACGGTTGCGAGCGTCTCCTGGGCCGCCTGCTTGCCGGCTCCGTCGACCAGCTCATCCTGGAACTGCTTCTCCCCTTCGAGCAGGTCTTCGAGCGACTCGAAGGTGTCCTTCAGGTCGTTATTGAAGCGTTCCAGCGTGGCCGGGTCGTCGGTCAGTGCCCCGAAGGCATTCGTGCTCTCCTTGACGAAGGTGGGCAGCAGTTCGTCGTAGATCTTGCGGGACTGCTCCTTGGCGGCCTCGGACCGCGTGTCGAGCGCCTCGATGCAGGCGTTCTTGAATTCGTCCCAGTCGGTGGCCTCGTAGTAGCCGGTCCGGCCGGTGCCCTGCCAGCCGGCCGCGGCCTCCGCGCCCCGGGCGAAAAGCTTGTCGACCCAATCCTCGGAGAGCTGCTCCCTGGCGTCATTGAGCAGCTTGACGTTGTCGAGCACGACCTGTTTGGCGACGCGCTTCTGTTTGGCGGCGTTGTAGTTCTCCTCGGCCAGCTTCTCGATCGCCTTGAGCGCCTCGGTGGCCGCTTCCTTGGCGGAGGGGTCCTTCATCAGTAGCACCAGCAGCCGTGGGACGCCGGTAACGGTGTACTTGACGAGGAGGTTCTTGGCCGTGGCGGTGATGGAGCCGAAGTTCTTCACGATCAGGGCCTCGACAACCTTGTCGTTGTTGCGCGCCTCCTTGAGGTCCTCCTCGCACTTCTTGATCACCGCGAGATCGGCCTCCAGCACCTTGCCCATCAGCGTGGCCGCGTCGGGGACGTCGCCCTTGGCGACCTGCTGCCAGATCCTGCGCTCCCCGGCGATGAGATCGACCGGGCCGACCGCGGCCATACGCTCGCTCGCCGACATGGCATTGGCCTGGCTGTCCCCCAGGACATCGACCATGTCCTCCTCGAGGCGCTCCAGCAGGGCGTCGGCCTGCGCGCAGTTGGTCGACCACCGGTCGCGAAGACCGTCGTAGCCGGACGCCTCCAGCTTGTCGAGCATCTCCTCGAACAGCTTCTCCCGGTCGGTGTCGAACCGCTCGAGCAGGTCCGTGATCCGATCGAAGATCGACTCCTCCATGCCCGTGGCGCGCATTCGCTGCTCGACCAGTTCGCGGGCGTCATCGACGTCTTCCACCGGGCCGCCTCCTGCTCCGTGCCCGGTGCGCGACGCGACCGGGGGCCCAACAAGCACCGCCTGGATCGTATGGGCCGCAGGTGTGCCCCGGCCGTCGCGAATTGGTGCGAAGGGCGTCGTGAAGTTGACGTAGCAACGTGATCGCGGGCGAGCGACCGTACGCGCGACCCGGCGTCGGCGGCATGGACCGGGCGCGCGACCTTCAACGGCGGCAGCGCCACACCAGCGGCCGGTGCACCTGGTTCTCGTAGACGGCACCGACCAGGGTCAGACCGTCGTCGCTGATCCCGTTGGCCGTGTACGTGCCCGCCTCGGTCGCCCGGACCTCTGGCCGGCCCGGCAGCCGGCGGGACGTGCCGTCCGGGGCGACGACCAGCGGCGCACCGTCGCCGACCAGCAGGTCGCCGTTGCCGGCGATCCCGGTCGCCCCCGGGAACGGCAGCAGGCTCACTGCCCCGGTCGTGAGGTTCCACCGTACCGGCAGCATCTGCACGGCGCCGCCCTGCCGGACGCCGGGGACCGTGCCGATCGCCCATTCGCCGCGCGCCGATTCGACCGAGGCGCGCGGGTAGCCGTCGGGCACCGCCAGTGCCGCCCCGGTGCCCTGCGGCGTCCATCGGTAGGGCAGTTGGCCCGTCGCGCCGACAACCGTGCCGTCCTCGGTGATCCCGGTGGCGGTGGATCCCGGCTGGCCGACCAGCCGGTACTCCTGTGGACGGTCCGCCGACCACAGCACGGCGTGGTGCGAGTCGCCGGCTCCGCTGGCGGTGCCGGCGATGTCGCCCCGGCCGTTGACCGCGTTGATGAGGACCCCGTGGTAGCCGCGCGGGGTGGCCAGGAAGCGCAGCTTCCCGTCCCGGTAGAGCCAGCCGGTGCCGTCGCCGTTGGTGCCGACCACGACACCGCCGGCGTTGACCGCGGCCGCGTGACGCGCGCCGGCCGGCAGGACGTCTGCCTGGCCGTCGGTCCACAGCACGACCCGCCCGTCCTCCTGCCCGGTGCCGATCTCACCGACGACGTACCGCCCGGTGGGGTCGACGCCGCTCGCCACCGCGACCGGACCACCGATCGGTTGCGGCAACCACGACGCCTCGCAGGTGACCGGCGAGGCCGGGGCGGTCGACACGGTCCCGGATGGTGACGCCGCGAGGACCGGCGTGTCCGGAACCGGCCGGCCGGCCGCCCCGCTGAGCTGGACGGCGCCCACGACGCCGAGCCCGCCCAGCACCGTCACCGCAGCGATCCCGCCGACGCGGCGGCGCCGGCGGCGACGCCGGCCGTCCCGGACCGCACGGCCCACGTCAACCCGCGGCTCGGGAACCGGCGCCGCCCGCAGCAGCGCGGCAATCCGCTGATCGTCCAACGTGCTCATCTCGAATTCCTCCCGGCCGTCTCGGTGACGTCGAGCACCTGGCGGACCGCCACCAGCGCCCGGGCCGTCTGTGACTTCACGTTGCCTTCGGAACAGCCCATCGCTGCCGCCGTGTCGGCGAGCGACATGTCGCACAGGAACCGCAGGACCAGTACGGTGCGCTGGCCGCGGGGGAGGTGGGCGAGCGCGGCGACCACGCTGTCCCGCTCGGCCAGCGCGTCATGCGGCGTGACCGGCGGGCGCTCCGGCTCCGGCACCGACCCCAGCAGCCGGACCTTCGCCCAGCTCAACCGCTTCTCGTCGACCAGCTTGTGGACCAGCATCCGGTGCACGTACGCGTCGACGTTGTCGGCCCGGCTGACCCGGCGCCAGTTCACGTACAGCGCCGTGATCGTCTGCTGCACCACGTCGTCGGCCAGGTGGGCGTCGCCGCACATCAGGAACGCGGTCCGGTGCAGGCTCGGCAGTCGCGCGGAGACGTACTCCACGAACTCATGCTCGGCATCCGCCATCGAGGCTCCCTCCTCCGCTCGCTTGACGGGTCCGGACGACCATCGGGTTGCGTCATCGCCGTGACGAGATGATCCGCGAGATGTGGGAGCCGGACGGCATGTCGCCTGCACTGCTTCAGTCAGCCACGGCCGGCTGTTCACCTCGTGCCCGCTCATCATGCAGCCGGGATTCAGACGTCTCGCCGACACAGCGTGGGAGCTGCCCTCAGGGCGGCCGCGGCCGTTCCCCTTCCGCCGCCGAGCGACCGAAGGGGAACGAGCCGCGGGCCGGAAGGATGTGATCACCTAACTAGCCTCGGCCGCGGATCATCGACATCAGCAGCCCGTGGGTCTCGGCGTCCCCGGCCACCACAAGCCCGCGGCCTGCCGGCCCGATGGGGGCGCCGTCGATCCCGGTGACCACGCAGCCGGCGGCCCGGCACAGCGCGATCCCGGCGGCGAAGTGCACGCTCCCGGTCAGGTCACCGCCGTCGGTGACGTACGCGGCGCGCTTGCCGGCCGCGACCCAGGCCAACGCCAGCGTCGTGGACACGACCCGCGGCCGGAACCGCTCGACGAACCCGGGGTGGGCCAGCAGGTCGACGGCCCGGAATCCGGGCGCGCTCGGAAACGGCGGGTCCAGGTTGACGTCCACCAGTTGAGTGGCGGGAGTGGGCGTCAACCGCGCGTCGACACCGTTCTGCCGTACCCAGGCGGTTTCCCCGTCGGTGCAGAAGACCTCGCCGCTGAACGGGTCGGCCACCGCCGCCGCCCCGTCGCGCAGCGCGACGTTGACGGCCACCAGCATGTTGCCGACCGCGTAGTTCAGCGTGCCGCACAGGGGATCCACCAGCCACTGGCGTGCGGCGTCGGCCGCGCCCTGCTGCCCGCCTTCCTCGCCGAGCACCGCGTCATCGGGGCGAGCGGCGCGGAGGACGCCGAGGATCGCCTGCTCGGCCTCCACGTCGGCGGCGGTGGCGAAGTCGCCGGCGCCCTTCTCGATGCGGCTGAGCCGTTGGCCGTACCTGGTGCGCACCACGTCGGCGCCGGCACGGGCCGCGGCGATCGCGACTTCGGCATCGTCGAGGCCCGCGTACGAGTTGATCATGTTGGGCACAATATCGGGGCGAGGCTGTCTCCCGGTCGGTCAGGGCAGCGTGGCCCCGAACTCAGTGGGGTAGGAGTCAGCGCTGCCCGGGGGCGGGTGGGGGCACTATCGTTCGGGCGTGCACATCCGTTTTGACGTCCCCGCCGATCCCGCCTACCCGGGCCGTGTGGCCGCCGCGCTCAGCAGTGTTCGGCTACGCAGGTACGGCTATGTCGGCGCGGTGCTGGCGGCGGTCGGGGCGATCGGCTTCGCCGTTTCACGGGGGTTCACGTGGGGCGACAAGGTCTCGTCGCTGTGCACGGCGCTGGTCGCGGGTGGCCTGCTGTCGATGCTGTACGCGCCGTGGGTGCGGTGGCGCGCCCGGCGCCGCTCCGGTCGCTACGCCGTCGAGGGCGCCTACGACATCACCGACGACAACATCATGATGCGCAGCGGGTCGGAGTCCGGCGGCATCGCCTGGGACGGGGTCGCCCAGGTACGGGACACCCCGGACTTCTGGATCGTGTACGTCGGCCGGATGCCGGCGACGGTGATCCCACGCCGCTTGATGTCCGCCGAGGACGCCGAGACGTTGCGAGCCTTCATGGCCGAACGCGGGCTGCTCCAGCCTCGGTGAACCGGTCTGCCGCGTAGACGCTCGTCACGGGCCGCGGACAGTGCCGGGCGGAATTGCTGCCACGGGCCGGACGGAGAGCGGCGCGCAGGCCAGCCGGGGAACTCAGATCATGCGTCGTAGCGCGGTCTCCACGGCGTCGATCAGCGGATCACCTTCGGTCCGTGGGTGCCGTGCGAGACCGAGCTCGACGTCCGGCAGGGCGGGCAGGGCGTCCACGTCGTGGCAGGCCATGGCCGGTTCGAGGTTCGCGGGCATGAGCGCCGAGACGCCGAGCCCGGCCCGTACCGCGGCGAGCACGCCGAGCAGGCTGTTGCTCTCGAACGCCACCCGCCAGCGCCGATCGGCACGGTCCAGCGTTTCCAGCACCGACGTACGCCAGAAGCACGGGTTCGAGAACAGCACCACCGGCAGCGGATCGGCAGCCACGTCCACACACTGGCCGATCGCCCAGACCAGGGGGCGGCGTACCGTCCAGCGCGGCGGTCCGGGAACGTACGGCACCTCGTCGAGCACGAGTTGGACGCGGCCCGCGTCGTAGGCCTCGCGCATCGCGGCGCTGGGAAGGGTGAGCACCTCCAGCGTCGCGCCGGGGTGCAGCCCGGCGAGGTCGGCGAGGGCCTGTGGAAGCTGGGACGCGGCGAGGTCTTCGAGCAATCCGACGCCGCAGCGGCCGGTGAGCGCGTGACCGGTTGCGGTAAGTGCCTGTGCGGAGAGCGAGAGAATGCGCTCGGCGTACGGCAGGAGTTCCTCACCCGCCCGGGTCGGCGAGACGCCGGACGGCGACCGGTAGAGCAGCGGGCGGCCGACGGCGCTCTCGAGCTTGCGCAACTGCTGGCTGAGCGCGGGCTGGGTCTGTCCGAGCGCGGTCGCGGCGCGGCTGATGCTGCCCGCCCGCACGGCGGTGACGAACGACCGCAGCAACGCCGTCTCAAGATCCCTTGCCATAAGCATTCATTATGCCGGGCCAAACAAATTAGCCAGTTCCTACGAGCTGAGGGATGACCTAGCGTCCGGCAGGTGACCGGATACCGCCAGGTGCTCGCCGTGCCAGGGTTGGCACCGCTGCTGGGCGTTTCGCTGCTCGCCCGCACCGCGATCACGGCCGACGTGATGGCGCTGACGATGTATGTCGTGCTGGGCCTGGGCATGAGCTACGCGGCCGCGGGTGGTGTCGCGGCGGCGCTGACCGCCGGGGTGGCGCTGGGCGGGCCGCTGCTTGGTCGCCTGATCGACCGGCGGGGTCTGCGCACCGTGCTGCTGGCAACTGTCGGGGTGCAGGCCGTGTTCTGGCTGAGCGTGCCGATCCTGCCGTACGGGATCCTGCTGGGCGCCGCCTTCGCGGCGGGGCTGCTGATGGTGCCGGCTCAACTGGTGACCAGGCAGGCGATCACCGCGATGACGACGACGGGGCAGCGCCGGGCCGCGTTCGCGCTGGAATCGGTGCAGGGCGAGCTGTCGTACATGGTGGGCCCGGCCGTCGTGATCCTCGGTGCGGCGACGATGTCCCCCGGCCTGGTCGCCTGGGGCGTCGGCGCCGCGATCGTGGCCGGCGGGGCCGGCATTGCCTTGCTCAACCCGCCGCTGCGTACCGAGGACGAGGCGGATCCCGGCACGGCGGGACGGCCCCCGCGCCGGGAGTGGCTCGGCGCCCGCATGATTGCCGTACTGACGATGGCGTTCGGTGCCACGATGCTGCTCAGCGGGGTCGACCTCGCCATCGTGGCCACGCTCAGAGAAGCAGGTCAGGTGTCCTGGGCCGCTGTGGTCGTGGCCGTGTTCGGCGTGGCCTCCGTCGCCGGCGGGCTGATCTATGGCGCGCAGTCCCGGCCGCTGCCCACGTGGCTGCTGCTCGGCCTGCTCGGACTCGTGACGATTCCCGCCGGGCTTGCCCACGACTGGCGCTGGTTGTGCGTGGCAGTCGTCGGCGCCGGGCTGCTCACCGCGCCGACCCTCGCGACGGTGGCCGACGCGGTGAGCCGGCTGGCGCCGGCCAGCGTGCGGGGTGAGGCGACAGGTCTGCAGTCCTCGGCGCTGAGCGCGGGTTTCGCGCTCGGATCCCCGATCGTCGGGCTGGCGATCGACGTCTCCGTGCCGGCGGGCGGCTTCGCGGCAGCCGGGCTGGCCGGCCTCGCCGCCGCGCTGGCCGGATGCCTGCTGTCGCGCCGACCGCCCGCTCGAACGCGGCCTCCGGTGCTGTCTCGCACGGCGGTGCCGGCCACGACCACCCAAGGGCTCTAGTAATAGTTGTCGATCGGCTGGCGTGCCTCGTCGAACAGTGCCGGCCCCTCGTACCGTACCGGGGGCAGCGGCGGGGCAGCCGGCTTGATCTCTTCGAACTGTTCGGCGGACAGGGCGTACACCACCCGGCCGAGGCCAGACCGGTCGATTGCGGTCGCGCACATCGGGCAGGGCTGGCAGCTGGTGAACATGGTGGTCCGTGCGGCCACGTCGGGGGCGAGTTCCCGAGCGGCCCAGCGGGCCAGCTTGAGTTCCGGATGAGCGGTGATGTCCGAGTCGGAGACCACGGTGTTGTGGTCCTCGATCAGGACGGTGCCGTCAGCACCGGCCAGCAACGAGCCGAACGGCCGTTCGCCGGACGCCCCGGCGCTGTTGGCGAGTTCCACGGCACGGCGGAGAAGCTTCTCGTCGTCGGGAGTCATCGGTCCTCCTGGGTTTTGTGGTACGCGGCCACGGCCGCAAGGGTCTGCCAGGCGCGTTCGGGCTGACGGATCTCGGCCAGATCGCCGTTGAACGGGTCGAGCACCACCGTCTGCGCGCCGAGCAGACGGATCTGGTCGAGGTCGGCGATGATCTGGTCGATGGTGCCGACACCGGCGAGCCGGTCCGGGGCGGTGACCGCTTCCCGGGTCTCCTGGAGCTTGATACGCGGCGTCAGCGCGGGCGCCGGGCGGCCCAGTTCCTCGGCGGTGGCCTTCAGCCGCCCGGCTGCGTCCGCGAGCCATCCGGCCGTGACCCGCAGCGGGTGCCAGGCGTCACCGAGCAGCACCGCGCGACGGATGCCGGCGTCGCTGTTGCCGCCGACCCAGATCGGGATCGCCGCCGTGTCGTAGTCGTCGGTGTTCCGCCAGGCGTCGCGCATGGCATGCAGGTACTCGTCGGTCAGCGCGCCGCGTCGCCGGAACGGCACGGCGAGCGCCTCGAACTCCTGCCGGGCCCAGCCGACACCGACACCGAGGACGAGCCGGCCGCCGCTGAGTCGGTTGAGGTTCGCAGCCATCCGGGCGGTGAGCAGTGGGTGCCGGTACGGGACGATGAGCACCGTGGTGCCCAGCCGGACCCGGCGGGTCACCCCGGCCAGCCAGGACAGCGTGGTGAACGGCTCGTAGAACGGCGCCGGATACTGCTCGGCGACGTCCGGGGTCACCGCGATGTGATCGGAGACCATCAGCAGATCGAAGCCGAGGCCCTCGACCGTCTGTGCCCACTGTCGCAGCACCTCGGGGTCGGTACCCGGGCCGAAGTTCGGTACGTTCACACCAATTTGCACGGCTCCCACGCTAGTCACGGCGGGTGCGGGCTGTGAACAACGTCTTCCCGGCCTTGGCTGGTCTGCGCCGTGAATCCGCCGGTAGATTGGCCCCATGGCCGAGGATCTTGATGCCATCGATTGGTCCATCCTGACCGAGCTGCAGGGCGACGGCCGCCTGCCCATCACCGAGCTGAGCCGCCGGGTCAAGCTGAGCGCATCGGCCACCACCGAACGGGTGAGGCGGCTGGAGGCGACCGGTGTGATCACCGGTTACCGCGCCGAGGTCGACCTGCCCAAAGCGGGCTTCGCCGTGCTCGCGGTGGTCCGGCTGAAGTATCCCGGCAGCCGGCACGACCCGCTGCACAAGCTGCTGGAGCGCCGGCCGGAGATCCTGGAGTGCCTGCGCACCACCGGAGACGACTGTTACGTGCTGAAGGTGGCCGCGACCTCGATGGCGCACCTCGAACAGGTCGTCAACGAACTCGCCGCGTTCGGCAGCACCACCACCAACGTGGTCTACAGCGCCACCCTGCCCTATCGCGGCCCGCGCCTGGCACCGCCCCACTCCTGACCCTGATCGAGGACCTCAGCTACCACCGATGACGCGCGGGTCCGGTCAGGACGGTCCCGAGGAGGCCGCGCCCAGCCGGTACGGCAGGTCGGCCCGCCGCCGGACCCGCAGCTTGCGATAGACCCGGGTGAGGTGCTGCTCCACGGTGCTGACGGTGACGGACAGCTGGTCGGCGATCTCCCGGTTGGTCAGGCCCTGGGCGGCCAGGGTGGCGACCCGGCGTTCCGCCTCGCTCAGCGCGGCGACCTGCTCGGCGTCGACGCGGAGCGTGGCGGTGCCGCCGCCGTCGTCGTGGGTCCGCCGTCCGGAACCGGGGAACCCGCCCTGCTCGGCCACCTGCCGGGCGCGCCGGGTCGACATCCGGCCCTGGATGGTGTTGCCGACCGCGTGGTGCGCCGCGGCCTCGTCGTTGAGGGCCCGCACCAGGGCGAGGCGGTCGCCGGCCTCCTCCAGGATGTCCACCGCCTCGCGCAGCAGCGGCAGCCGCTCCGGCAGCGGGCTGACGGCCGCGGCGACCAGCAGGGTGAGCCCGCGGCTGCGGCTGCGCCGGTCGCCGACCATCCGCATCTGCTCGTCGGCAAGCCGCGCCGCCTCGGCGGTGCGGCCCAGCGAGAGGTAGACCCGGGCCGCCTCGGTGCGCCAGGGGACCAGGGCGGGCAGGTCGACCTCCCAGACGCGCATCAGCTCCCCGCACGTGTGGAAGTCGACCAGTGCGGCGTCGGGGCGTTGGGTGGCGGCGTAGTAGCGGCCCCGGGCGTGCAGGAAGTGCAGGCCGAACGGTGTCTGGAAGGTCGCCGGGGGCAGCGGCTGGTTGACCACCTGAGCGGCCTCGTCCAGGTGCCCCGTGGACACCAGCGTCAACACCCGGGTGGAGACCGGCCCGCCGACCGCCACCCCCCAACCGTCCCGGTCGACCAACGCCAGCGCCCGCTCGGTCTCGGCGGCGGCGACCCGCAGGTCACCCTGCCGGCGGGCCGCCTCGCCGTGCAGGGCCGCCAGGATCGCCTGCCAGGTCGGCGGGAACCGCCTGCCCCGTCCGGCGGCCAGCCGTGCGGCCCACCGGGCCGCCCGGTCGGCCCGGTCGTCGCACACCAGCGCGATCAGCGCCGCCGTGAGGTCCACCGGGTTCAGCCGGTCGTAGCGCTGTTCGAGCAACCGTTCGAGCTGCCGGTGCCGGCCGGTCACCCCGTCGACGGCGGCGAGGAGCAGCTCCGCCGGGTCGCCGTCCGGGGCGGCGTGCGGCGCCGGCGCCGCACAGGGGTCGCCGAGCAGCGTGCGCAGCCGCCGCCCGACCGCCGGGTACGCGTACGCCAGGAGGTTGCGGGACCGCGACAGCAGGCGGGCCGTGCGCGGGTCGTCGACGGTGAACCGGGCGTGCCGCAGCACCTCCATGGCCTCGTCCACCCAGCCGTGCCAGAGCAGCTGCTGGGCGGTGGCCACCCCGGCCCGGGGCCCGAACCCGCCGTCCCGGGCCGTCGCCGCCAGCCCCTCCAGGTGCCGGGCGGCGAGGGACGGGTCGAGCTGCCACTCGACGCTGCTCATCAGCACCTTGAGCCCGATCCGGTCGCCCGCCTCGGTGGCGCCGGTGTGGGCCAGCTCCAGCAGGTCGATGGCGCCGTGCAGGTCGCCGTCCACCACCGCCTGCCGGGCGGCCTCGCGGAGCACCGGCACCGCCCAGTCCTCCGGGGGCGTGCCGGCGGCGACCAGCTGCCGGGCCACCTCGGCCGGAGCCGCGCCCTCCCGGTGCAGCAGCTCGGCCGCCCGCCGGTGCTGCTCCGGCCCCTCCTCGGCGATGAGGTGACGCAGCACCACCTCCCGGGCGGCCGGGTGGCGGAACCGGCCCTCCCGCAGCAGCCCGGACGCGGTGAGCAGGTCCAGCGCGGACCGGGTCGAGTCGGCGTCGGCGTCGGCCAGCCAGCTCAGCGTGGTCGGTCGGCTCGCGTCACCCAGCACGGCGAGCGCCCGCGCCACCCGCAGCGTGGTCGGCGTGCCCTGGTAGAGGCAGTCGAGCACGGCCTCGGTGAAGGCGTCCCCCACGACGACCGACCCGGGCCGGCCGCCCGGGCTGTTGCGGGCGTCCTCGACGAGGGCCTTGACCAGCAGGGGATTGCCCCCGCTGACGGCGTGGTGGTCGGTGGCCAGGGCCGCGTCGATCAGCCCGTCGGTGTGCTGCGCCAGCAGTGTGGCGACCCCGTCGACGGAGAGCGGTTCGAGCGGCAGCAGCTGCCGGCCCGGCGCGTCGATCAGGGGCGCGTACGCCCCGCCGGCGCCGGGCGAGGCGGCGAGGAACAGCAGGATCCGGTGGTCCTCGAGCCGGCGCCCCAGCTCGACCAGGCAGTGCACGGAGGCGAGGTCGGCGTGGTCCACGTCGTCGGCGGCGATCACCAGCGGGGTGGACCGCGCGGCGCGCAGCACCTCGGCGCAGATCCGGTCGACCAGCGACGGGTCGGCCCGCTCGGGCGGACCGGACATGGTGCCGAGGGCGATGGTGCCGTCCAGGAAGCGGGCGGCGGAGGCGAGTGCCGGGTCCTCCGCGCCGCTCGCGAGCAGCTGCCGGATGACGCCGTAGGGGAGCCCGGCCTCGCGCCGCGAACCGGTGGCGAGCAGGACGGTGGCGCCGGCGGCCCGGGACTGCGCGGCCAGCGCGGACAGCAGCGCCGTCTTCCCGGTGGCCGCCGCGCCGACGGCGACCACCTGCCGGCCGTGGCCGGCCAGCGTGTCCCGCAGCGCCGCCCGCAGCCGCGACAGCACCTCGTCCCGTTCCACCAGCCCCACGGCAGCCCCCAGGTTCCGCTCAGGCGGGGGGAACGGTTCGGCCGGCACGGGTGCTCAGCCGCCGGGAGGCGGCGCCCCCCGGAAGGCGTTATTCACCTCCCCCTCTGCGGCGCAATTCCGGACATCATGAAGCGATCCGCAGCTCGGTGAATGCGACTGAACTGCGGGCGGCAAAACAATTCCTCCCCAGGGCGATCATTTTGCCACCGCGCCAGTTGGCGGGCAACCGACGTCGGATTGTTGTCGCTGCCCAGTATCTGGACGACAAATCGGCGGGCGAGTGGACCTTCGCCTCTACAGTGGACACGTCTCGTTTCGCGGCGCCGGGCAGGCGGCGGCCGGGTGGTCAGTCCCGCTCGCCGGGTGCGGCGTGGGCGACGCCCCGCCGGGCGCCGGCCGCGGCCAGCGACCGGCGCAGGGCGCCGAGCAGCACCGGGGCCGAGTCGCGCAGGAAGAAGTGACCGCCGGGGATCGGCTGCAGCTCGAACCCGCTCGTGGTGTGCCCGGCCCACGGCGTCGCGTCGTCGGGCGTCATCAGCGGGTCCCGGTCCCCGACGAACGCGGTGATCGGCGTGGGCAGCGGTGCGTCCGGGACGTGCCGGTAGCTGTGGCACACCCGCAGGTCGTCGCGGACCAGGTCGATCGCGGCGTCGCGCCACTCGGGGTAGTCGAGCAGCATCTCCGACATGCCGCCGATGCGGACCAGCAGCGCGGCGAGATCGTCCGCCGCCATCCGGGGCACGTCCGTCATCAGTCCGGGGCGGTCGGGGGCGGGATAGGCCCCGACCGCGAGCAGCGTCGGCAGCGCGGCGCCCCGGTCGCGCAGCCGCTGGGCGACGGCGTACGCCAGCAGGGCACCCATGCTGTGCCCGTAGAACGCGAACGGCGGGCGGAAAAGGTCCCCCAGCTCGCGTACCAGCTCGTCGACCAGCCGGGTCATGTCGGTGGCCCGGGGCTCGGACAGCCGTCCCTCCCGGCCCGGCAGCTGCACGGGCAGCACCTCCGCCCGGGGGCCGAGCCCGCGCTGCCACGTGGCGAACGCGGCGGCCGAGCCGCCGGCGTGGTGGAAACAGAACAGCCGCAGCCCGTCGGCCGTGGGGGCGGGGGCCCGCAGCAGGTACGGGGTCAGCATGCCCGCTCCGTTCCGCCCCGGGGGAGCGGCCACGCCCCGCCCGGGATCCACGACGAGTCGAGGTCGGTCACCGGACCGCCTCCTTCCCTGTCGGTCGACGTCGGCCCGCCGATGGTGGCCCGGCTCGCCAAAGCCGCCCCAAACGGGCCGTTGCGGGTCCACTCTCGACGGCCGGCGGCGGCACCTCGCAGGGTGTCCGCACCGCTACTTTGCGGTAGTCAGTACTTGTTGACGAGCCCACAAATTCGCCATAGGCTGACCGCATGGCGGCAATTCGTACGTTCGGCCCTTAGTACGTCAGCCAAACTATGAATTCACGGTCTTCGTCCGCAGTAAACGCCGAGGCGTGGCAAATGGGGCGGCCGCGCAATCGGGACCATCCAGCGCCGTGTCGAATGGTCGACTGACGGTGTGCGGTTGCGCCTGCGGACCTGGTGGGGAACTGCCCGGCCACGATTCCCGCGGTCGGGAGGAGTCCCTCCCACCGAGCTGACACCGCCGGCCCTCCCGTGCGCACCACGACGGGATGTCCGGCAACGCCCCGACCGGCGCGCCGGTCACCACCGTCTCCGCGAGCGGGTGGACACCGCCCGGGCCGCGACCGGCGGGGTGTGGCCGCGTGGGAACAGGGGAGGACTGGCATGGCCGACATCCGCGCCCGGTGGGACGGACGCATCCGGTGGGCGGGCCCGGCCCGGACGACCGGTGTGGATGGAGCGCTCCGCCCAGGGCACGGGTCGTGAGGCCGGGCCCGGTCGAACTGGACGAGGTGATGGCGCGGCTGGCCGCCGGTCGGCTCTGGGCGGTGCGCCGGCTGCCGTCGGCGGCGAGCGCCGTCCTGGCCGTGATCACCGCGGTGTGCCCGGCGCCCGACGTCGGGACCGGCAGCGCCGTCCAGGATCCGCGCCCGACGGCCTTCCCGGCTGATCCCCGCTGGGTCGCGTACGTCGACCCGGTGACCGTCCTGCTCACCCCGGTCGAGGAACTCGGGTGGTGGCTGCTCCACCAGGTGGGCCACCTGCTGCGCGGGCACGCCACCCGGTCGCCCCTGCGGTCCGGCCCGGCCGCCGGCGCCGATGTGCGGCTCGGGCGCCGCTGGCGGGTGGCCGCCGACGTCGAGGTGAACGAGGATCTGGCCGACCACGGGCTGCGCCCGCCAGCCGGTCAGCCGACGGCTGCGTCGCTCGGGCTGCCGCCCGGCCGCACCGCGCAGGAATACCTGGCCCTGCTCGTCCGCGACGACCGGGACCCGGTGCCCGCCACGGACTGCGGCAGCGCCGTCGACGGTGTCCGGCGCCGCTGGGACGACGCCCGGATCGACGGTCTCGACGCGCTCACCCGGGCGGCGCTGCGGCGCACCGGGCCGGGCCGGCCGAACTAGACCGCCCTGGTGCGGCGCGCCGGGCCGGCTGAACTAGACCGCCCCGGTGCGGCGGGCCGGGCCGGCCGAACCGGACCGCCCCGCTCACCCCCGCCGACCGCCCTCGGTCTGCAGCTCCCACGGCAGGTCGGTGCGGCGCCGGACGTTGAGCTTGCGGTAGACCCGGGTGAGGTGCTGCTCCACGGTGCTGATCGTGACGAAGAGCTGGTCGGCGATCTCCCGGTTGGTGTGCCCGGACGCGGCCAGGCCGGCGACGCGCCGTTCCGCGTCGCTCAGGTCGGTGACCCATTCGTCCGGCACGGTCGGCAGCGCCTCCTCGGTCACGTCCACCCGCACCGTCGCCGGCAGCAGCCTCCGTACGCTGGCCTCCGCACCGCACTCGCGCGCCCAGAGCTGCGCCTGGCGGGCGGCGGCCTCGGCCTGCGGCCGGGCGCCGAGCAGCTCCTGGGTTCGGCTGATGTCGGCGAAGACCAGGGCCAGGTTCAGCCGGTCACTGCACGCCTCGAAATGGGTCAGCGCGTCGTGGAGCAGGGCGGGCCGCTCGGCCGGCGCGACGGTGCCCGCCAGCACCCGCAGGGTCAGCCCCCGCGCCCGGTGCTGCCCGGGCGCGAGCAGGTCCAACTGCTCGCGCAGCAGCTCCCGGGCCCGCTCGGGGCGGTCGAGCGCCAGCAGGGCCAGGGCGGCGTCGCTGCGCCACGGCAGCACCGCCGGTTGGTCCCGATCCCACCGGCGCAGCATCTCGCCGCACCGCTCGAAGTCCGCCAGGGCGGCCGGGAAGTCCCGCGCGGCCAGATGGTAGCGCCCCCGGGCGTGCAGGTAGGTCAGGCCGAACGAGGTCTGGAACAGCCCCGGCGGCATGGCCACGCCGAGGCACGCGGCCGCGTCCTCCAGGTTGCCCAGCCCCACCGCGGTCAGGATCAACGTGGCGATGGGGATGGCCAGCGCGACGCCCCAACTGGCGGCCGGGAGCAGCTTCAACGCGTCGCGGGCCTGCCGCTGCGACTCCCGCAGGTCGCCCTGCCGGCCCACGATGCCGGCCCGCATCGCGGTGAGCAGGGCCTGCCACATGGGCGCCCGCCGGCCGTCGAGGGCACGGAGCAGGCGGTCGCACCACGACCCGGCCTTCTCCAGCTCGTCGGCGTACATCAGGGCGGCCAGCGAGGTCACGATCGTGCCGAGGGTCAGCTCGTCCGGGTCGCACTTGGCCAGCAGCTGCTCGGACCTGGCCACGTCGTCGCCGCGGGGCGCCGCCCCGGCCAGAGCGTCCACGCCGTGCAGGGTCGGGTCGGCGAGGACGCGCGGCGGGCGCAACGCGGCGGAACGCGGCTGGCGGCTCTCCAGCAGCTGCCCCAGCTCCGGGAAGGCGTGGCCGAGCCACGGGCGGAGCGCCGCGATGGTGACCGCCGCCTCGCCGGTGGGCGGCCCGGGCCGCTCCACGAGCCGGGTCAGCGCCGCCCGTGCGGTGTCGATCTGGCCGGACCAGAGCAGGAACTCGATGACGATGGCCTCGTGCCGCCCGCTGATGAGGCCCTGCCGCAGCGCGTCGACCAGGTCCGGCAGGTGCCGGCTGGCGGTGCCCGGGTCGATCCGCCACTCGATCGCGGCCAGCGTGGTGCGGATGGCGGCCCGCTGCCGCGCGTCCGAGCACTGGTCGTCGGCCAGGCGCAGGCAACTCAACGCCAGGTCCAGCTCGCCCTGCGCGAGGGCCTGCTCGGCGCCGTCGGTGAGCACCCCGATGGTCCATCCCGCGCTCGGATGGCCGGCGGCGACCAGGTGCCGCGCGACGGCCAGCGGCGGGCCGCCCTGCCGGTGCCGCAGGACGGCGGCGCGGGCGTGCAGGTTCACCAGGTCGTCGGGGTCGAGTGTCTCCAGGACGGCGGCCCGGGCACGCGGGTGCCGGAAGCCGCCGGGGCCGAGCAGGCCGGCGGCGCGCAACGCGGTCATCGCCTCGTCGACCAGCACGGGATGCACGTCCAGCAGGTCGGCGACCAGCGCCGGGTCGCCGTCGTCGCCGAGCAGCGCCACGCCCTGGCCCACCCGGCGGACGATCCCGTCGGTGCGGTGCAGACAGGACACCACCGCGCGGGTGAACCCGTCACCCACCACCAGCCCGGGCCCCGCCTCCGCGCCGAGGCGCCGGTTGTCCACCAGCAGACCGCGGGCCAGCAGCGGGTTGCCACCGGTGAGCGCGTGCGCCTCGGCGGCCACCGCCGGCGGCTCCCGCACAGCCGACACCTCGCCGAGCAGGGCAGCCAGACCGGCGCGGGACAGCGGAGCGAGCCGGAGCCGCCGGCAGTGTGGCAGCCGCAGCAGCTCACCGCGGAGTGCGGACCGCCCCGGATCGGCGTCGGCCGAGAGCGTGAACACCAGCATCACCCGGCCGGTGCTGGCCCGGCGAGCCAGGAACAGCAGGGTGGTCAGCGACGGAACGTCGGCGTATTGGAGGTCGTCGACCACGACGACGATCGGCCGGGCCCGGGCCAGGGTGGCGAGTTCGGTCCAGAGCCCGTGCAGGACCGCAGGACGGACATGGTGCGCGTCGTCGGCGCCGTGCATGTGCAGCGTCGCGGTCAGCACCGCGTTCTCGGTGAGCTGCCGCAGCTGCGCCGAGTGCGGCTCGGCCTGCCGCATGAGCTGGGCGACCAGCCCCAGCGGGCGGTCCCGGTGGCCGCGCGTGGCGGTGGCCGAGAGCAGCACCGCGCCGCGTTCACCGGCGGCGCGGGCGAAGGCCTGCACCAGCTCCGTCTTGCCCACGGCCGTCGGGCCGCTCACCAGGACGACCCGCCCGTCACCTCCCGTCGTGCTGCACAGCTCGCCGATCAGCGAGTTCATCTCGTCGGTCCGCTCGATCAAGGTCATCGTCGAACGCCCCCGGTCGACCCGTCGTTGTTCCCCCGCGACGGCTCCGAAGAGTGACCGCGCGACAGTGCCGAGTGAAGTTTGCCCGCCGCGTGTTTCCACCGCAATACCCGTCGATGGCCGCCGCGGAACGGCGGATCGGCGCCACGGTGACCCGCCCGCCCCTCCTGGCTGGCCCGCCCGGCGGCGACGAGGGCGGTTGGGTCCGCTTTGTGGATCCTTCAGCTCCCGATGGTCGGCTCGACGGCGACACGCGGCCAACGGGCGAGGGGCGGACAGGCATGGAGGTGGTGGGACGGGGCTTCCTCGGCCGCGGCCTCGCCCGCCTGGCCGACGCGTACCCCGACGTGACGGTCCTGGCCGCCGGCGTCTCCAGCACCCGCACCGCCGCCGACGACGAGTACCGCCGCGACCGGTGCCGGGTGGCCGAGGTCGCCGGGCGGTGCCGCCGCGACGGCCGGCTGCTGGTCTACCTCTCCTCGGCCGCGGCCGACGTGTACGGGGCACCCGGCTGCCGTGGCCGCGAGGACGAGCCGGTCACCCCGCGCTCCGCGTACGGCCGGCACAAGCTCGGCCTGGAACGGCTGGTGCGCGATTCGGGGGTGCGCCACCTGATCGTCCGCCTCGGCTACGTGGTGGGCCCCGGCCAGCCCGACCACCAGCTGCTGCCGGTCCTGACCCGGGCGGTCCTCGCCGGGCAGGTCGACGTCTTCCGGGGCGCGTACCGGGACCTCATCGCGTTGGACGACGTGGTGCGCATCCTCGACCGCCTGCTCGACGCGCGGGTGGACGGCCAGGTGGTCAACGTCGCCTCCGGCCGGGCGGTGCCGGTGGAGGACATCGTCGACCACCTGGAACGGCGGCTCGGCGTGGTCGCCCAACGGCGCTTCGTCGACGGCCACCAGCGCTACCAGGTGTCGCTGGCGAAGCTGCGCCGGCTGGTGCCGGACCTGGCCGGGTTCGGCCCGCACTACTACCGGGACGTCATCGATCGGCACCTCGCCCTGAGCCGGTCGGCCTGACCGGTCGCCCCACCGAGGAGGTACCCGTGCGAGTCCTGTTCATCCCCATGGGCTGGTCCAGCCACTACTACCCGATGGTCCCGCTGGCCTGGGCGTTCCGCGCCGCCGGCCACGAGGTGCGGGTGGCCGGGCAGCCGCCGGTGATGGAGCCGGTGCTGCGCTCCGGGCTGGTCGTGGCGCCGGTCGGTGCCGGCTACGACCTGATGGCCGGCGTGGCCGGGCTCAACGACCGGATCCGCCAGGCCCGGGGCCGGATGCCGGCCAGCGTGGAGGGCATGCGCGCGCTGCCCCCCGAGGTGCTCCGCGACTTCCGCAACCTCCAGTACACCCCGCACGTGGCCGCCGCGACGGCGATGGCCGACGAGGTGGTCGACCTGGCCCGTCGCTGGCGCCCCGACCTGGTGGTGACCGACCCGGTGACGCTTGTCGGGCCGGTGGCCGCCGCGGCGGCCGGCTGCCCGCTCGTGCACCACCTGTGGGGCCCGTACATGCCGGGGCTCGACCACTTCCCGGGGCTCGGGTCCGACCCGGCCGACTGGCCCACGGAGCTGCGCGCCCTCTACGCCCGGCTGGGCGTAACCGAGCGGACCCGGTACGCGGCGGCCACCGTGGACCCCTGCCCGGCGAGCCTGCAGAGCGTCGGCGTGCCGGACCGGATCCCCGTGCGCTACGTGCCGTACAACGGCTCGGGCGCCGTGCCGTCCGGGCTGGCCGAGCCGGCCGGTCGACCCCGGGTGTGCGTGTCGTGGAGCATGTCGAACACCCTCGCGGTCGGCGCCGACGGCTTCCAGGTCCCGGAGATCATCACCGCGCTGCGCCGGCTCGACGTCGAGGTCGTGGCCACGGTGAAGGAGTCCGACCGGGCGGCGCTCGGCGACCCGGGCCCCGGGGTCCGGCTGCTGACCGAGACGCCGCTGCACCTCATCCTGCCCGGCTGCGCCGCGGCGGTGCACCACGCCGGCGCCGGCACCATGCTCACCGCCGCGGCCTGCGCCGTGCCGCAAGTGCTGGTCACGCCGGTGCCCGACCAGACCTTCAACGCCGAGCGGCTCGCCGCCACCGGCGCCGGCATCGCCCTGAAGGCCGACGGGACCACGGTGGACGACATCGCCACGGCGGTCTCCACGGTGCTCGCCGATCCGGGTTGGGCGGGCGCGGCCGCCCGGCTGCACACGGAGATCGTCGCGCAGCCTAGCCCGGCCGAGGTGGTGTCCGCGCTGGCCCGGCTGTGAGCCGCCGGCGCACCCAGATGTGGAGCTGGTCCGCGGCCGCACGCCCGGACCGAGGAAGGGGTTGACGTGACGGAACGACAGGTCTTCGCGCCGGACGCGCTGGCCGGCCAGGTCGCGGTGGTGACCGGCGGCGGCACCGGCATCGGGTACGGCATCAGCCGGGCCCTGCTTCGCCACGGCGCCACGGTGGCGATCGCCTCCCGCAACGCCGAACGGCTCGCCGCGGCGGCCGAGGCGCTCAAGGTCGACACCGGCGGCACCTGCGTGGCGGTGCCCTGCGACGTACGCGAGGAGGGGGCCGTGCGGGCCCTGGCCCGCGGCGTCCGCGAGCAGCTGGGCCCGGTGTCCCTGGTGGTGAACAACGCGGCCGGCAACTTCCGGATGGCGGCCGAGAAGGTCAGCGCGCGGGGATTCCGCACCGTGGTGGACATCGATCTCTTCGGCACGTTCCACGTCAGCCAGGCATTCGTCCGCGACATGATCGCCGCCGGCGGCGGTTCCATCATCTCGATCCTGATGCCGGACCCGGAGCGGGGCTTCCCGCTCTACTCGCCGGCCGGGGCGGCGAAGTCGGCCATCCTCTCGCTGACCCGCTCCTGGGCGCGGGAGTGGGGGCCGCACGGCATCCGGGTCAACGCCATCGGCCCCGGCCCGATCCCCACCGAGGGCGTGGCCGTGAACATGATGGGCATGTCGTCGCAGGAGAGCGCCGACGTGTTCGGCAACATGCGTGACACCCTGCCGCTGCGCCGGCTCGGCACCGCGGACGACGTGGCCGCCGCGGTGGTCTTCCTCGCCTCGCCCGCCGGCTCCTGGATCACGGGAAACCTGCTCAACGTGGACGGCGGCGTCTCCCTGCCCTGACGGGGACGGCTCCCGCCGCCCGGCCGGGCGGCGGGGGCCCGCGCCGCCCCGCGGGGTGTTGCCGGGGGGGGCGCGACGGGCC